>CANRGP010000067.1 GCA_947630085.1 uncultured Lachnospiraceae bacterium
CCATGAGAGAGCTCTTCCTGCAGATCGTATACGGCAGAAGCCAGAGCGCTTTCTCAGAGGACGGACTTGCCATTGGCGCCGGTCTGGAGGACCTGGGCAAGGGACTTCGCTCTCAGGTGGGTACCATGTACGGAACTCTGAAGAAAGGCCCCCGCTATCTGGAGATGGCAGAGGGATATGTGACGGGGATCGCTCTGGACGAAGAGGATCAGATCATCGGATATCAGTATGTGAGCCTTGGCAAGATGACCGACTTCATCAAGAAGGGCGACGATCCGGCTACCGCCTGGGAGAAGGCGAAGGGCCAGTACGGCCGCGTGGCCGATGCGGTCAAGATCATTGATCCGAGAATGGAATAAAGCAGAAATTCACGCTTTGCGGATACGCATTGAGCGCCTGACGGAGGTTTTCCCAGGGCTTGGTGCGGGAGCGGATACTCTGAACGGGAGCGAGGGGTATCATCCTTGACAAAATTTTTAAGGAGGGAAATACATAATCATGGCATTATTTGAATCCTATGAGAGACGTATCAAACAGATCAATGAAGTCCTGAACAGCTACGGCATTGCTTCCATCGAAGAAGCCGAGAAGATCACCAAGGATGCCGGCCTTGACGTATATAAGATGGTGGAGGGCATTCAGCCCATCTGCTTTGAAAATGCCAAGTGGGCATACACCGTAGGGGCGGCTATCGCGATCAAGAAGAACTGCCGCCGCGCCGCGGACGCGGCCGCCGCGATCGGCGAGGGCCTGCAGTCTTTCTGCATTCCCGGTTCCGTTGCCGACAGACGTAAGGTTGGCCTTGGACACGGCAATCTGGGCAAGATGCTTCTGGAAGAGTCCACCGACTGCTTCTGCTTCCTGGCCGGACATGAATCCTTTGCTGCCGCGGAGGGCGCGATCGGTATCGCGGAGAAAGCGAATAAAGTCCGCCAGAAACCGCTCCGCGTTATTCTCAACGGACTGGGCAAGGACGCCGCGCAGATCATTTCCCGGATCAACGGCTTTACCTACGTGGAGACCGAGATGGACTATTACACCGGCGAGGTCAAGGAGCTGTGGAGAAAGTCCTACTCCAACGGCCTTCGCGCGAAGGTGAACTGCTACGGCGCCAACGATGTGACCGAGGGCGTGGCCATCATGTGGAAAGAGGGCGTGGATGTATCGATCACCGGCAATTCCACCAATCCGACCCGCTTCCAGCATCCGGTGGCCGGCACCTATAAGAAAGAGTGCCAGGAGAAAGGCAAGAAGTACTTCTCCGTAGCTTCCGGCGGCGGCACGGGACGTACCCTGCATCCGGACAATATGGCGGCCGGCCCGGCCTCCTACGGTATGACCGATACCCTTGGCCGTATGCATTCCGACGCACAGTTTGCGGGTTCCTCCTCCGTTCCGGCTCATGTGGAGATGATGGGACTGATTGGCGCGGGCAACAACCCCATGGTCGGCATGACCGTGGCCGTGGCCGTTTCCGTCGAGGAAGCGGCGAAGGCCGGCAGATTCTAGGCTTGCCTTACCGGGTCAGCAGACCGAAGGACCCGGATAGACCGCGGACGGAAAAGGCCGCGGCGTGAGAAGATAAAATATGAACGGGCGGTATGGCTCCGATCGGAGGAGCCGTACCGCCCGTTATTTCCAGGTATGTGTTCCGCCGCTCCGCTTCCTTTCCGGCAGGAAACGGAGTTCAGCGGAAGAGACGAAGATGAGACAAAAGGGAAAGCCTATTGCTTCGCTTTTATCAGCCGATTGGCTGTGGCAATGACCGCCGCCAGAAGGATCATCGTCAGCGGGAGAGATACGATCGCCGCGGGACTGTTCATGAAGTATCCCAGGACGCCGGCCAGAAGATATCCTGCGGCACATACCCCGGCTACCGTGAAGGCATACGGGATCTGCGTGGTCACATGGTTGACATGGTTGGAGTGGGCTCCCGCGGAGGCCATGATCGTGGTATCCGAGATGGGGGAGCAGTGGTCGCCGCAGACCGCTCCGGAAAGGCAGGCGGCAATGGCGATGACCAGCATTTCATAGGAGTCGGTAAATACGTTGCAGACAATGGGGATCAGAATGGAGAAGGTCCCCCAGCTGGTTCCGGTGGAGAAGGCAAGAAATACCGCAACAATAAAGATAATGCAGGGCAGGAAGATCTTCAGTGCCCCGGCGGATGCGGCTACCACGTCATGTATGTAGAGATCCGCGCCCAGCAGCCCGGTCATTCCGGAAAGGTTCCAGGCCATGATCAGGATGATCATGGGGGCGCACATGGAGCGGAAACCCGTGGGGAAGCATTCCATAAACTCACGGAAGGTGATCACGCCCCGGAACATATACAGGAAAAACGTGAAGAGAATGGCAATGAGGCTCCCGAATACCAGTCCCATCGCGGAGTTGGAGTTGGCAAATGCGTCGATGAAGCCGACTCCGTCAAAAAAGCCTCCGGTATATACGATCCCCACGATGCACGATACGATCAGGACGGCCACAGGGAGCACCAGATCGATCACTCCGCCGCGGGAGGACGGGACCTCGTCGTCCGCATCGGCAAAGGGCCGGTCGGGCGTAGTGAAAAGATCGCCCTTTGCGGCGTTGTCTTCATGCAGCTTCATCGGGCCGAAGTCAAGCTCAAGACAGACGATGAGGATCATCATCAGCAATGTACCGATTGCGTAGAAATTGTACGGAATGGTGCGCAGGAACATCTCAAAGCCGTTGATCCCGGATCCTGCGGGAACGGAATAGGTGACGGCGGCGGCCCAGCTGGATATGGGCGCGATTATGCAGACGGGCGCGGCAGTCGCGTCGATAATATAGGCAAGCTTGGCCCGTGATACATGGTGGCGGTCTGTCACCGGGCGTATTACGGAGCCTACCGTCATACAATTAAATCCGTCGTCAACAAAGATCAGAACGCCCAGAAGAATGGCGGCAAGTTGCGCGCCCCTGCGTGTCCGGATATGTTCCGATGCCCAGCGGCCGAATGCGGCGGAGCCTCCCGCCTTGTTCATCAGGGCCACCAGAGAGCCCAGAAGAACCACGAAGACCAGGATGCTGGCATTCTGCAGGGTCGCGATATTTGTCACAAAGCCTCCGTTCTCATGGTAAAGAATCGTTTCCACGGCCGAAGCCAGATTTCCGTTGCAGTACAGAAGCCCTCCGGCAAGGATCCCTATGAACAGAGAAAAGTATACCTCTTTTGTCAGCAGGGCAAGGGTAATGGCGATAACCGGCGGAAGAAGAGAAAAGACGCTCCGGTACACATAGGGCGCGTATTCTTCTCCGGCAGGCACCGAACCGGGGAAAAGAAAGAGAAATATAAAAATGGCGGCAAGAGCACATATCAGAAGTAGATTCTTTGTCTTTTTGCCAATCTGCATGACTCATCATCCTTTCCATAAAAAATTTTAGATCTATTATAATCGTTCCGAATCCATCCGTCAATGGCTTTGACGGGTACGCCGCGGGAATGCTTTGCGAAAACATATCCGCAAATTTTATGAACTTCCGAATCCTGTATTGCAACCGGCAATGCCACAGGGTATAATCAAAAGCAGAAAGGCGGATGCCCGATATGCCGCTGAATAACGAGGAGACACTGAATGATTGATCGACTCGACAGGCTGCCCGAAACGGATATAGATCCTATTACAGGACAAGCATATGACGACTTGCGGATCATTCTGATGCTTACGGACAGCCCTGATTATCAGCAGATGTGCGGGAGCAGCAACGGCTGTGCCTATACGATAAAAATGAGCCGCAATCAATACATGAACTGGAAAATGGCGGTCGGCGACTTTATAAGCTTCTGCGAAGCAGCCGGGAAAAATGCAATTCCCTTGAACCGTATCTGATCTGGACTGATACATGGGAAACGGTCGGACTTGCGAGCCAGATATCTACCCCGGGAATCTTTGCCGAACAGGCCGACAGGCGGTTTCAGTCTGTTTTACAAAATTACAGGAGTGAATGAATCTGCAAAAAAACCCGACACACGGGGGAAAAATCTGGATTTTGTGAGGTGAGAAACGCATGGAACCATTAAGAGAAACGCCGAAGCTGATCTTTTCGTCAGCAAATCCAAAACGTTTTGGAACACGGATCACCAAAAAAGCGGCGGAAATGCTTGTATGGATACTGGCCGCGGTTTTCCTGCTTGCCGGCTGTGCTCCGGCCGGATACGGCACGGACCGGATCGCGGAAGAGGAGACGCTTGAATTTGTGCGGGAGACGGGACAGGCTTCCTCCGCATACGAAACGGAAACAGCGGATAAAGACGGCGCGGCCGAAAAGGGGTCCGTCCCGGAGGTGATCCGGGGGGAGAGCTACAGCGATATGTGGGGAGTCTCCCACTATCTGGCGGAATTCGGGGAGCTGCCTCCCAATTATATTACCAAGAAGGAGGCAAGAGACCTGGGCTGGGAGTCGTCAGAGGGAAATCTGTGGGACGTGGCGCCGGGCATGAGCATCGGAGGCGATACGTTCGGGAACCGGGAGGGTCTTCTTCCCGAGAAAGAAGGAAGGAAATACCGGGAGTGCGATATTAACTATGAAGGCGGATATCGGACGGGGGAACGGATCGTATTCAGCAGCGACGGCCTGATCTATTATTCGGAAGATCATTACGAGAACTTTGTTCTTCTGTATGACGGGGAGGAATGGAATGAAGAAAGTTACGATTGAACTGTCAGGCTTTGCCGACAGATATGAGCTCCATGATTACCTGGCGGAAAAAATGGGGTTTCCCGATTATTACGGACACAACCTGGATGCGCTGTACGACTGCCTGACCGATATTTCGGTTCCGACGGCGGTGGGCATTGTGCTGCCGTTTCCGTTGGAGGATGAGGCGAGAGAGGAACCCGGTGAGGCGGACGGAATGCTGCGGTATCTGCTGAAGGTGCGAAGGACCTTTGCAGATGCGGAGGCGGGGAATCCCAACCTGGCCGTGTTTGATCTGATCCGGGGCCCGCGGCCCGTCACATGAGCGTGCAGCCAGGCTTTTCCATCTGCTCCTTTACAAGATCCGCCAGGGTCACATGATCCACGACCTGGTTGATGGCCTGATCGATCTGCTTCCATACGGTGAGGGTGGAGCAGGTGTCCCAATGCTCGCACTGGATCTCGGGATCGTCCAGGCAGGCCACGGGAGCCAGACCTCCTTCCATAAGGCGGAGGATCATCCCAACGGTATATTCGGACGGATCTCTTGTCAGCATATATCCGCCCCTGGCGCCCCGGACGCTTTTGACATAATCGGCTTTGACCAGGACGGCTACGATCTGTTCCAGATATTTGTCGGAAAGCTCATGACGGGTGGCGACCTGGTTCAGCTTGGTGCACTCGCCCGGATGCATGGCGAATTCGATCATCATACGGAGGGCATACCGCCCTTTTGTTGAAATCTTCATCATAGTTTTTTCCTCTGGAATATTATTCTACACGATAAGAACCGAAAAGTAAACTTCCAATTTCTATAAAAGCGGTGTATACTATACCTGCGGCGGCAGTCCGGACCGCCGTGATCCCTGTCTGCGGAAGGAGACGGGACGACAATACCATATAAAAGGAGTTTTCAATATGAATCAGGGATATATCCGGGTCGCGGCCGCCGCGCCGGGGATCCGTGTCGCGGATCCCGACTACAACAAAGAGCAGCTTCTCGGCGTGATGAGGGAGGCGGCGGGAAGGAAAGCGAAGCTGATCGTCTTTCCTGAACTGTGTATGACCGCATACACCTGCGGGGATCTGTTCCTCCAGGACAGACTGCTGGACCGGGCGAGAGAAGCCCTTGTATGGCTGGCGCGGGAATCGGCTGACCTGGATATTCTGGCTTTTATAGGTCTGCCGTGGGAAATGGACGGAAAGCTTTACAATGCCGCGGCGGCTCTGTGCGGGGGAAAGGTCCTGGGGATCGTTCCCAAGACGTATATTCCAAATTATGCGGAATATTATGAGGCGCGCCATTTCACACCCGGGAGCAGGAAGACCGCGTGGATCGATTTTATGGGAGAGCAGGTCCCGGTAGGAACGGATCTGCTGTTCCGGTGCCGGACGGTTCCCGGATTTACCGTTGCCGCCGAGATCTGTGAGGATCTGTGGGTTCCCTGCCCGCCCAGCATTGCCCATGCGGAGGAGGGGGCCACGGTCATCGTCAACTGCTCGGCAAGCGTGGAGACGGTGGGAAAAGACGCTTACCGTAAATCGCTGGTGGAGGGGCAGTCCGGGCGTCTGGTATGCGCGTATGTGTATGCCAGCGCCGGAGAGGGAGAGTCTTCCCAGGATCTGGTGTTCAGCGGCCACAATATGATCGTGGAAAACGCCGTGCCGCTTGCCGAGTCCGCCCGCTTTACCGGTGAGACGATTTACGCGGATCTCGATCTGACCCGTCTGGTCAACGAGAGGAGAAGGATGAGCACATATCCGGCACGGCAGGGCGGTTCCCATACGATCGTCGATTTTTCCCTGAAAACAGAGCCGCTGAAGCTGGAGCGCTTCATTGATCCTGCCCCCTTTGTCCCCAGGCAGGAGGGAGAGAGAAACAAGCGCTGCAGCGAGATCCTCATGATCCAGTCGCTCGGTCTGAAGAAGCGCCTTGCGCATACCGGGATCCGGAACGTGGTATTGGGGATCTCCGGGGGGCTGGATTCCACCCTTGCGCTTCTGGTGGCGGCGAAAACCTTTGATATGATGGGGCTGCCCAGAAGCCAGATCCTCTGTGTTACCATGCCGTGCTTCGGCACTACCGACAGAACATATCAGAATGCCTGCCGGATGACGCAGAAGATCGGAGCTTCGCTTCGCGAGATCGATATCCAGAAAGCGGTGCTTCAGCATTTTCAGGATATCGGGCAGGATCCGCAGAACCATGATGCGGCATACGAGAACAGTCAGGCCAGGGAACGCACGCAGATCCTGATGGATATAGCCAATCAGACGGGGGGCATGGTGATCGGAACCGGAGATATGTCGGAGCTTGCGCTGGGATGGGCTACCTATAACGGGGATCATATGTCCATGTACGGCGTGAATGCTTCTGTGCCGAAGACCCTGGTACGCCATCTCGTCGGCTGGTACGCGGACAACTGCGGAGACGAGGAGCTTCGCGGGGTGCTTAAAGACGTTCTGGATACGCCTGTGAGCCCGGAGCTGCTTCCTCCGGACGGAGGGGTGATCTCCCAGAAAACAGAGGATTTGGTCGGCCCCTACGAGCTGCATGATTTCTTCCTTTACCAGATGCTTCGGTTTGGTTATGAACCGGCCAGGATCTTCCGTATGGCGGTCTCGGCTTTTGAGGGAAGATACGAGCCCGATGAGATCCGCCGGTGGATCTTCACGTTTTACCGGCGTTTCTTTTCCCAGCAGTTTAAGAGGTCCTGCCTTCCGGACGGCCCGAAGGTTGGATCCGTATCCCTCTCTCCCAGAGGGGATCTGCGGATGCCCAGCGATGCCTGCAGCCGGATCTGGCTCGCTCAGCTTGAGGAAATGCAGGAAAAGGAGAGCATATGATCACCAGCAGATCCAACGCCCGGGTCAGGCAGGCGGCCGACCTGGCAAAAAAATCAAGATATCGGAACGAGACGGGGCTTTATCTGGTGGAGGGACCGAAAATGGTAGGGGAGCTCCCGCAAGACCAGATCGAATGTGTCTATGCGACGGAGAAGTTCCTGGAGACGCACGGCCCGGACTTTAGCGCCCTGCCTCATCTGCAGACCGTATCGGAGGAAGTTCTGAAAGCCATGTGCGACACGCAGACGCCCCAGGGGATCCTGGCCGTGGCGAGGCAGTGCCGCTTCGGGCTTTCCGATATCCTGTCCGCCGGGAAGCCGGCGCTCCTGATGATTCTTGAGGCGGTTCAGGATCCGGGCAATCTGGGCACGATCCTGAGAGCGGGAGAGGGCGCGGGAGTCACCGGAGTCATTATGGATGAGAAAACGGCGGACATTTATGCCCCGAAGACCGTGCGGTCTACCATGGGCGCGCTGTTTCGTGTGCCGTTTCTGCGCACCGGGGATCTGGCGGCGGCGCTGGAGAAGATCCGACAAAGCGGAGTCCGTCTCGCAGCCGCGCATCTGGAGGGAAGCACGGAGTATGACGAGGCGGACTATACAGGGCCGGTGGCATTCCTCATCGGCAATGAAGCGGCCGGATTGAGCAGCCGGATCACGGAGCTTGCGGATATCCGGGTCAGGATCCCGATGGAAGGCAGGGTGGAATCCTTAAACGCCGCGGTCGCCGCGTCCCTGCTGATGTATGAAGCGGCCAGACAGCGCAGAAAAAGCCGATAAACAAATAATTCACAATTTTCCGACAGAAAAATATTGAATTTGACTGCGAAAAAATCTATAATAAAGAATGGATCATGTCCATACTATTAGACAGGGGGAATGAGAATGGCATCGATTTACTGGCTGATATTCTTTGTGATACTGCTCGGGATCGAGATTGCCACCCTTGCTCTGACAACCATCTGGTTTGCCGGAGGGGCGCTGGTGGCATTTCTGGTATCCCTGTTCGGGGCGGGAATCGAAGTTCAGCTCACGGTATTTGTGGTCGTATCGTTTCTGCTGCTGTTCTTTACGCGGCCATGGGCGTCCAGGTATATCAATAAGAAAACTGTGAAGACGAATGTGGACAGTCTGATCGGAAGGACGGCAAGGGTGACCGAGGAGATCAACAACGATCAGGGAACCGGGACAGCCGTGGTGGGCGGTCAGGAGTGGACGGCCCGGGCATCCGACAGAGCGGATGTGTACCTTCCGGGAGAACTGGTGACCATCAAAGGCGTCCGCGGCGTCAAGCTGATCGTTGCAAAGCAAAAGGAGGAAAAATAATATGGGACTTATTATAGGCGTGCTGATACTTGCAGTCATTGTACTGATCATCGTATCCTCGTGCATCAAGATCGTACCGCAGGCGAATGCCATGATCGTGGAGAGGCTCGGAGCCTATCTGGGGACATGGAGCGTGGGCGTTCATTTCAAGATGCCCATTATTGACCGCGTGGCAAAAAGGGTGATCCTGAAGGAGCAGGTGGTGGATTTCCCGCCCCAGCCCGTGATCACCAAGGACAATGTTACCATGAAGATCGATACGGTAGTTTTCTTCCAGATCACGGATCCCAAGCTGTATACCTACGGCGTTGAGAATCCCATTATGGCGATCGAGAACCTGACTGCCACTACTCTGAGAAATATCATAGGCGACCTGGAACTTGACCAGACGCTGACGTCAAGGGAGACGATCAACACCAAGATGCGGGCCGCGCTGGATGTGGCCACGGATCCCTGGGGGATCAAGGTCAACCGTGTGGAGCTGAAGAACATTATTCCTCCGGCGGCGATTCAGGACGCTATGGAGAAGCAGATGAAGGCGGAACGTGAGCGCCGCGAGGCGATCCTCCGTGCCGAGGGTGAGAAGCGATCCACTGTCCTTGTGGCGGAGGGAAAGAAAGAGTCCGCTATTCTCGACGCCGAGGCCGATAAAGAGTCTGCGATCCTCCGCGCCGAGGCCGAGAAGGAGAAACGTATCCGGGAGGCGGAAGGCCAGGCGGAGGCGATCTTAAAGATCCAGCAGGCCACTGCGGAGGGAATCCGCTTCATCAAGGAGGCGGGGGCCGACGACGCGGTCCTTCAGCTGAAGAGCCTGGAGGCGTTCGCGAAGGCTGCCGACGGCCAGGCGACAAAGATCATTATTCCTTCCGAAATACAGGGGATCGCCGGTCTTGTCCGCTCCATTGCGGAGATTTCCAAAGAGTAAAAGATCTTGAGGAGAGTTTTTGGGGCTTCCCGAAAGGGAAGCCTTTCCGGTATATTAGGCTGAGATACTACACAAGGAGGATTGCTGCACAATGGATCTGAAGGGAAGACACTTTCTGACGCTTAAAGACTATACCCCGGAAGAGATCGAATATCTTCTGGACCTGGCGGCGGAACTGAAGGAGAAAAAAAAGAAGGGGATCCCCACCCGGCTCCACGAGGGGAAAAACATTGCTTTGATCTTTGAGAAGACGAGTACCAGGACCCGCTGCTCCTTTGAAACCGCGGCCTATGATCTGGGAATGGGGGCCACCTATCTGGATCCCGCAGGCTCCCAGATCGGAAAGAAGGAGAGTATCGCGGATACGGCCAGAGTCCTTGGCAGGATTTATGATGGGATCGAGTACAGAGGTTACGGCCAGGAGATCGTGGAAGAGCTTGCGAGATATGCGGGAGTCCCTGTGTGGAACGGGCTCACC
Organism: uncultured Lachnospiraceae bacterium; assembly: GCA_947630085.1. Lineage (GTDB taxonomy): Bacteria > Bacillota > Clostridia > Lachnospirales > Lachnospiraceae > UBA3402. Next base: position 10,238 of record CANRGP010000067.1, read on the forward strand.
AACGAGTACCATCCCACGCAGATGCTCGCGGATCTTCTGACAATCCGGGAACATTTCGGAAGGCTGAAGGGGATCCGCCTGGCTTACCTCGGCGACGCCAGATATAATATGGGAAATTCCCTGATGATCGCCTGCTCCAAGATGGGACTGGATTTCACGGCCTGCGCTCCGAAGAAATATTTCCCGAATCAGGAGCTGGTCGATCTGTGCAGAGGGTATGCGGCGGCATCGGGAGCCTCTGTCACGCTGACGGAGGACGTGATGGAGGGAACGAAGGGCGCCGATGTGATCTACACCGATGTCTGGGTTTCCATGGGAGAGCCCGATGAAGTATGGGAGGAGAGGATCCGTGACCTTTCTCCCTACAAGGTGACGGATGCCGTCATGGACAATGCCGGAGAGACGGCCATATTTCTCCATTGCCTCCCCGCTTTCCATGATCTGAAGACCGGGATCGGCAGGGAGATGGGAGAACGCTTCGGGATCACGGAGATGGAGGTCACCGACCAGGTCTTTGAGTCGGAACGCTCCCGGGTATTCGACGAGGCTGAGAACCGTATGCACACGATCAAGGCAGTTATGGCTGCCACGCTGGGAGTATAGAAATGTACGGACATGAAAAGAGAAAGGGACACAGGAAGGCCATACTTATAATGGATGCGGTCCATATTATCATCGGCATTCTTGTTGTGGCGCTTGCCGTCATAATTTTTCTGAATCCGGAGGGGAACCAGATCCTTCTTCCGGCTGTTTTCGCGCTTGCCGCGGGACTGAATATTTTTAACGGGATCCACAATCTTCGGATCAGCGGAAGAACCGTGAGCAAAAAGGTGTCGGCATCGCTCCAGCTGCTTCTGGCGGCGTTTCTGGCTGCGGTGGCCGTTATCAGCGCGATCAGCTTCTGGAGATAAGCGGAATAGGAAAGCGAAACTATATGAACGATTTGTACAAAGAACAGACGGAGGATGAGGGGGACGACAGACCGACGGATCCGCAGGAGCGTCTCCGGTCCATCAACGAACCGCTTCTGGCGTGGTACAGGGAGAATGCGCGGGATCTTCCATGGAGGCGGGATCCGTCGGCATACCGGGTCTGGATTTCGGAGATCATGCTCCAGCAGACGAGAGTCGAAGCGGCAAAGCCGTATTTTGACCGTTTTGTGGAAGAGCTTCCCGATGTCCATTCGCTTGCCCTTGCGCAGGAGGAGCGGGTTATGAAGCTGTGGGAGGGCCTCGGTTATTACAGCCGCGCGCGAAACCTTCAGAAGGCGGCAAAGATGATCGAGGAAGAATACGGCGGGCAGATCCCGGACAGGTTCGAGGACCTCTGCCGCCTTCCCGGGATCGGCAGCTATACGGCGGGGGCGGTCGCTTCCATCGCGTACGGAAAAAAACGTCCCGCGGTGGATGGAAATGTGCTGCGCGTGCTGTCCAGGATTCTTGCAGACGATCAGGACGTGAACCGGCCGGAGGCAAAGCGAAAGGCGGAAACGCTGCTTCTTTCGACCATGCCCGACCAGGAATGCGGGAGCTTTAACCAGGCGCTGTTTGAGATCGGGGCGCTGATCTGTGTCCCGAACGGACGTCCCCGCTGCGGGGACTGCCCGGTATGCTCCCTCTGCCTCGCACACAGACAGGGAAGAGAAGAGGAATTGCCGGTCCGCACGTCTCCCAAGCCCAGACGCATTGAAGAAAAGACGGTTTTTCTGATAAGAGCGGACGGCAGGACGGCTATCCGGAAGCGGCCGGATCAGGGACTTCTGGCTTCTCTCTATGAGTTTCCTGCCGCGGACGGGCACCTGTCCGAGGAGGAAGCCCGGCGCTTCTTTGACGGACATTTTGGCGGAGAGATCCGCGCGATAAAATATGCGGGAAAGGTCAGACATATTTTCAGCCATATAGAATGGAACATGATCGGCTATCTGGTAGAGACGGACCGGATCCCTGCCGGATTTATGCCGGCCGAACCGGGGGAGCTCAGCGGAAAATATCCGCTTCCCGGCGCGTTTTCCAGGTATATTTCGTTCCTTACCGGTAAATCATGAAAGGGGAGGAAAAATATGGGGCGTCTGCTCTTGATCATAAATCCGATCGCGGGAAAGACCCAGATGCGGAACCGTCTGTTTGATGTGGCGGATCTTTATGTAAAAGCGGGGTGGGAGGTCGAGATCTAC
>CANRGP010000068.1 GCA_947630085.1 uncultured Lachnospiraceae bacterium
CTGATCGAGGCTTATGGGACGGGCATTTTGAAGATCAATGAGAGTTACTCTGACTCATCCATCAAGCCATCGATTGAGGCTACAGGCAATGCCTTCAAAATCACTCTCTCTAATCTTAATTACGCAAAAGAGAACGGCAGCAAAACCGAAGAAGCCAGGCGTCCGCTGACAAGCAGCTCAAAGAAGGAAGAACGAATCGAAGCTGTTGTCAGCCTATGCCGAAAAAACGGTTTTGTTGTCCGAAAAGATATTGAACAAACTTTGCACGTTTCTCAGGCAACAGCAATTTTGCTTCTGCGTGAAATGGTTGCCGACGGCCTTTTGACAAAAAAGGGCGCAGCGAAGACCTTGCGTTACTATTTGACAGATTTGTGATTTTTTAATGTGGAAAAGAAAACAAATCATTTCAAATGACTTTTGGGACACCCTCTTTATTCTGAGAAAACATTCCGTTTCGTCTACAGATCATCCTCCAGAGCGCTGCTCTTGGCATATGCCGTGCTCCGCGCCTCGAAGAAGTCGGTCTTGATCATATTGGCGTTGGAATACTGGGACACCCATCTCATGCTGTCCGGCTCCTGCTCATGTCCTTCGTAAATGGGCTCCAGGCCGATATTGGTGCAGCGCAGATTCCCCAGATACTGGATATAATCCGTGATCATCTCTTTATTCAGGCCCTGCACGTCGTCTCCGATCACGTAATGGCCCCAGCGGATCTCCTGCTCGCAGCCCTCCTTGATCATCCCGCGGTATACGGCCTTTTTCTCTTCGGTGAACAGCTGCGGCTCCTCCTTCTGGAGCTCCAGGAGGATGTTGCGGAACAGCCACAAATGCGTATTTTCATCCCGGTTGATATAGCGGATCTCCTGGACGGAGCCCGGCATCCGGTTGTTCCGGCCCAGGTTATAGAAAAACATAAAGCCGCTGTAGAAATAGACGCCCTCCAGAATGTAGTTGGCCACCAGGGTCTTTGTGAAGACATCCAGCTCTCTGTCTCTCTGGAAGTCATTGTAGAGCTCGCCTATGAACCGGTTCCTTGCCAGAAGATGCTCATCGTCCTTCCACTGGTAAAGCACCTCCGTGCGCTCCTGCGGCTCACAGATGGTATCCAGCATATAGCTGTAGCTCTGGCTGTGCACCGCCTCCTGGAAGGTCTGGATCGCAAGGCACAGGTTCACCTCATTGGCGGTAATGTACTCGCCGATATTGGGAAGATTGGCGGTCTGGATGCTGTCCAGGAAAATGAGGAAGGAAAGCACCTTATCGTATGCGCGCCTCTCCGGAGCGGGGAGTTTGCGGTAATCCTTGATATCCACGCTCATGTTGATCTCTTCCGGGATCCAGAAGTTGTTCATCGCCTGGCGGTACCAGTCGCTGACCCAGTTATATTTCATGTTGTTGAAATCGTTCAGATTGGTCGTATTGCCCCCGACCATCCTCCTGTCTCTCACATCCGTGTCCCCGTCCGGGTTGAACAGCGGTTTCTTCAGCATTTCTTCCATCGTCTTTCTTCTCCTTTTCGTAAATATACTGCCGCGGTGCTTCTCGTCACAGCGTCATGACGCGCATACTTCACATTCCTCTACCTCCAGGCTCTTGGAGCGGATATAGTAGATCGTCTTGACTCCCTGTTCCCAGGCCAGAATATACAGGTTCAGCACCTGGCTGAGAGTAAATTCATTGGTAATATAAAGGTTCATGCTCTGCGCCTGATCCACATGGCGCTGTCTCACGCCGCAGGCCCGGATGGACCAGGTCTGGTCGATCAGGTGAGCGTTCTTGTAATACCAGAAGGTATCCATGGAAAGCTCCGGGGCCACTCTGGGCATCAGGCCGTTCTTTTTTTCTTCGAGGAAGTAACGGTTCATGACGGGATCCAGGCCCGCCGTCGTCCCGGCAATGATGCTTGTGCTGCTGGTAGGGGCTATCGCCAGAAGGTAGCCGTTGCGGAGGCCGTTTTCCGCCACTTTGGCCGCAAGTTCGGCCCAGCGTCCTTCCGTCAGGTTCCGCTTGCGGAAATATTCCCCGGTCTGCCAGTCGCTTCCTTCAAAATACAGATATCTCCCCTTCTCGGCGGCGTTGTCGCAGCTGGCCTCTATCGAGGCATAGTGGATATCGGCAAAAACCTTTTCCGCAAATGCCAGGTGCTCCTCGCTCTCCCATTTGATGTGGTGCTTGGCCAGCATATGGTGATAGCCGCTGACACCCAGCCCGATCGGGCGGTATTTCTCGTTGTTGATCCGGGCATACGGCACGGGGAAGAAGTTCAAATCGATCACATTGTCCAGCGCGCGGACCACGCTCCTGGTGACCTCGGTGATCTCCTCCGTGCTGTCCACGTTGATGTTGCCGAGGGAAAGGCTCGCAAGATTGCATACTACGAATTCGCCGGGCTTTGTCACCGTAACGACTACCGTCTCGCCGTCCACCGTCTCGATCCTCTGCTCCACGGATTCGATAGCGCTCATGTTCTGCGCGATCTCGGTGCAGAGGTTGCTGCAGTATATGATCCCTTTGTGGCCGTTGGGGTTGGCCCGGTTCACATGGTCCCTGTTGAACGTAAACGGCGTGCCCGTCTCCACCGCGCTCTTGAGGATCAGCCGTATGATCTCCTTGATCGGGATCACGCGCTTGCTGATGCGCATATCATTGACGCAGTCCAGATACCGCTCCGTCCACTCGTCCCCGTAATAGTCCTCCAGGGCATAGCCTTTAATGGTCAGGATCTCGTGCGGGCACATGAGGTACCAGTCTCCCCCTCGGTTATCCCTGGCCTGCTGCCAGAAATAATCCGGATAGCACACGGCGGGGAACACATCATGGGCTTTCATCCTGTCGTCTCCGTTATTGGTCCGCAGATTCAGGAATTCCGGAAGGTCGCGGTGCCACACATCCAGGTAGACCGCCACGGCGCCCTGGCGCATCCCCAGCTGATCCACGGCCACGGCGGTGTCGTTGGCCAGACGGATCCAGCGGATCACGCCGCCTGCCGCCCCCTCGAATCCCCGGATCGTGCTCCCGTTGGCGCGGACCTTCCCGAAATACATCCCCATGCCGCCGCCGAATTTGCTGACCATGGCAAAATTGTCGATGCTCCGGTATATCCCCTCAAGACTGTCCGGAACCGTGTCGATAAAGCAGGAGGAAAGCTGGTGATACGGCTTTCTCGCGTTGGAAAGCGTAGGCGTGGCCATCGTCACCTGGAGCTTGCTGAGCATATCATAGAATCGCTTCACCCATCCGGACCGGTCTTTTTTCTCCTTCATCGCCAGATGCATGGCGATGCCCATAAACATTTCCTGCGGTGTCTCGATGGGGACGCCCTTGCGGGTGCGGATCACATAGCGGTTCAGAAGCAGTTCGAGCCCCGAATAGGTCATGCGGTTGTTGCGTTCCGGGTCGAGCCAGCTCTCAAACAGATTGATCTCCTCCCGCGAATAATTCTGAAGAATATATGTGCCGTACAGCTCCTGATCGGTCAGGTAGGAGATCTTTTCAAAGAAGTTCCGGATGTTCAGGGCGTCCATGGAAGCCTTGAGCCGCGTCTCAAATCCCAGGAAGAGCAGCCTGGCCGCTATCATCTCCCAGCGCGGCGCCTCCTGCGTAGTCAGCTCCACCGCGGACTTTGTCAGGATATTCAGCTTCTCCTTCTCGGTCATATCCGGTTTGGACAGCGCCTGGAATTTGGCGGACAGATGCTCCAGACTGTAATCCTCTCCCGGAAATTCCTTCTGGATCCGGGTCAGCACCCGCTCCAGCTCGTCCGCATTCTCCCCCGGCTCAAAGAAACGCATAAGTCCCCTGCGGGTCCTGCGTTTCCTGGATCGCTCTTCGCGGTAGAGAATGTAGCTTCTCAAGACCTTATAGTAGTTCTCCTCCATCAGCGTAAGCTCGACCAGGTCCTGAATGTCCTCTACCGAAAGCATCAGCTTCTCCTGCCACCCGGCCGGGAATTTGCTTTCTACTTTTTCGAGGATCCGGTCCAGCTCGTCCGCGTTTACCGGAACCTCCACGCTTGCAAATGCCTTGGCCACTGCGTTTTTGATCTTCTCCGGGCAGTAGTCCTGCTCCGAGCGGTCACGTTTTACAATGTTCATCCGTATTCTCCCTTATTATTTCTCCGATGGCCCTGACGGAACCGTTCGCCTATAACAGTATAATGTATATATTTCCCCACCGCAATATTAAAAACTGCTAAATTGTGCGCGCGGTCCGGCGGGAAATCCGGAAAGGTTCTTTTTTCATTATAAACGCAAAATTTCCTGTTGACAACCGTGAAAATGTCTGCTATAGTTTATTAAAATTCATAACGTTAAACCGTTGAAGCGGAGATAACGGTAATTATGGACGCACAGAGAGCCCGGGAGGATGAGAGCCGGACCGAACCCAGATTATCAAATGGACCGCGGAGGGCGCAGGGAACGGCTCGTGCGAAGCCAAGTATTCTGCGACGTAGGGCATACGTCAGTTGCCGGGAATATGCTTGTATTCCGCTGAGCGCGTGGAGAGATCCCACGAATCAAGGTGGCACCGCGGGTGATATGATGACTCGTCCTTGACAGATATTACGTATATCTGTCGGGGATTTTTTTATGCTCCGGCAGGGATGGGAGGCACAAGCTTATGCAGATCAGACCAGACCTTCAGGAGGCGAAGGAGATTGCCCGGGGCGGCGGGTACCGCTGTATCCCGGTAAGCACGGAGCTGTATGCGGATCAGTATACGCCCATCGGCGTGCTCCGGAAGCTGAAGCACATCAGCAGCCACTGTTATCTGCTCGAGTCGCTGGAAGATTCCCAGAAATGGGGGCGCTACACATTTCTGGGCTATGACCCCAAGATGGAGCTCACCTGCACCGACGGCAGGCTGACGATCCGGAGCGGGGCATCGATCACCGTAGATACCGGCCATCCCGGCGAGTGCATCCGCCAGGTGATCCGGGACCACAAAAGTCCCAAGCTTCCCGGACTGCCGCCGTTTACCGGAGGGCTTGTCGGCTACTTTTCCTACGATTATATGAAATACGCGGAACCCGCGCTCAAGCTGGATGCGGAGGACCGCGAGGGATTTAAGGACGTGGATCTGATGCTCTTCGACAAGGTTATCGCCTTTGATAACTTCCGTCAGAAGATCATTCTGATCATCAATATCCGATGCGGCGATCTGGAAACCGAATATCACAGAGCGGAAGCGGAGCTGGACAATATGAAGCGGCTCCTTTCGGAGGGAAAGATGCAGCCGGACATTCCCGGGCGGCTTGTCTCCCCGTTCCGTCCGCTGTTTGAAAAGGATCAGTTCTGCGATATGGTGCGGAAGGCCAAGCACCACATCCATGAAGGAGATATTTTCCAGGTCGTCCTGTCCAACCGCCTTGAGGCGGACTATGAGGGCAGCCTTCTGGATACCTACCGGGTGCTCCGCACCTCCAACCCGTCTCCGTATATGTTTTATTTCTCGAGCGACGATATCGAGATCGCCGGCGCCTCCCCGGAGACGCTGGTAAAGCTGGAGGAGGGCGTTCTTCACACCTTTCCTCTTGCGGGAACGCGCCCCCGGGGTAAGACGGAGGAGGAGGATCTGGCCCTGGAAAGGGAGCTTCTGGCCGATGAAAAGGAGCTCGCCGAGCACAATATGCTGGTCGATCTGGGCAGGAACGACATCGGCCGGATCAGCCGGTTCGGATCGGTGAATGTGGAAAAATATATGGAGATCCAGCGCTTCTCCCATGTGATGCATATCGGCTCCACCGTGGCGGGCATCATCCGCGAGGAATATGACGCGGTGGACGCGGTGGACGCGATCCTGCCCGCGGGCACGCTCTCCGGTGCTCCCAAGATCCGGGCGTGCGAGATCATCAACCGCCTGGAAAACAATAAACGCGGCATCTACGGGGGCGCCATCGGCTACATTGATTTTACGGGAAACCTGGATACCTGTATCGCCATCCGCATCGCCTATAAGAAAAACGGCAAGGTTTTCGTCAGAAGCGGCGCCGGCATCGTAGCCGACAGCGTTCCGGAGACGGAGTATCAGGAGTGTATCAACAAGGCGAAGGCCGTGATCCAGGCACTGACTCTTGCACAGGAGGGGATTCCGTCATGATTCTGCTGATTGACAATTACGACAGCTTTTCCTATAACCTCTACCAGCTTGTGGGAACCGTGAACCCGGATATCCGGGTCGTCCGGAATGATGAGCTGGACATAGAGCAGATCCGCGCCCTGAAGCCGGAAAGGATCATCCTTTCTCCGGGCCCCGGTTTTCCCAGGGACGCCGGCATATGCGTCGAAGCCGCCCGGACGCTGGGGCAGACCATCCCCGTTCTGGGCGTCTGCCTGGGGCATCAGGCCATATGCGAGGCGTTCGGCGCTACCGTATCCTATGCCGGGCGTCTGATGCACGGCAAGCAGTCTCCCGTCCGCCTGGATACCCGCTGCCCGCTTTTCGCGGGAATGGACCCGGTGATCGGGGCGGCCCGCTATCACTCGCTGGCCGCCGTCCGCTCCACGCTGCCCGCCTGCCTCTCGGTGACCGCGGAAACGGAGGACGGAGAGGTCATGGCCGTCATGCACGAGAAATACCCGATTTTCGGGGTTCAGTTCCATCCGGAATCCATTCTCACCCCGGACGGAATCGTGATCATCAAAAATTTCTGCCGCCTTTCATAAGCAGAAACAAATACAGAAACATATTAAAGGAGGATTTTTACTATGATAAGAGAAGCCACAGCCGCACTTATTGACCGAAAGGATCTCTCATACGAGGATGCGCAGGCCGTGATCAACGAGATCATGAGCGGAGAAACCTCTCAGGTACAGACAGCCGCCTTTCTTGCCGCCCTCTCCACCAAGGGAGAGACGATACAGGAGATCGCCGGCTGCGCGGCAGCCATGCGTTCCCACGCGCTTCCCGTGGAGCACAACATGGAGCTGCTGGAAATCGTGGGGACCGGCGGAGACGGAGCCGGATCCTTTAACATCTCCACCACCTCGTCCATCGTTATAGCCGCCGCCGGCACACCGGTAGCCAAGCACGGGAACCGCGCCGCTTCGTCTCTGTGCGGAGCCGCCGACTGTCTGGAGGCGCTCGGGGTAAACATTGATCTGTCCCCGGAGAAATGCGTCGCCCTGCTTCAGAAGATCGGCATCTGCTTCTTTTTCGCCCAGAAATATCATTCTTCCATGAAATATGTTGGCCCGGTCCGAAAGGAGCTCGGGGTGCGCACGGTCTTCAACATCCTCGGACCGCTGACCAACCCGGCCAAGCCGTCCATGCAGGTGCTCGGCGTTTATTCCGTAGATCTGGTAGAGCCCATGGCGCGGGCCCTGTACCAGCTGGGCGTCAAAAAAGGGCTTGTCGTCTACGGCATGGACCGGCTTGACGAGATCTCCGTCTGCGCCCCGACGCGGGTGTGCGAATTCGGGAACGGGCAATATAAAAACTATATCATCCGTCCGGAGGATTTCGGTCTGGAAACCGCTCCCAAGGGCAGCATGACCGGCGGCGATCCGAAGAAAAACGCCGAGATCACACGGGCCATTCTGGCCGGCGAAAAGGGTCCCGGAAGAGATGCCGTGCTGATGAACGCGGGCGCGGGTCTTTATGTGTCCGGCAAGGCCGGCACCATTGCCGAAGGCGTAAAGCTGGCTGCCGAGACCATTGACAGCGGAAGCGCCGCCGCCAAGCTGGAAGAATTCATAAAGGAGTCGAACGCATAACCCATGATACTTGACGAATTGGCCGCATATGCAAAGGAGCGCGTCGCCGCGGCCCGAAAAGCGATCCCGGAGGATCGGCTCCGCGCTCTTGCGCAGGAAGCCTCGTCGGACGCTTCCCGCGCTTTCCGGTTTGAAAAGGCTCTCCGAAAGCCCGGAATGTCTTTTATCTGCGAAGTGAAAAAAGCCTCGCCCTCAAAGGGCGTCATTGCCGAAGATTTCCCCTATGTGGAAATCGCGCGGGAGTACGAGGCCGCGGGCGCGGACTGTGTTTCGGTTCTGACAGAGCCGCGCTGGTTCCTGGGATCGGACGACATCTTCCGCGAGATACGGCAGGCCATCCGTCTGCCCATGCTCCGGAAGGATTTTACGGTAGATCCGTATCAGATCTACGAGGCCAAAGTCATGGGGGCGGACGCCGTCCTTTTGATCTGCGCCCTTCTGCCCGCCCATGTGCTGGGCCAGTACCTGTCCCTCTGCGACAGCCTTGGGCTCTCCGCTCTTGTGGAGACGCACGATGAAGCGGAAGTCCAGGACGCCGTCCGCGCGGGGGCCCGGATCATCGGCGTCAACAACCGCAATCTGAAGGACTTTTCCGTAGATGTGTCCACAGCCGCGCGGCTCCGCAAACGTGTTCCGGAGGGAACCGTCTTTGTGGCGGAGTCCGGGATCCGAACCCCGCAGGACCTGTCCCTGTTTGCCGATGCCGACGCGGCGCTCATCGGCGAAGCCCTTATGCGCTCCGACAACAAAAACGCGCTTCTTGCTTCTTTTCGTGAGGCGGCAGGATCATGAGGGCGGACGGACGTATGCCCCGGATCAAAATCTGCGGGCTGTACAGGGACTGCGATATCGCCTGTGTCAATGAGGCGGCCCCCGATTACGCCGGATTCGTTTTTTATCCGCCCAGTCACCGGTATGTGACGGAGGATGAGATGCGCCGCTTCCGCGGCCTCCTGGATCCCTCCGTTCCGGCTGTAGGCGTATTTGTTCAGGCCCCCGAGGAAACCGTGGCCCGCTATCTGAACGAAGGGCTGATACAGATCGCGCAGCTCCACGGGCAGGAGGACAACTCCTACATCGACCGCCTGCGGAAGCTCACAGGCGGCTGTGAGGTCTGGAAAGCGTTCTGCATAACCGGCGCCGGCGACCTGAAAAACGCCGCGGACAGTACCGCGGACCGGATCCTTCTGGACAACGGCTTCGGCACGGGAAAACATTTTGACTGGGATCTGCTGGCCTCATTTGACCGTCCGTATATCCTGGCGGGAGGGCTCTCTCCTGACAATCTGGCGGACGCCATATCGCGCTTCCGGCCATGGGGAGTGGATATCAGCAGCGGCGTTGAAACGGATAAGAAAAAAGACGCCGAAAAAATCAGACAGGCAATTACCATTACAAGGAGGATGCAGCTATGAGCGACTATATCAATGAAACCGAGGCTGCGGAACTGTCTCGGGGACGTTTCGGGATCCACGGCGGACAGTACATTCCCGAAACGCTGATGAATGCGGTGATCGAGCTGGAGAACGCCTATAACCGCTATAAGAACGATCCTCAGTTCCAGGCGGAGCTGACCGATCTGTTCAATAATTACGCGGGCCGCCCTTCGCGTCTTTATTACGCCGAAAAAATGAGCCGGGATCTTGGCGGCGCCAAGATCTATCTGAAGCGTGAGGACCTGAACCACACGGGCGCGCACAAGATCAACAATGTGCTCGGCCAGGTTCTTTTAGCCAAAAAAATGGGAAAGACCCGGATCATCGCGGAGACCGGGGCCGGCCAGCACGGAGTGGCCGCCGCCACCGCAGCAGCTCTCATGGGGATGGAATGTGAAGTGTTCATGGGCGAGGAGGATACCAAACGCCAGGCTCTGAACGTTTATAAGATGCGCCTTTTGGGCGCCACGGTCCACCCGGTTTCCAGCGGGACCGCTACCTTAAAGGATGCCGTCTCCGAAACCATGCGCGAATGGACCAGCCGCATCGCGGATACCCACTACGTCCTGGGCTCTGTCATGGGGCCCCACCCCTTCCCAACCATCGTCCGGGATTTCCAGTCGGTCATTTCCAAGGAGATCAAAGAGCAGTGCCTTGCGGCTGAAGGACGCCTTCCGGACGCGGTTTTGGCCTGTGTAGGCGGCGGCTCCAACGCCATCGGCGCGTTCTACCACTTTATCGGCGATAAAAATGTACGGCTGATCGGATGTGAAGCTGCCGGCCGCGGAACCGATACCTTTGAGACGGCCGCCACCATAAATACCGGCCGCCTCGGCATCTTCCACGGAATGAAATCGTATTTCTGTCAGGACGAGTACGGGCAGATCGCGCCTGTCTACTCCATTTCGGCCGGTCTGGATTATCCCGGGATCGGGCCGGAGCACGCATGGCTCCACGACACCGGCCGCGCCGAATATGTGGCAATTACAGACGAGCAGGCCGTGACGGCCTTTGAGTATCTGAGCCGGACGGAGGGGATCATCCCGGCCATTGAAAGCGCTCATGCGGTAGCATACGCAATGGAGCTGGCTCCCTCCATGAGCCGGGACCAGATCCTTGTCATCAACATCTCGGGAAGAGGAGATAAGGACTGCGCGGCAATCGCGCGTTACAGAGGGGAGGATATCCATGAGTAGAGTTCAGGAAGCATTTTCTCACGGAAAAGCGTTTATTCCGTTCATCACCTGCGGGGATCCGGATCTGGAGACGACGGCCGCGCTGGTAAAGGCTATGGCCGCGAGCGGCGCGGACCTGATCGAACTGGGAATCCCGTTTTCGGACCCCACCGCCGAAGGGCCTGTTATTCAGGGAGCCAATCTCCGGGCTCTGTCCGCCGGAATCACGACGGACAAGATCCTGGAAATGACCGCCGATCTGCGGAAGGAGCTGTCCGTTCCCATGGTCTATATGACCTACGCCAATGTCGTCTATTCATACGGGGCCGAACGTTTCATCAGCCGCGCCTCCCGCGCCGGGATCGACGGGCTGATCCTGCCGGATGTGCCCTTTGAGGAGAAGGAGGAGTTCGCTCCCCTGTGCCGCAGATACGGCATTGATCTGATCTCCCTGATCGCCCCAACCTCCCACGACCGCATCACCATGATCGCCCGGGAAGCGGAGGGCTTCGTCTACTGCGTCTCCTCTCTCGGTGTCACGGGAGTGCGCAGCCGAATCACCACGGATGTTGGAGCCATGGTCGAGCTGGTAAGGTCTGTATCCGATGTTCCCGTCGCCATCGGCTTCGGGATCTCCGGGCCGGAGCAGGCCGCGGATATGGCCGCAAAGTCCGACGGAGTCATCGTCGGATCCGCTATTGTCCGTATTGTAGAAAAATACGGCCGCGAAGCCGTTCCTTATGTGAAGGATTTTGTCCGCACAATGAAGAAGGCAGCGGCATCCGCGGAGTGAAGAATACGGCGGTACTGTGAAGCGGCGCCCGGCCACGCTGTTCGGCCGGGCCGGAGCAGGCCGCGGCATTCGGAAAATAATCGGTTTGTGTGTGCGAAAAAACAGCGGATCTCCTTGAAGAATAAGGATCTTCCGCTGTTTTTCGTACTGAGCGTGCCGGGATTCGAACCCGGGACAACTTGATTAAAAGTCAAGTGCTCTACCGCCTGAGCTACACGCCCGCTCACTGCCGCCCGGATATCCGCCAAGCGATCCGGGCTTTTATAGTAAGATATGCCTTGGACCGGAATCGAACCAGTGAC
>CANRGP010000069.1 GCA_947630085.1 uncultured Lachnospiraceae bacterium
CGTTGATGTTATGGTCAAGGGCCCGGGCTCAGGACGTGAGGCGGCTATCCGCGCATTGTCCGCGTGCGGCATTGAAGTAACAAGTATCAAGGACGTAACCGCAGTTCCGCATAACGGCTGCCGTCCGCCCAAACGTAGAAGAGTCTGATAGGAGGTACGAAAAGTGGCAGTAGATAGAGTTCCTGTTCTTAAAAGATGCAGATCCCTTGGTCTGGACCCGGTCTATTTAGGAATAGACAAGAAATCAAACAGAGAGTTGAAGAGAGCCAACCGTAAGGTGAGCGAGTATGGCCTGCAGCTTCGCGAGAAGCAGAAAGCCAAATTTATCTATGGCGTTCTGGAGAAACCGTTCCGCAATTATTACGCGAAGGCGGAGCGCATGGACGGCCAGGCCGGTGAGAACCTGATGATCCTTCTGGAGAGGAGACTGGACAACGTTATCTTCCGTCTCGGGTTTGCCCGTACAAGAAGGGAAGCCCGCCAGATCGTGGATCACAAGCAGCTTCTTGTCAACGGCAAGAGCGTGAACATTCCGTCCTACCTGGTGAAGGCCGGCGATGTGATCGAGGTTAGGGAGAAGTGCAAGTCTTCTCAGAGATACAAAGACGTGCTTGAAGTGACCGGCGGAAGAATGGTACCCGCATGGCTGGATGCGGATGCGGAGAATCTGCGCGGCACGGTGAAGGAACTGCCCACAAGAGAGGAGATCGACGTTCCGGTTAACGAGATGCTTATCGTTGAGTTGTACTCCAAATAATCCGTAGGATACCCAAAAAGGAGGGGCAAGAGTGTTCGAGTTTGAGAAACCAAACATCGAGATCGCGGAGATCTCCGAAGACAGGAAATACGGAAGATTCGTTGTGGAACCGCTCGAAAGAGGCTACGGCATCACGCTGGGCAATTCCCTCAGGAGGATCATGCTTTCTTCCTTGCCGGGTGCCGCGGTAAGTCAGGTGAAGATCGACGGAGTTCTGCATGAGTTCAGCTCCATCCCCGGAGTCAAGGAGGATGTGACTGAGATCATTATGAACATAAAGAGTCTCTCGATCAAAAACAGCAGCGAGACGAATGAAGCAAAGACGGCGTACATTGAATTCGAGGGAGAGGGCGTCATCACAGGAGCCGATATTCAGGCCGATCCGGATATCGAGATCATCAATCCGGATCAGGTGATCGCCACATTAAGCGGCGGCACCGACAGTAAGTTCTATATGGAGCTTACCATCACCAAAGGACGCGGCTACGTCAGCGCTGACAAGAATAAAAAGGAAGACCTTCCGATCGGCGTCATCGCCGTGGATTCCATCTACACTCCGGTGGAGCGCGTCAATATGGCCGTGGAAGACACCCGTGTGGGCCAGCAGACGGACTATGACAAGCTGACGCTTGAAGTGTGGACCAACGGCACACTTGCTCCCGACGAGGCGGTCAGCCTTGCGGCGAAGGTTATGAGCGAGCACCTGAACCTCTTTATTGATCTGTCCGAGAACGCCAGGACCGCGGAAGTCATGGTGGAGAAGGAAGACAACGAGAAGGAGAAGGTCCTCGAGATGAACATCGACGAGCTGGAGCTGTCTGTCCGCTCGTACAACTGCCTGAAGCGCGCCGGGATCAACACGGTGGAGGAGCTTTGCAACCGCACCTCCGAGGACATGATGAAAGTCCGCAATCTTGGCCGCAAGTCCCTGGAAGAGGTTCTGTCGAAGCTGAAGGAACTGGGACTTCAGCTGAACCCGGGCGACGAGTGATTCGGATCGCGCGGAAGCACGTTTGAATGTGCCGAGGCCGTCTGACGGCCGAAGCTGTATGCCGTCCCCGTAAGACCGACGCAGCAGGGGAACGGTGAGAAATCAAATCAGGAAGATGCGGCGCAGGTAAGACCGACGGGCACAGCGCGGCTCTCCGAAATTTATGGAGGAAGAAAGATATGGCAGGATATCGCAAGCTGGGAAAAACTTCCAGCCAGAGAAAAGCATTACTTAGGAACCAGGTGACCGCCCTTCTGTATCATGGGAAGATCATCACCACCGAGGCAAGAGCCAAGGAGATCCGCGGCATTGCCGAGGGCCTGATCGCGAAGGCGATCAAGGAGAAGGACAACTTTGAGACCGTTAAGGTGACCGCCAAGGTTCCGCGCAAGGACAAGGACGGCAAGCGCGTCAAGGAAGTCAAGGACGGCAAGAAAGTGACCGTCTACGATGAGGTGGAGAAAGAGATCAAGAAGGACAATCCTTCCAGGCTTCATGCCAGAAGGCAGATCCTGAAGGTGCTCTATCCGGTGACCGAGGTTCCCGCGGCTCCCGCAGGGAGGAAGCGCAACACGAAGGAAGCGGATATCGTTGCAAAGCTGTTCGATGAGATCGCTCCCAAGTACGTGAACCGCAACGGTGGATTTACCAGGATCGTTAAGATCGGCCAGCGCAAGGGCGACGGAGCGATGATGGTTCTTCTGGAGCTTGTCTGACCGCATGAGCGAGGATGCCCCTAAGGCTATGGACACATAGCAGAGGGCATCCTTTTTCGTTTTACGGGGGTCTGCACGGAGCGTCCGGCAGGATGATTCTGGTTTATAAAATGGCAATAAAAAGAAAGAATATCGTAAGTTGACTGTGAAAGGCCATACCCTTATAATAAAATCATACAGTAGGTTTTATATCAAAAGGAGAGGATAGATATGAAGACCGGGAAACAGAAACTATGTGCGGTATTCCTGACGGCCTGCCTGATGGCGGTTCTTTTTTGTGCGACCGTATTTGCCGCGGCCAAGAGCATTTCTTCCGTGACGGTCCGCGTAGGCACGGATATTGAGGCCGGCGATACGCTCCCGGATATCAAGTACGATATTACGGATTCCACTGCCGCGCAGGACGGTACGTATGCCGAGGTGAACTCGACCAAGTATTACATCCGGGAAGCGGAGTGGATCACCTCCGAGGACCGTCCCGTGGCCATTGGTCAGAAGCCCAGGATGCGCCTGTATCTGTACGTTTCCGATGAAGCATACGATGAATATGCGTTCCGCGGCACCTACAATTCCAACAATGTTTCCATCCGCGGAGGTAAGCTTGTCAATGCCAAACGGAACGGTACGGACGAACTGGAGATTACCGTTGAGCTGAACGGAATCAAAGGCCAGTACGCCCCGCCCAGCGACGCTACATGGAAGGACAGCGGATATGGGAAAGCCGTGTGGAGCGTGGATTATGATTTTGACGACAGCTATTCGGAGTCTTTCCTGTCCGGCTACTATGAGCTGTGGCTCTACCGCGACAATACGGTGATCAAGCAGGTGGAGGAGTGCAAGGCCACCTCATATAACTTCTATCCCTATATGACCCGGGAAGGGAGCTACTACTACAGGGTCCGGACCGTTCCGCATACGGAGGATCAGAAGAAATACGGGACGAAGAGCGAATGGATGGACTCCGATGAGTTCTATATCGACAAAGACCATGTATCCGACGGAAGCGGACAGACAGACGACAGCGGCGTGACGCCGGGCGACACCACGAAGGTTGGATGGATCCAGTCGGGGAACACCTGGTATTTCCGGTATCCTGACGGAACGTATCACAAAAACGACTGGCTTCACCTGGGAAACATATGGTACCTGTTTGATGAGAGCGGACGGATGCTGACCGGATGGCAGCAGAGGAAGGGACTCTGGTATTATATGGACAGCAACGGCGCCATGTGCACGGGCTGGATCCGGGTCGGGACCTCCTGGTATTACCTGAATAAGCCCTCGGACGGCGGCACCGAGGGGGCCATGCGCACAGGCTGGCTGAATAACAGCGGAAAGACATATTATCTGGAAAGCAACGGCATTATGGCCGAAGGATGGAAGAAGATCGGAGACAACTGGTACTACTTCTATCCGGGGTATGGATATATGGCTACCAATACTACGATCGACGCGTATTTCAATCTGAATGCGGACGGTGTGTGGGTACATTAAGCAGGAAATGCTTGGAAAGTGCAGGATACGATGAAAAGAATGTGGAAGAGGATCATAGTGAGTCTGACGGCGGCGGTTTTTTCCGTCCTGACGGCGGGGACCGCCCTGGCGGACGTAGTGACGTTCGGCGAGACGGGCAGGGCTTATTGGGGATCAAATCTCGGCGAGGCCAGATGGGAGGCCGTGGAGAGCGCGAAGCTTTATGAGGTGCGTCTTTATGAGAACGGCAGCCTGCTCTATACCCGGTCAAGGATCGAAGTCAACGGGCTCAGGACGGATCTTTCCCAATATATGTCCGACAACAGTGAATATTATTTTGAGGTGAGGGCCATTCCCACAAATGCCCAGAAGCAGAAATTCCGCGCGGGCGACTGGGTGGGATCTGAGGACACCCAATGGGCCACCGGCTTGGGCGATACAGACGGAAGGTTCCGCACCTATTCAAACGGCCTGAAGTACGAGAAGTACGGCGGCCAGATGGTTGTGAACCAATGGTATCTGATTCATGGGAACTGGTACTATTTTGATGCGGATGGCTATATGCTGACCGGATGGCAGCAGATCGGCGAAAAATGGTATTATATGACTGCCGACGGGATCATGCTGACCGGATGGCAGCAGATCGACAACGACTGGTACTTTTTCGATAAGGACGGAGCCAGATATTCAGGCTGGAAGGAATGGGCCCCGGGCAAATGGTATTATCTCGGTCCGGACGGAAAGATGATGGTGAATACGGTCATCGACGGCCAGTACGTTCTGGATGCTTCCGGGCTTTGGGTACAGTAACGGACGCAAATGAAGGGCATATGAGGGGTACTCTTCATAAGTGAGAAGACACTTATGGGGCAGTACCCTTTTTCTGTCTAATCATCTTGACGAATGGGACATTTTCATCTAAAATTGTAAAACATATGAGTTTTATTGCTTTTACGGTGATGGAGGCAGTATGGGCATAATAGAGGCTGCGGGATTGGTTTTCGACTATATCCGCAGGGATGAAAACGACAATATCGAATCGGTGGACCGGGCTCTGGATCATCTTGATGTGCAGATTGAGAAGGGCTCCTTTGTGGCGATACTGGGGCATAACGGCTCCGGGAAATCCACGCTTGCCAAACATATAAACGCCATTCTCTGCCCTACGGAAGGGGCCGTCTGGGTGTCCGGAATGGATACCAGGGAGGACGACAGGATCTGGGAGATACGCAAACGTGCCGGAATGGTCTTTCAGAATCCGGACAACCAGATCATCGGGAATGTGGTGGAGGAGGACGTCGGATTCGGGCCGGAAAATATCGGAGTTCCCACAGACGAGATCTGGAAGCGGGTGGATGAAAGTCTGGAAGCGGTTAACATGACGGCTTTTCGCTACAAATCTCCCAATAAGCTTTCCGGGGGACAGAAGCAGCGGGTCGCCATCGCCGGCGTGATGGCCATGCGGCCCGAGTGCATCATCCTGGATGAACCGACCGCTATGCTGGATCCCACCGGCAGGAAAGAAGTGATCCGCACTGTCAGGGAGCTGAACCGGAAGGAAGGGATCACGGTCATACTGATCACCCATTACATGGAAGAGGTCGTCCATGCGGACCGTGTCATTGTCATGGAGGGCGGCAGGATCGCCATGGACGGGACACCGAGGGATATATTTTCCAGAGTCGAGGAGCTGAAAAGCCTCCGCCTGGATGTTCCCCAGGTGACGGAGCTGGCCTATGAGCTGCGCAAGGCAGGACTTGATGTGCCGGAAGGGATCCTCTCGCAGGAGGAGCTTCTGGAATGCCTACTGCCGGTCTTATCCGGCGGTTCCGGACAATCGATATGAGATAATATGGAGAGAGCGGAGTATGTCAATAAGAGCAGAAGCATTGACCTATATCTATAACGAGGGGACGGCTCTGGAGCAGAAGGCGCTGGACAATGTGAGCTTTGAGATACCGGACGGGCAGTTTGTGGGCCTGATCGGCCACACCGGTTCGGGAAAGTCCACGCTGATCCAGCATCTGAACGGACTCATAAAGCCTACTTCCGGGAAGATCTATTATAACGGCAGCGATATCTGCGGAGAGGGATATCGCCTGAAGGATCTGAGAAGCAAGGTGGGACTGGTCTTCCAGTATCCGGAGCACCAGCTTTTTGAAGTGACGGTACTGGCGGACGTGTGCTACGGCCCGCGCAATCTGGGGCTTTCCGAGGAGGAAGCGGCCGAGCGGGCGCGGGATGCGCTCAGCCTGGCGGGGATGAAAGAAAAATATTGGAATCAGTCCCCCTTCGACCTTTCCGGCGGGCAGAAGCGCAGAGTGGCCATTGCCGGCGTCCTTGCCATGCAGCCGGAAGTGCTGATCCTGGACGAACCTACGGCGGGATTGGATCCGATGGGAAGGGATGAGATCCTGGAACAGATCAGCCGGCTCCACCGGCAGAGGGGTATGACGATCATCCTGGTTTCTCACAGTATGGAGGACGTGGCGGAGTATGCGGACCGCCTGATGGTGATGAACCGCGGCCGCCTGGCGTTTGACGGGACTCCGCGGCAGGTATTTGAGCATTACAGGGAGCTGGAGGAGATCGGGCTTGCGGCTCCCCAGGTCACGTATCTGGCCTATGCCCTTCGGGAGCACGGACTGGATATGCGTACGGACGTGACGACCGTGAAGGAAGCCAGGGACGCCATTCTGGAGCTGGCCGGCATGAAGGGGAAAAGATGATCAGAGAAATTACGATTGGACAATATTATCCGATAGACTCGGTGCTGCATCGGATGGATCCCCGGACCAAGCTGTTCGGGACCATGGTGTTCATCGTGTCCCTGTTTATTGCGGATAACATATGGAATTATGTGATCGCCACCGTGTTTCTGGCAGCGGCCATCCGTCTGTCACGGGTTCCGCTGCGCTATATGGTGAAGGGGCTGAAGGCGGTACTGTTTCTGCTGCTGATCAGCGTCAGCTTCAACCTGTTTCTGACGGAAGGGGAGGAGATCTTTCGGATCTGGATCCTCCGCGTGACAAAGGAAGGTGTGCGAACCGCCGGCTTTATGGCGCTGAGGCTTATTTATCTGGTGGTGGGCTCCTCGGTGATGACCCTGACGACCACGCCGAACCAGCTGACGGACGGCCTGGAAAAAAGCCTGGGCTTCCTGAAAAAGATACACGTTCCCATCCATGAGATTTCCATGATGATGTCCATTGCGCTGCGTTTTATTCCGATCCTCGTAGAGGAGACAGATAAGATCATGAAAGCGCAGATGGCCAGGGGAGCGGATTTTGAAAGCGGAAATCTTATTCAGAAGGCCAAGAGTATGGTGCCGCTGTTTGTACCGCTGTTTATCTCGGCTTTCCGCAGAGCGACGGATCTTGCTATGGCTATGGAGGCCAGATGCTATCACGGCGGAGAGGGGAGGACCAGAATGAAACCGCTCCGGTACCGGAGGAGGGACCTGGCCGCCTACCTCACATATGCGTTATATCTGGGATGTATGATCGCGGCCAGACTGCTTCCGGCCGTGCTGGATCAGAAAATCCGATGGCTTTAAGCAGTGAGCGGGCCGCGGCGGACAAGCTGCGCAGAGAGCGAAAGGAAACCGATATGAGACGGATCAAACTGGTTCTTGCCTATGACGGGACCAATTACTGCGGCTGGCAGTTCCAGAGCAACGGCGTGACCATCGAGCAGGTGCTGAATGAGGCGCTCACCGCTCTGTTAGGAGAGCCCGTTGCCGTGCTGGGAGCCAGCCGGACGGATTCGGGTGTCCATGCCCTGGGAAATGTGGCCGTATTTGATACGGAAAGCCGGATGGCGGCCGACAAGATCTGCCTTGCCCTGAATCAGCGCCTCCCGGACGATATCCGGGCGCTGAGCTCGGAGGAAGTGGCCCCCGACTGGCACCCCCGTAAACAGAACAGCGTCAAGACATATGAATACCGGATCCTTAACCGGAAGGTAAGCATACCGACCCAGCGCCTGTATGCGTATTTCTGCTATTTCCCGCTGGATGTGGAGAAAATGCGCCTGGCGGCGGAGTACCTTGTGGGAGAACATGATTTCAGGAGCTTCTGTTCTCCGAGAGGCCAGTCGGAGGAGACCGTGAGGACTGTATACAGCCTGGACATCTGCCGGGAGGGGGATATGATCGTTATCCGAGTCAGCGGAAACGGCTTCCTTTATAATATGGTCAGGATCATGGCCGGAACGCTGATGAAGATCGGAATGGGGGTCTACCCGCCGGAGCATATCGAGGAGATCCTGGACGCCAGAGACAGAAAAGCGGCGGGACCCACGGCGCCGGCCAAAGGGCTGACCCTGATGGAGATACGGTATGAGAAGGAGCTCCGCGAGCGGATCAGCGCCTGCAGCCGCGACTGGTCGTATGAGCTGATCCAGAGGGAGATCCCGTTCAAGAAAAAAGCCTATCTGATCATCGAAAGATGTGAAGAGAGAGACTTTGACAGACTGCTGATGCGGGTCACCCACCAGGCTATGCGAAACGGCGCCAGGGAGGTTTTTGTCTCGGACCGGAGCTCCGGGATCATGGAAGGCAAGTCTTACGGATATTATGTGTTCCATCATGATTACGACATAATACGGATGGCAAAGACCGCGGACGCTTCCTCTGCTCCTTATGTGCCGGGAAATGTCCTTTTTGAGAAGCTCACGGAGGAAGAGATACCGCTCTACTGCGGCCTTGTCAACCGGGTATTTTGCGATGTGCCCGGCTCGGCTTCTCTGGTTCCGGAGCAGGTTGAGAGCTGGATGCGGGAGAAAGGCCGAACGCTCCTCCTTCTCCGGCTGAAGAATGAGACGGCCGGATTTCTGGATTTTTCCGTTGGAGAAGAAGAGGCGGAGATCCACTACGTCGGGATCCTTCCGGACTTCCGAAGAAAAGGCGCGGGGGGAGAAGCTCTGCGGTACGTGGAAAGCGCGGCGGCTGCACAGGACGTCCGCCGGGTGAGCCTTCTGGCAGCCAGCACGAATCTTCCCGCGGGGAAGCTGTACGAGCGCGCGGGCTTTCAGGCGGAAGAGACGGTGTCACGATGGTACAAAACGACCTGGGATTGACCGCTTTTTATGGAAAATGTTTTGTGTTTCCGGAAAAAAGAGGTTGACACACCAGAATTGGTGTTATATAATGTGTAAATGTGACGTTAGACGAAAATGCTTTAACCAAAGCCCCGGAGAAAGCATTTTGCGTATAGATGTTAGCGAGAAATCAGGGATTTGAGGGATCAACAGGAGGTTAACCAATGAAGAGTTTCATGGCTGCTCCGGAGACTGTCGAGAGAAAGTGGTATGTTGTCGACGCTTCCGGATATACATTAGGACGTTTGTCTTCACAGGTTGCGAAGATACTTCGAGGCAAGAATAAACCGTGCTATACGCCCCATGTGGATTGCGGCGACTATGTGATCGTGGTCAACGCGGCCAAGGTGAAGATCACCGGACGTAAGCTGGATCAGAAGATCTATTACCATCACTCCGAATATGTGGGCGGGATGAAGGAGACCACGCTTCGTGAGATGATGGCGAAGAAGCCGGAGCGCGTGGTAGAACTCGCGGTCAAGGGTATGCTTCCCAAGGGCGCTTTAGGACGCGAGATGTACAAGAAGCTTCATGTGTATGCAGGGCCGGATCATCAGCAGCAGGCACAGAAGCCGGAAGTACTGGAACTTGCGTTTTAAGGCTGAAAGGAGGAAAATAGCATGGCCGTCACAAGATACTACGGAACAGGCAGAAGGAAAAAATCCATTGCAAGAGTATATTTGATGCCGGGAACCGGTAAGATCACCATCAATAAAAGAGACATCGATGAATATCTGGGTCTGGAGACTCTGAAGCTTCTGGTTCGTCAGCCGCTCGTAGCTACGGACAACGTTGACAAGTTCGACGTTCTGGTCAATGTCCGCGGCGGCGGTTTCACCGGCCAGGCCGGAGCGATCCGCCACGGGATTTCCCGCGCTCTGCTTCAGGCTGACGCGGAATACCGTCCGATCCTGAAGAAGGCCGGATATCTGACCCGCGATCCGAGAATGAAAGAGCGCAAGAAGTACGGTCTCAAGGCCGCCCGTCGTGCTCCGCAGTTTTCAAAGAGATAAGGGTTACTGCGAATTGCAGTGTATGGAGAGGGTGTTGCAAAATCATCAAAAAAAGATGATTGAGCGGCACCTTCGCTCATGATAGTCAAAAAATCCGGAGATTTCTCTGCTCTTAGAGGGTTCTCCGGATTTTTGGTGTACTTTAATAAGCCTTCGTGGTCTTCGCTTCTTTACTATACACTTCTTACTTCATACAGGTGGGTTCCCGTCCGGCCGCTTTGGATCTTTGTGTGCAGCTTATTCAGGTTGTATCCCATACACAGCAAAAGTATCTCCAGTTTTACCTTGTTTTTCCCTCGGAGCAGGAATCTTTGGAACTCATAGTCATTTTTCAGAACGCCAAATGCTCCTTCTACCTGAATTGAGCGGTTCATTCGGTACTTGATCCCCGTTTCGCTCAGGATGTTTTCATAGGATTCCTGCCGCTTCTCCAAAAAACTTTTTGAAACATACAGCCGCTTGTTCCCCTTTGCCCTGCTACACTTGAAAGTGTATTTGTTGGCACAGGCTTCCAGCTTTGTCCCGTCAATGAATACCGTTTCTTTCGACAGCTCTCCTGCACGGTCCAGCCTGCTGCAATCCAATCCCTCCAATTCGTGGCTCAGCAGTCGGACAGAATCATCATCAGGAACCAAACCTTCCAAATTTAATGGCAAAACCAGTTGATAAGGTTCGCCAAATTCGGTATAATGTTTATGGTATAATAACGAGGAAAGCGCCGATGACGCCTGCGCCGATCGGCGCTTGACGAGTATCCCCATCGAGACGCCAGTCGAGATGGTATAATAGTCTTACTGTTTTCACAACGATAAACAAGGAGCTTAACGTGATGAAAGAATTTATGAGAAAACAACCGATATTGGTTGCGCTGGTATGTTTGGGAATCGGCATCGCGGCGATTAAGCTGCCGGTATATGATATCCTGGGACTGGCTGTCGTGCGATTTGTCATGACTGCCATTTTGTTCGGAGTGATAGCTGTAATGGGCGGAGGCGGCAGTCTGCTTTACGTCAGGGAAGGAGCGGCAGATACGCTGCGCAAATCCGTTTATCCCCTGGTTTTGGCTTTCCTTATGGGAGTCCTGATGGTCGCGACGGCGTTTTTAGGAAATATGATAAATCCAGAAGGATTAGCAGCGACTGAGATAAAGTTTCTTATTCTCTGCGCCTCCATAGGGTTGTTTGAGGAGTCCTTGTTCCGCGGCGTTTTATTCAGCGGTTTTCTTAAAAAAATGGGCGGCACTCAAAAAGGAATCCTGTGCGGTAGCTTCCAATAAAACAGTATCGAAACAGTACTGACATTGGGTAACTGCCAAACAGGGGTGCAACGCAGAG
>CANRGP010000070.1 GCA_947630085.1 uncultured Lachnospiraceae bacterium
GCGTTCGGGATGATGGGAGTGTTCGGTGCGCTGGGCGCCGGGAAGAAAAAAGACGCGGAGTAAACCGCGCGAGGGAAAAGATGCGGAGTGATCCGCGCGAGGGAAAAGATGCGGAGCGATCCGCGTGAAGAAAAAGACAGGGGCCGCCTGCCGGAGATCATCGGTCTGCCGGAGGCGGCCCCTGCCGTCGTTGGATGTGCGCCTGCCGCGCGCTCACAGGTTCTTCATGATCTGAAGGGCCCGGTCGCGGCAGATCACAGGATAATGCTCTTCGTAATACGCTTCGCTTGCGTATTCATGCCGGATCTTGCTTCCGTACTCCGCAAGGATGTTGCAGACGCGGCTGAAACACAGGTCGTTCCCGCCGCTTCCCTTCACTACCAGATAGTAGCGGGAGGAATCCGGCTTTTTATACAGGGTGTTGATCCCGTCGAAAAGGCCGTCGCAGGCCCTGGCCGCCTCTGACACCTGATCCAGGCTGTCGAAAGCGTAAACGCGTGTGGAGGGATCCGGCTGCGCGGAAGCGTCCGCCGCGTCCCGGCCCGCTTCTCCCGATCCCGCCTGAACGGAAGGGATCCCCAGCATCCGGGCCAGGCCGTCCGCTCCCTCCAGAAGGTCGCTTGCCAGCTCGGAAAGCATCTCCGTCTCGTCCTCCGGAGACGGAGCAAAACGGGAAAAGCGGGTGTCCAGCTCCTCGGGATCCTCGATCTTGGTAATGACGAGCATAACGCTCTCGTTGGAGAGCGGGATCGCCTCTACCATAAGCGGGATATCCTCCGCGTCGAAGCCTACTTCGTTGGAAGCCTTCTGGATCATCTCTCGAAAGAGCCCTCTGGCTTTTTCGGTTCCGTAGGCCAGCTCGCGCAGATTCAGGTTGCGGACACTCAAATCAAAGCTTGTCAGTGTGCATCGGATCTGATTGTCGTTGATACGCTCTATCTTCATTAGGATCACATCCTTCCCTTAAATGCGAATAAAATATCGCAATATAAATATACTATATGTTACGGCTAAATATCAATTACTATGTAAGTTTTTTTATAAATTTTTTTGGAATTTGTAATTTTTCGTTGCGAAAATATGGGGTTTATATTATGATAATGGATGTAAGAGGTGGTATTGGAAAAAGGAGGTGACGGATAAGGACACCCTTCTGTTTGGAAAATACCAGCTGATCCGTATTCTGGGGCATGGACGAAGCGGCACCGTGTATCTGGCTTACCATCAGGAGATGGAGGAATATCGTGCCATCAAGCGGGTCCCCAAGCCGCCGGACGGCGGAAAACGGTTCCGGCAGGAAGCGCTGCTTCTCGGACGCCTGAGACATCCCGGCATCCCCATTGTATACGACCTGGAAGAAGACGCGCATTACAGCTATCTGATCGAAGAGTATCTTGAAGGAGACTCTTTCTATGACCTCGTGAGCAAGCGGGGTTCTCTGAATCAGGACGCAGTGATCCGATATGGGATCCAAATCTGCGAACTGGTCCAATATCTGCATTCTGCAGAAGAAAATCCTATTTTATATCTGGATCTGCAGCCGAAGAATCTTTTGGTCTGTCACGGACAGGTCAAGCTGCTGGATTTCGACTGCTCGGACACACTGCCCGATGCCAACGCCGCTTCCCGCCGCTGCGGGACGCCTGGTTTTTGTGCTCCCGAACAGCAGGCGGGCGGGCAGCTGGGCACATTTACGGACGTGTACCAGATCGGGGCGGTCCTCTACTATCTTGCGGCGGGAACGCCGTGGGAGAAGGGCGCTGCTTTCGTCAGTCTGGGCTCCCCCGGACCCGTGATCCGAAGATGCCTTCGCGCGGAGGCGTCGGAACGGTACGGATCCGTTCGGGAGATCGGGGAGGAGCTTCACGAACTTCTCTCCGCTGCAGAGTATATGGGACCATCACAAGAATCACCTCTTATCATCGCTCTCGCCGGGATCCGTCCGGGATCCGGCGTAACACATATTTCCGTCGGCCTTTCCGCGTATCTCAACAGGGAGGGGTATCCCGCCCTGTACGAGGAGCATAATTCCTCCGGGGACGTCCGCGCTATGGCGGAGCTTTTGGGCGCGGAGCCGGATTCCTATGGGATATGCAGTCTTAAGGGGATTCCGATGAAGCCCCGGTACGGGCCTGCGGCGAGGTTCCGTGCCCACGGATATGCCAACATTGTCCGGGATTACGGGACGGAGCTTTGCAGAGCGGAGGCGGACTGGGAGGCCGGAAGGGTTTCGGCACTTGTGCTGATCCTGGGCGGAAAATGGTGGGAAAGCCACATGGAACGTGCCGGCAGAGGGCACATCGCGGCCGCCGAAAGGCTGGCCGCGGACAGGAGGGTGGTTTTCCTGTTCAACCATAGCCTGCCGGGAGGAATTGCCGGATACGTACAGAAAGGAAAGCGGGCGGAGGACGGCGGGAAGAGATTTCCCGCGCCGGATCTTCATGCTCTGAAAATGAGGACGCCCGAGTTTCCGGATCCTTTCCGCCCCGACAGGGCGGGGGAATCCTTCTTCGGCGCGTTCCTGCGCAGATCCGGGATCCGCCCGGAGGCCGGGAAAAAAGAGAGGAAGCTATGGGACTTCTTTTTGGGAAAAAGAGCCGGATCGGCGGAGAACCGGAGATCATCGGAGTGACGGGAGCCGGCCGCGGCGTGGGAACGACACATTTCTGCGTACTTGCGGCAAATTATCTGTGCAGCGTCCGCGGGCAAAGGACCGCCGTGCTCGAATGGAACGATCATGGGGATTTCGCGCGGTTCGGCAGCGTCTGCACGGGGCTTTCCGCGGAGGAAAGCCGTTATCGGATTCAGGATGTGGATTTTTATCCGCGGGCGGCGGCAGGGACCCTTGCGGGCTGCATACATATGGGCTACCAGAAGATCTTGATCGACTTCGGGCGGCTGTCGGCCCGGTCCGGGAATGAACTGCTTCGGTGTCACAAGGTGTTTGTGATGGTTTCGTTCAGCGAGTGGCAGAACGAGGGGTTCCGGAAGCCGGGAGCATGGGAGGAAAGCGCACAGAAAAACGGCTGGCAATGCCTTGCTTCGTTCGGAAGCGAGGAATCCAGAATACGGTGGAACAAGAGGCGCGTACCGGCCGTGCGGAGGCTTCCGTTTTCAGCGGACCCGTTTACGGTCACGGAGGCGGAGACGGAATTCATGAAGACGATCCTGTGACGGGGCCCTTTTATCTGGTGTGTCACGGAAACCTCCGGGAAAAGGGCCGAAACCGAAACGCCTCCTGCGGAAGCAGGAAGGAACAGCAATGGATGAAGATGTCAAAAAGGAACAGACGAAATATGTGGAAGGTCTGAGACGTTACGAGGCCAGAGGAATTCCGGTCTATATCGACGGCAGAACAGCGCAGGAGGAAGACTGGAGCAAGATATTTGAGGTGCGCGAGGACGGTTCGTTCTATATGTGCGACTATGTAGGCGCGTCGGAAGGGAGGCTGAGAGAGATCCGGTTCGACCGGGTATACAACAGATAAACGGCAAAAAGGGGTTTCGGAGAGCGCCGTCTTCCGTCTGCAGGCTGGCCGAAACAAAGGGTGGGTGGGAATTAAAAAAAATGTAAGAAGTTGCCAGAGGAAAGTATGATATAATATGAGCACTTAGAGAATGCGAGCCGTCAGGTGAAGCATGAACTTAGTGCGAGTAATACCTAGCCACTTGGCGAGGTGCTTACGAGCCTAGTGGCTATGGTATAATAACGAGGAAAGTGCCGATGGCGCTTGCATTAATGGTACAGGAGGATAAAAGTGAAAAGAGCGATACCTGTCCTTGTGGTGATTGCGCTTCTGATCCTGATTCTGGCAGGAGCGGCAGCGGTCAAATACATAGAAAAATACATCCCTACGGACGAGAGAGCTGATATTTCCTCCGTGCTGGAAGTGTCCGGGGAGGATACCGCCGTATTCCTGAACAACGAGCGGGTGTCCGTCACAGCCATTACCCGCGACGGACAGGCGTACCTTCCCCTGGAGTGGGTCAACGAGAACCTGAATGAGAAATTTTACTGGGATGATGTGGAAAAGATGCTGGTATACACGCTCCCGGACAGCATTGTTTACGCGGATAAGAGGACTGTGGGAAGCGGAGGATATCCTCTTCTGCTGGCGGAGGACGACCGGATCTGGCTGTCCGTGAGTCTGGTAGGCACATACACCGACGTGCGCTCCCGGCTGTTTACAGACGGAGGAGCCTGCCGCCTGTATCTGAACAACGATTCCGGGGAGCTGCAGATCGGGACGGTCGGGAAGACCACCGCCGTGCGTGTGCGCGGCGGGATCAAGAGCCCCATCATGACGGAGGTGGAAAAGGGTGGGACCGTGACCGTCCTGGACTACGGGGACGAATGGGCCCGGGTACTGACCGAGGACGGTTATATCGGCTATCTTCCGAATAAACGGCTGGCCGGCACGGAGAGCCGCAGCCAGGTCTCCACATTTGTTGAACCGGAGTACACCAGCATTTCTCTGGGCGAGAAGGTATGCCTTGTCTGGCACCAGGTGCTGGAGGAGAGCGACAATGCCAGGATGGAGACGCTGATCGCCGGGACAAAGGGAGTCAATGTGATCGCGCCTACCTGGCTGATGCTGACGGACAACGACGGAAGCTATCATTCCTTCGCCGACCGGGAATACGTTGACCGCGCCCATGAGCTGGGGATGCAGGTGTGGGCGGTGCTCGACAATTTCAACAGGGGGAGCCAGGTGGACTCCGCCGTGCTGTTTGCAAGGACCTCGGTGCGGCAGTCGCTGATCGAGCATTTGATGGAGGATGTCCGGACTTATGACCTGGACGGGATCAACCTGGACATCGAGGGGATCTCACAGGCGGCTATGCCCCATTATGTCCAGTTTATACGTGAGCTGTCCGTCTCCTGCCGCAGGGACGGCGTGATCCTGTCGATAGACAATTTTGTGCCTTCCGAGTATACGCGTCCCTATAACAGGGCGGAGCAGGGCAGGGTCGCCGACTATGTGATCATTATGGGATATGATGAACATTATGCCGGAGGGGAAGCGGGATCGGTTTCGTCCCTTCCGTTTGTGGAGCAGGGGATCGTGGATACGCTGGAAGAGGTCCCCGCGGAGAAGGTGATCAACGCGGTTCCCTTCTATACCAGGCTCTGGACGGAAGAAGGAGGAAGCACCTCCTCCGAGACGATGAGCCTGACCGCCGCCGGCAGATGGGTGGAAGACAACCAGGTGAGCCTGTACTGGCAGGAGGCGATCGGCCAGTATTACGGAGAGCTCCGGACGGATACCTCCGTCCAGAAGATATGGATGGAGGATGAGCGATCCCTGGGGCTGAAAATGGCCCTGATCGACCGGTACGGCCTGGCGGGCGTTGCCTGCTGGAAGCTGGGCCTGGATTCGGAATCCGTCTGGGATGTCATTACGGGAAACGAATAGAGGCAGGATCCATATGAAGCGGAGAGGATTATCGGTTTTATCTGCGGTAATTTTGATATTGGCGGGATGCTCGTCGTATTATATCCCGGAATCGGAGCCGGCGCTGTCCGACCGGACCATGTCCGCGTTCCTTCCGAATGAAACCGGGACGGAGGAGCCGGCGCGCACGGGGCCGTACAGCCCGGAGAGCGGGACGATAGAAGCTTTCACGGGAGACGCGGCGGTATCGGGAGCGGCGCCGCTGAATCCCCAGATCATAGTGGCCGCGGATCTGCATTACCTGGCAAAAGAGCTGACGGATTTCGGCCAGGCATTCGAGGAGATGGCGGACCGGGAAGAAGGCAAGATGGTGCCCTATATCTGGGAGATCACAGATGCTTTCCTGGATGAGGTGACAGACATCGCGCCGCAGACATTGATCCTCTGCGGGGATCTGACTCTGGAGGGCGAAAAGTACAGCCATGAGGCCCTTGCCCAGAAGCTGGAGCGGGTGGAGAAGGCGGGCACCGATGTGGTCGTGATCCCGGGAAACCATGATATCAATAATGTAAACGCTTCCAGGTACCAGGGAACGTCACGGTCGCCCGCGGAGCGCACGACGCCGGAGCAGTTTGCGCAGATCTACGCCGCGTACGGCTACGGGGAGGCGGTCAGCCGCGATCCCGCGTCTTTGAGCTATATCTTCCAGACGAAGGACGGAACGTGGCTGGCGATGCTTGACAGCTGCCAGTATGAGAACCAGGCGCTGACGGGAGGCGTGGTCCGCGCGGAGACGCTGAAATGGCTGGATGAGCAGCTGGAGGAAGCCGCTCTCCAGCGGAGAAATGTGATCGCCGTCGCCCATCACAATCTTCTTGACGAGAGCCGCATCTTTGAACAGGACTGCACGATCGAGCACGCGGAGGAGCTGGAAGAGGTTCTCAGCCGCAATGGAGTCGCGCTGTTTTTGAGCGGTCATCTTCATGTCCAGCATTATAAAGAGGCGGCGGAATACGGCATACAGGAGGTCGTTACAGGCTCCCTGGCCATTTCTCCCTGCCAGTATGGCGTCCTGCGCTGCTTCGGCCCCGAAAGCTACTATTATTATACGGATATGGTAGATGTCACCGCGTGGGCGCAGAGGAAGGACAACCCGGATACCCGTCTTCAGGATTTCAGGAGCTATGCGGACGCTTACCTTCAGGAGATCTACTATAATCACGCAAACGAGATGCTTGCGGAGATGGGGATCGTAGGCGAGGAGCGGATGCTCATGTGCGAGTATTATGCCATGCTGAATGTGTATGCCATTGCCGGGAGGGCGAATCTCCTGCGCCAGGCCGCCCTGGAGTCGGAGGCGTATGATCTCTGGAAGAATTACGGGGGCACAACGACGGAAAGTATGTACCTGTGGGAGATCCTGGACGACGCGGTATGCGACTATAACGTGCTGCGCCGATAATACCGAAGAAAACCATTACGGATCCGCCCGGCGGCCGCCAGATGCCGCCGGGCGGATCCGCGTATGCGGGCGGAGGCTCAAAGCGGCCCGCCTACCGCGTATTCAGATATTCCATGATCCCCATATGGATCGTCCACGCCACCCGGTCCTGATACTCTTCCGTATTGAGCAGCGCCGACTCGCTCCAGTTGCTTAAGAAGCCGCACTCCACAATAACGATAGGGCTTTTGACGTGGAGAAGGAGATAGTAGCTGTCGTTCGATTTGGCGGAGCGGGTGTTTTCGTCCCCCAGACAGTAGTCGAACCGCTTCTGCAGGATCTCCGCGAGACGTTTGCCTTTTTCAGAGGATTTATAATAAAATACCTGCGCGCCCTTTACATATTCTTCATGGTAGCTGTTCTGGTGGATACTGACGACCAGATCGGGGGAGGCATCGTTGATCAGCTGACAGCGGTTGCGCATATCGGCGGATTTCTTTGCGGAATCGCTTTCGCTGTAAAGGCCGGTGTCCGAGTCACGGGTCATGATCACCTCCACATCGGAAGCCTCGAGATACTCTTTTACGCGTTTGGCGATCCGGAGATTGATGTCTTTTTCCAGGCTGCCGTCTACGCCTACTTTACCAGGGTCGATTCCCCCGTGCCCGCTGTCGAGGACGACCACGGGCTTTTCCGTGGACAGGGAGGGCGATCCCGCGTCGGAGGAGGCGGATACGATGACCGCTGCCTGCCGTGACAGCTGAAAAATCAGAACAAGCATGAGAAGAGCCATGATCAGTTCGGATCGGAACAGGGGATGATGATTTGACATAAAAAGGACTCCGGCGGCATTCGTTCGGTTTATTATAGAAAACGGAAAGGAATAAAAGAACCGGAAATGGCGTTGACGGCATAAAGATTTTCAGATACAATCGGAGGTGGAGGATCAAGACAGTATGAAGACAGAGGTTATTGTGATCGACAGAAAAGCCCTGCGGCCGCAGGACGGTGAGGCGGGATATCCGGAGCTGGACCGGCAGCTTGCCGGCGCTGCGCGGATTCTTCGGGACGGGGGACTTGTGGCGTTCCCGACGGAGACGGTGTACGGCCTGGGGGCCGACGGCCTCAATGCGGGAGCCGCCGAAAAGATCTACGCGGCGAAGGGACGCCCGTCCGATAATCCTCTGATCCTGCATATATCGTCCCGGGAGGAGATTTTTCCGTTGGTAGAAGAGGTCCCGGAGACGGCGGGGATCCTGATGGAAAAATTCTGGCCCGGGCCCCTGACCATGATATTCCGGAAGAGCGGCATTGTGCCTTATCAGGCTACGGGCGGGCTGGATACCGTGGCGGTGCGGATGCCGGACGACATCGTGGCGAACCGGCTCATCGCGCTGGCCGGGGTCCCGGTGGCGGCGCCGAGCGCCAATCTGTCCGGACGGCCCAGCCCGACCACAGCGGCCCATGTCCTGCAGGACATGGACGGAAGGATAGAGATGATACTGGACGGAGGGCCGGTGGGGATCGGAGTGGAGTCGACCATTGTGGATGTGACCGGAAGGATCCCGGTGCTGCTTCGTCCGGGGGCGATCACTCTGGAGATGCTTTCCGAGGCGGTGGGACAGGTGGATATCGACCCCGCGATCCTGGGCCCTTTGACGGCGGATGTGAGGCCGAAGGCGCCCGGCATGAAGTACCGGCATTACGCTCCCAAAGCGGAGCTGGTGCTGGTGGAGGAGAGAGGCGGCGCGGCTTCCGGGAGGGCGGGGAGCGGACAGGCCCCTGTCGGAAACGCGGTGATATCTCGGATCAGAGAGCTTGCGGGAGAGAAGATAAAGGAAGGCCATGTGGTCGGCATCATCTGTACGGATGAGACGCGGGACTGTTACCCGGAAGGGATCGTCCGCAGCGTCGGGCGGCGCGGGGACGAGGAGACGATCGCCCGCAGCCTGTTCGCCGTGCTCCGGCAGTTTGACGATATCGGCGCCGAGTATATTTATTCGGAAAGCTTTGCCCGCGACAACCTGGGAAGGGCGATCATGAACCGTCTGACCAAGGCGGCGGGATACCATATTATTTACTGCGGGGACCAGGAACGGCGGCCATGAGGCGCGCCGGGCCTGCTTACGGCGGCGGTCCGCAAAATTTATACCGGTGAGAGGAAGGGGGAGCAGCATGAACAGCGGCAGAAAAAGGACGGATTACATTTCATGGAACGAGTATTTTATGGGGGTCGCCGAGCTTTCGGGGATGCGTTCCAAGGACCCCAACACCCAGGTGGGATGCTGCATTGTAAGCGCCGACAACAAGATCCTGTCCATGGGCTATAACGGTCTTCCCATCGGCTGTTCTGATGACGAATTTCCGTGGAACCGCGAGAGCGGCGACGGGGATCCATATAATACCAAATATTATTATGTGGCCCACAGCGAACTGAACGCCATTCTGAACTATCGCGGCGGAAGCCTTGAGGGAAGCAAGCTGTATGTCACGATGTTCCCGTGCAACGAATGTGCCAAGGCGATCATCCAGGCCGGGATCCGGACGGTTATCTACGGCAATGACAAATATGCCGACACTCCGGGGGTCAGGGCCTCCAAGAGGATGTTTGACGCGGCGGGCGTCAGCTATCTTCACTATGACGCCACAGGGCGCGTTATGAAGATCCAGGTCTGAGCCGGAAGGACGGGCGCAATATACGGAAACCGCACAGGAAATTTGCGTCTGCGGCAAAAACGCAAAAAGAAGTCTTGCGCGAATGGACAAAATATCATAAAATAGACCTGACTGTGCAGATAGACGATTTATCCAGGAATGAAATTTCAAGGATGACGGATAAAATCATATCCCGGTACGGAAGAATAACAAAGAGGTGAGAAGATTGTTTGATTTTAATAATAAAAAGACAAAGAAGATCGTATCCACGATCATCGTGATCCTGCTGGTGCTCGCCATGGTCGCGCCGATGGCGCTCAGCTCGCTGCGGTTTTAAGGAAATGATTTGAGGAGCAGATTATGAAAAAAACGGTATGGACGGCGGGAGGGGCCGTCCTGTTGTGCGGCCTGATCCTTTTTGCCCCGGCGGACTTTGCCGAGGCGGCGGTTCCGCAGGGCCTGTCCGTCGGAGGGCAGGACATCGGCGGACTTGAAGTGGAAGAAGCGAAAAAGAGAATCGAAGATTACGTTTCCGAAATGGCTGCGCAGCCCGTGACGCTTGTTGTGGCGGAGGACCGCGTGCAGGCTTCCGCGGCTGACCTGGGCTTTCACTGGGCCAACGATCAGGTCGTGGAGGAGACGGTCCGCCTGTATGAGACGGGCGACATCATTGAAAGGTATCTGAAACAGAAGGACCTGGAGATGGCTCCCGTGGATCTGGAGCTGGATGTCCGGACCGATTCCGATGCGGTGAGCCGGTTTGTCGAGGAAAAATGCGCTCCGTTTCAGGAGGAACCGGTAGACGCGTCCGTCACCAGACAGGACGGTGCGTTCGTTGTGACGCCTTCACAGGACGGCAGAGCCGTGGATGTGAAGGCTACCGGTCAGAAGCTGGACGAGGCGCTGGCCGGAGGGGTTTATGAACCCGTTGTCGTGGAGGCGGTGATGACCGTCGTAAGGCCGGAGAAGACCACAGAGCTCCTGGAAACCATACAGGATGTACTCGGCACATATTCTACCGATTTCTCCAGCAGCAGCAGTTCCCGCGCCACCAATCTGCAGGTGGGGGCGGGCAAGATCAACGGATCGGTGCTGATGCCGGGGGAGACGCTTTCCGGGTATGCGTGTATGCAGCCGTTTACAAAAGAGAACGGCTACGCGTCGGCGGCCGCCTATGAGAACGGGCAGGTGGTTGACAGCATCGGCGGCGGGGTATGCCAGATCGCCACTACGCTTTATAACGCGGCGCTTCTGGCGGAGATGGACATTACCCAGAGGCAGAACCACTCCATGATCGTTACCTACGTGCCGCCGTCCAGAGATGCCGCCATCGCGGGGACATACAAGGACATCAAGATCACCAATCCTTATGAAACGCCGGTATATATTGAGGCGGGAACTTCGGGAAGGACCCTGACGTTCACCATATATGGCCAGGAGACCCGCCCCGCCAACCGGACCATAGATTTTATATCCGAGACGCTGAATACCACGCCGCCCGGCGAGGCGGTCACCCAGTATGACGCGTCTTTGAGCCCCGGAGCGAGAGTAAAGGTGCAGTCCTCCCACACCGGCCGTCACTCCAGGCTGTGGAAATGCGTGTATATCGACGGCGAGGAGGTGGAGCGGACACTCCTGCACACCGACAATTACGCCG
>CANRGP010000071.1 GCA_947630085.1 uncultured Lachnospiraceae bacterium
TGCAGGTGTGGTTCAATGGTAGAACACTAGCCTTCCAAGCTGGATACGTGGGTTCGATTCCCATCACCTGCTCTTGCTTCACATAAAAGGGATTCATGAGGCGAAGCTGTTGAGTCTGTAGCTCAGCTGGATAGAGCAACGGCCTTCTAAGCCGTGGGTCGGGGGTTCGAATCCCTTCAGGCTCGTTTAGCAATTTAATATGGTGGGTATAGCGCAGCTGGTTAGCGCGCCAGATTGTGGCTCTGGAGGCCAAGGGTTCGAATCCCTTTATCCACCCTTAAGATGAAAGCCGCAAGGCTTTTATTTTCTGGCTCCACAGGAAACTGTGTCCGATGAGACAGGAACGCTCCGCGAGATGCCGTGCGCGGCGGCGCTCTTTCTGTATCGGGGCATTTTCCGCGGGAAGCCGTCGATGGGCCATCGCCAAGCGGTAAGGCACAGGACTTTGACTCCTGCACTCGTTGGTCCGAATCCAACTGGCCCAGGTACCGAAAAGCCGAAATTCCGTCTTATTGATGGGATTCCGGCTTTTTTATACGGGGATTCCCTCGCCGTATGAAGCGGGAAACACGGTTCACATGAGACCGCACATTTTCTATTGACAATTCGCATCCGGGAAGCTATACTATAACTATCAGGTTAAGCGATTAACTAAAAACCGGTGATCTGACCGAGGGGGGAAACCACCCCCAAAACGGCAGCCTGCCTGCGGGGCGGTTTGGACCGGCGGGAGGGAAGCCCCGCTTGCCGGGGAGAGGGCGGGGGATCTCAGCCGGAATATATTTTCAGGAGGCGGTATGATGGGACGGTACAGAATGAGAAGGAGCGCGGCTGTGTTCCTGGCGATTTGCCTGCTTCTGGGCGGCTGCGCCGAAGAAAAGAAGGAGGACGGCTACAGTGTGCCGGATTACGGGGACGGACTCAGGTATCAGGCAGAATGGACTAAAGATGCCGTCATCTACGAGGTGAATGTGAGGCAGTACACGCCGGAGGGTACATTCGCGGCGTTCGGGGAGCATCTGCAGGAATTGCGGGATATGGGCGTCAATACGCTCTGGTTCATGCCGATCCACCCCATATCCGTTACCAGGCGATCCGGAACACTGGGATCGTACTATTCCGTCACCGATTACCGTGAGGTCAATCCGGAATTCGGTACGGCGGAGGATTTCAGGGCTTTGGTGGATCAGGCCCATGAAATGGGGTTTCATGTCATGCTGGACTGGGTGGCCAATCATACCGGATGGGACTGCCCGTGGATCGTGGAGCACCCGGACTGGTACACGCAGGATGAAAACGGACAGATCATTTCTCCGCCGAATATGGGCTGGCCGGATGTGGCGGATCTGAATTATGACAATGAGCAGATGCGGGCGGAAATGATCGCCTGCATGAAATACTGGGTGGAGGAATTTGACGTGGACGGCTTTCGCTGTGATTATGCTAACGGTGTGCCCACGGATTTCTGGGAAGCCGCCCGCCGGGAGCTGGAAACGGTGAAGCCCGTCTTTATGCTGGCGGAGGACGACGTGGTAAAGGGGCTTCTGAACGAGGCATTTGACTGCAATTACAACCTGGATCTGTATGAGGCGCTGATCGGGATCGCAGGCGGTTCTAAAAGGGCCAACACCGCGGCTTACTATATTCCGACGAACCTTCCGGACGGTTCTTATACGATGAATTTCCTGGACAATCATGATAAGAATTCCTATGAGCATACGATCATGGGGGCTTTTGGAAAAGAAGCGCTGCCGTCCCTGTTCGCTTTTATCTATACGATTCCCGGCGTTCCCATGATCTATACCGGCGATGAGATCGGCCTGGATCATTCGATCGCGTTTATGGAGAAGGACGTCGTGGACTGGGAGAGCTCCGATGTGTCCTACCGCGAGCTCCTGGCGGAGCTGTCACGGATCCGCGGAGAAAATCCGGCGCTTTACAGCGGCAACTATGGAGGCCCCATTGTGTACGCGGACCTCGGGAGCAAGGATGTGATGGCCTTCACCAGGGAGAAAAACGGCAATAAGGTGCTGTGTGTCTTCAATATGTCGGTGCGGGAACAGAGCGTGGATCTGTCCGAGATTATCGGGGGATGCGATACGGTGCTGCTGCACGGCGCCGGGGAGAATGTAACGGAAGAGCATCAGACGCCGGAGGAGGCAGGGCTGAACGGGACGTCCGTGCTGGGCTCCTGGGAGTTCTGGATCCTTTCCGGCACGCAGCAGTAAGCGACGGAAAGCGGGGGGAGGCGGGACCGTTTCGGATGGGGACGAAAAAGAAGATCTCTTCCGGGAGACGGGCCGGGAAAATCCGGCAAATGGACTTTACATTTCCGGCAAATCCATTAAAATAGAAGTGCAGGCCAAAATGAGGGTTTCCGGTATTGACCGGAGACGGGGGATCGGACGGCGGATATTTTGGGAGGTACGGCATGAATCTGAAAAGCATTGCGGAGAAGGCGGGCGTCAGCACGGCCACGGTCTCCAACGTTATCAACGGAAATTATCATAAGGTGTCTCAGGAGACCGTCGCCAAGGTGCAGAAGATCATTGACGAAAACGAGTACGCGCCCAACGCCACGGCCCGGAGTCTTGCATCCAAAAAAAGCCGGATCATCGGTGTGGTCGTTCCCAATCTCGGGCCGGAGGAAAACTTTTTCGTCAACCCCTACAATGCCCATGTGCTTGCGCTTTTGGAGAACTATATCCGCAACCAGGGATACTATATGATGATGCGGTGCGTGGGCCAGTGCCGTGAGATCATTCCGCTTTTTTCGTCCTGGAACGTGGACGGCATCATCTTTTTCGGGACGTTCAAGAGCGAGATCGAGGATATTCACCGGCGGCTTCGGGTCCCCACCGTATTTATTGATGCCTACGCCGACGAACTGGGTATTGTCAATGTGGGGATCGACGACTATAAGGGGGGATATCTGGCCGCCCGGTACCTGCTGGGGCGGGGGCACCGGGAGATCGCCTTTGTCGGCCCGAGCGTGGAATATCCCGGAGTGATCCGCCAGAGATATCTGGGGTTCTGCGCGGCCTGCGCCGAAAAAGACATCCGGATCACGCCGGAGCACTATTTTGAGGCGTTTACGCTGTACCAGCACGGCGTGTCGGCCGGCCAGAAGATCGCGGCCTGCGGGCGGCACTTTACAGCCGTCTCCGTGATGTCCGACATTGTGGCGTTCGGCGTCATAGAGGGACTCCGTCTGTGCGGGCTGAATGTGCCGGAGGATGTGTCTGTTATCGGATTCGATAATCTGCCGGAATGCCGGTATTCCAATCCCAAGCTGACCACGATCTCCCAGGATCTGCCGCAGAAGGCCAGACTGGTGGGAGAGAGGCTGTTCGCCATGATCCGGGGAGAGGAGCAGGGCGGCTCCAATCAGGTTATCGATGTGGGGATCGTGGAACGCCAGTCGGTCCGGGATTTAAACAGGTAGAGAAAGAATGCGCTGCGGCGTATTCTTTTTTACGGGTTAGGTTAAGCGATAAACCAAGAAAGGAGAACAGGTATGAGGTCTGAAGACTATCGGCTGGATCTGCAGCCGAAGGCCAGGGAGGGCGCCGTTGTGCAGGGGGAGAGCTGGCGCATTACGGTGCTGACGGACTGCCTGCTCCGTCTGGAGTACCAGGCGGAGGGGAACTTTACGGATGAGGCTACGCAGACGGTCATATGCCGGGATTTTCCCGTGCCGGAGTACCGTCTGACAGAGAAGGAAGACTGCCTGGAGATCGTTACGGAAAAGCTCCATCTGTATTATGACCGGAAAAGGTTTTCTCCGGAAGGGCTGCATATCCAGCTGAAGGGCGGTTTTCACACCTACGGCTCCAACTGGAGCTTCGGGGATGAGATCGAGGACCTGGGAGGGACCGCCCGGACCCTGGACCGGGCCGACGGCGCCGTGAAGCTGGGCAGCGGGCTGATCTCCAGGGGCGGATTTACCGTCTTGGATGACAGCAGGAGCGCGCTGCTCGACGGATGCTGGGTAGAGGCGCGCGGGCAGGAAGAGGAGGATCTGTATTTTTTCGGCTACGGGCATGATTATATCGGCTGTCTCCGGGACTTCTTCCGGCTCAGCGGCAGAACGCCGCTTCTGCCGAGGTTTGCCCTGGGGAATTGGTGGAGCCGGTATTATAAGTATTCGGAGAGGAGCTACCTGGAACTGATGGAGGAGTTTCGGACCCGGAATATCCCGCTGTCTGTGGCGGTGGTGGATATGGACTGGCACCTGACGGATATTCCCTGTGAGTACGGGAGCGGATGGACAGGGTATACCTGGAATGGCCGGCTTTTTCCCGACCCGGGACGCTTCCTGAACCGCCTTCATGAAATGGGGCTCCATGTGACGCTGAATGTCCACCCCGCAGACGGCGTCAGGGCGTATGAGTCTGCCTATCCGGAGATGGCGGAAGCCCTGGGGGTGGATCGTGACCACGGGGACAAGATCCCCTTTGAGGCCACGGACAGGCGCTTCATGGAGGCATACTTTACGTATCTGCATCATCCTCATGAGGAGCTGGGCGTGGATTTCTGGTGGATCGACTGGCAGCAGGGAAGCCGGTCGGGAATGAAGGGGATCGATCCGCTGTGGATGCTGAACCATCTTCATTTTCTGGACAGCGGGAGAGGGGGAAGGACTCCTCTGATACTTTCACGGTATGCCGGGGCAGGAAGCCACAGATACCCCATCGGGTTCTCGGGCGATACCTTTGCCACCTGGGAGACCCTGGACTTTCAGCCGTATTTTACCGTGACGGCGAGCAACATCGGATATTGCTGGTGGAGCCATGATATCGGCGGGCATATGGGGGGCAGGCGTGACGACGAGCTGGCCGTGCGCTGGCTGCAGTTCGGGGTGTTTTCTCCCATCATGCGGCTCCACAGCACCGCAAACGAGTTCTGCGGAAAAGAACCGTGGAAGTATGGCCGTGAGACGGAACAGATCATGGTCAGCTTCCTGCGGCTGCGGCACAGGCTCGTCCCGTATCTCTATTCAATGAATTACCGCGTCAATCTGGAGGGGATACCGCTTCTGGAGCCCATGTACTATCGCGACGATGTGCCGGATGCCTACCTTGTGCCCAACGAATACCGGTTCGGCTCGGAAATGATCGTCTGTCCCATCACCCGGCCCGCGAACCGTGAGACGCTCCTGGCGGGATTCCGCGCGTGGCTTCCCGAAGGAATGTTCTTTGACTTTTTCACCGGGCAGCTTTACAAGGGCGGCGGCCGGACAACGCTTTACCGTGGGACGGAGAGCATACCGGTCCTGGTCCGCGCGGGCGGGATCGTTCCCCTGGCCGGGGAAGGCTGCGACGGATGCCGGGAAAATCCCGAGGAACTGGAGATCCAGGTATTTAACGGAGCTGACGGGAGCTTTTCCCTTTATGAGGACAGCGGAGCCGGCGAGCCTGTCGTGACCCGATTCCGATTTACCGCCGGAAAAGAAGCGGTGCTTTCCATCGGGACGGAGGGATGGAGAGAGGGCGTTATCCCGGAAGGAAGGATCTATGACATTCGTCTCCGCGGAACGGAGGCCCCCCTGAATGCAGAGCTGGAAGACGGGGCTCGCGAGCTGGAAAGAGGGTACGACCCGCAGCGGAAGGAATTTCGGATCCGGTTTTGCGGGAATGAGAGGCGGTCGATGAAGCTTCGGCTGCTGCTGGAGGACGGCAGTCCCCGGGGAAGGGACAAAAAAACGGCTGTTTTCGAGTTTTTGCAGCGGGCGCAGATCCCGTACGGGGTGAAATCCGATGTCTGGCAGACGATATGCAGGGAAGGGGACGAAAAAAGGTTATTCGTTAAACTAGCGACTATGGGACTTGGGGACGATCTGACCGGCGCGATTCTGGAGCTTATGGCCTCTGATATATAAGGATATTTGTGAAAAATAGATAATTTTTTGGAGATTTAGTTGTTAAAAATATTTATTTTTTGAAAAACGGTTGACAAGATACAAGCGCTGGTATATAATATGGTTAATCGCTTAACTAAGCGAGCGAACGTAACCCGAGATACAAAAAGGATAGGAGGAATTTATTATGAAAAAGTTCGCAGCAACTGTTCTTGCACTTGCTACGGCGCTGTCGCTGGTTGCCTGCGGCGGCGGAGGTACCGGATCCGGCGGAGATGCTACAGCCGCACAGGGCGGGACTGCGGCACCGCAGAGTGATGCTCCCGCGGGTCAGGGCGCGGAGGCTACCCCGGAAGCGATCAATCTGAAGGTCTGGATCCCCGAGGAGGAGATGGAGCTGACCCAGCAGCTGTGCGCGGCATTTGACGAGGCCCATCCCGAGTGGACCATCACGTATGACATTTCCGTAACCGGAATCGACGAGTCTGTCAACAGCCTGGAGACGGATCCGGAGCTGGCGGCGGATGTGATGCAGGTTCCGTCAGGATCTGTCGCACAATGCGTTAATGAGGGGCTGCTTCTTCCGATCACCTATGATATTGACAATGTGAAGAGCCTGTACGGCGAGGGCGCCGTCTCGGCTGTCACCGGAGATGACGGTTACATTTACGCGCTTCCGTTTTCTCCCAATTCATTCTTTATGTATTATAACAAGGATATGTATACCGAGGATGAGGTTCAGAGCCTTGAGACCATGATGGCGAAGGATCTGGGGGACGGCGTCTATAATTTCTCCTGCGATATGACGAACTCCTGGTACATAGAATCCTGGTTCTTTGCGGCGGGCTGCACCCTGTTCGGTGAGAACGGCACCGA
Organism: uncultured Lachnospiraceae bacterium; assembly: GCA_947630085.1. Classification (GTDB taxonomy): domain Bacteria; phylum Bacillota; class Clostridia; order Lachnospirales; family Lachnospiraceae; genus UBA3402. Next base: position 6,737 of record CANRGP010000071.1, read on the forward strand.
CCCGACCCAGTGTGATTTCAACAGCGAAGCCGGCGTAGCGGCGACGAAATATATCATCGATCTGGTGAATAATCCGAAGTACATTGAGGATGGTGACGGCCTTGCAGGTACGCTTATGAAAGAGGGCACTCTGGGCGCGATGTGTTCCGGAACCTGGGCAATGGGCGATCCCTCCGATCCCACCAGCCTTTCCGGCGCGCTGGGCGATAAGCTGGGAGCTGTTCCGCTTCCTACCGTTGTGATCAACGGAAAGGAGAGCCGTCTGAGCAATTTTGCGGATTATAAGACGATCGCCGTGAAATCCAGCACTACGCAGCCTCTTGCGGCCCAGATGCTGGCGGAGTGGCTGGCCAATGCCGACAGCCAGCTGGCCCGCTATGAGGATCCGGCCGTTCAGGCGACTCCTACGGCGCTCTCGCTCATGGATAATGAAAAGCTGGCCAACGACTTTGCCACCGCGGCTCTGCTGGCGCAGACCGAGTATGCTACGCCGCAGCCCAACATTCCGCAGATTGCCAATTACTGGACTCCGATGCAGACGCTGGGCGAATCCATCTGCCTGCGCAACGAGGTCAATGACGCCAATATCCAGGAGACTCTGGATAAGGTTGTAAGCGATATTCTTTCTACCGGCCTTACAGGCTGATCCGTCAAAAGCCCGGGGGGCAGACGGACAGGAACCTTCCGGTCAGGCGGCGGCTCTGCCGCCGCCTGACCGTTTTCATGAAATCGGGAAATATTCTGTAAAGGAGTGATACGATGGCGACTAAGAAAAACCCGCCGGCTCGGTCTGAGAAAAACGGGCTGATTTCCGTTTTCCGGCGCGGCGATATCTTTACCAGGCTGTCCTTTATCATTTTCGGCGCGGCCAATATGGCCCATAAGCAGATCATTAAGGGAACCGTTTATCTGGTGATCGAGGCGGCGTATATCGTCTATATGGCCGTCGGCGGCGTTCACAATCTGATCATGCTTACTACGCTGGGAACCAGGCAGCAGGGGATGGCGTTTAACGAGGCGACCGGCATTGTGGAAATGGTCCAGGGTGACAACTCCATGCTGATCCTCCTGTGGGGAGTGGTGACGTGCGTACTCACCTTTGCGATGATCGCGCTCTGGATCGTTCAGATCTATTCGGGGGACCTGGCACGCCGGACGGAGGCGGAGGGAAAGAAACCGCTTACGTTTGTTCAGGATGTCAGAGAGCTTTTCGACAGCCATATCTACCGGCTGCTTCTTGCCATTCCCGTGGCCGGGCTGCTGGTGTTTACAGTCATGCCTCTGATCTATATGATCCTGATGGCGTTTACGAATTACGACCAGACGCATCAGCCTCCCGGGAATTTGTTTACCTGGGTGGGACTGGAGAATTTCCGGGCGCTGATCTCTTCCGGCGCGGATCTGTCCGCCACCTTCTGGCCGGTGCTGGGATGGACGATCGTCTGGGGGTTCGTTGCCACGTTTTCCTGCTATTTCGGGGGAATGATACTGGCGATGATCATCAATTCCAAAGGGATCCGGGGAAAGAAGATATGGAGGACCATTTTTGTGATTACCATGGCGATCCCGTCGTTTATTTCTCTCCTGGTGGTACGTACCATGCTGGGGGACAAGGGAATCATCAATGTGCTCCTGCAGCAGCTTGGCTTTACCTCGGGAGCCCTCCCCTTCCTGACGGATGTGACATGGGCGAGATGCACGGTTATCATCGTGAACCTCTGGGTAGGCATCCCCGTGACGATGCTGATGGTAACGGGGATTCTTATGAACATCCCGGACGATCTGTATGAGAGCGCCCGCATCGACGGGGCAAGCCCCGTGATGCAGTTCGTGAAGATCACGTTCCCCTATATGTGGTTTATCACGACGCCGTATCTGATCTCCAATCTGATCGGGAATTTCAACAACTTCGGCGTCATCTATTTCCTGACCGGAGGGGCGCCCAGCTCGCTGCAGTATTATAAGGGAGCGGGCAAGACGGATCTTCTGGTGACGTGGCTGTATAAGCTGACAAGGGACAGCAAGGACTTTAACCTGGCCGCTACCATCGGGATCGTCATCTTCGTGATCTCCGCCGCGTTCTCGCTGTATTCCTACAGCCGTTCCAAATCTATGCAGGAGGAGGAGAGCTTCCAATGATGAAAAAAGCTGTAATCGGTCTGCGTCAGCAGTATCTACCGTATGCGCTCGGATTCAGCGCGCTCGGGATCGTGGGGATGTTTCTTCCTCTGGCATCCGTCGGGGGAAAGAGTGTGTCGGTGCTTTCCGGAGTTCTTGCGGCCTTTTCCGGGGGCAGCCCGTTTTCCTGGCTCCTGCCGGCTGCGGCGGCCCTGGCCATTGCCTCCCTGGCCCTGGGAATACAAAACGTTTTCCGCCCGACAGTCGCGGGGGCCCGGATATGGGTGCTGGCCGCCGCCCTTAACGCGGCGGCCATGACCGTGCTGCTTTTTGCGGGAAAATCCGTCGTGGACGGTCTGGGACTGCTTCCCGGATCATTCATGGTGCGCAATTTCGGCGCGGGATACTGGCTGATGCTGGCAGCTTCGTTTATCCTGCTGGTCCTTGTCATGCGGGCCGCGAAGCTGAACGTAGGCTATATCGTGCTCACCATCCTGGCGATCATCTGGCTCTTCCCGATCCTGTGGATATTTCTGACGGCGCTTCGGAAGGAAACGGGCTACTATGTGGGATATTTTATCCCCAGAGGGTTCACGCTGGATAATTTTGTGAACCTGTTCAACAATGCGAGCGTCCTGCCCTTCGGCCGGTGGTATGTGAATACCCTGATCGTGGCGGGATGCGGATGCCTGATCAACGCGGCGATCATATTGAGCGTGGCCTTTGTCCTGAGCCGCACACGCTTCAAGGGAAGGACAACGTTCATGAAGATCCTTATGATCATCGGTATGTTCCCGGGATTCATGTCCATGCTGGCGGTCTACAACATTTTGAAGGGTCTGGGACTGAATCAGTCCCTGCTGGCGCTGATCGTGGTAGGGGCGGCGGGGGCCGCTATGGGCTACCATGTGTGCAAGGGGTTTTTTGATACGATTCCAAAAGCGCTGGACGAGGCGGCTACTCTGGACGGCGCCAGCCGCTGGCAGATCTTCACCAGGATCACCATTCCGCTGTCCAAACCCATCGCGATCTACACGCTCCTCACCAATTTCCTGGGGGCCTGGTCCGATTACATATTCCCGAGTATGCTGTTCGGAGATCAGCAGTCCAATTATACGGTGGCCGTAGGACTCTACTGGATGACTGATTTCCGCCGTATCGACAGCTACTATACGCAGTTTGCGGCCGGCGCCCTGGTAGTTGCGCTGCCCATCGTGATTTTATTCATCTGCCTGCAGCGCTTCTATGTAGAGGGACTGTCCGGTTCCGTGAAGGGATGATGCCGCGCAAGAAAGGGGCATCGTCCAATATATCAAGACTGCACGCAGAGCTCTGCAAAATAAGAATACGACATACTTCTACCCTGCGCAGTATGGGCGACACAGTTGAATGTGTCTGATTCAGGGCAAAAAGAAACTCCTCACTTCCACATCGGGAGGTGAGGAGTATTTTTCTATTCTTTCCCCATTTTTCTCCATAACGGCACAAACAGGAGAATGCCGGCCAGCATAGCGCCGCAGTCTGCGATAGGAGTTGCCCACGCGATAGCGTCAGCGCCGGCAAGAGAATCCAGAAGGAACATAAACGGCACATCAAGCCCGCCTTTTCTCAGCATGGACAGCACCAGCGGTTTTCCTTTCTGTCCCACAGACTGAAAGATGGAAATAATGACCGTTGTAATCGCCGTGAACGGTCCCGTGATGCAGATGATTCTCTGGAACATACTGCCGTACCGCACAGTTTCTGCGTCATTGATAAATGCCCGCACCAGGGGACCCGCGCAGGTGAACAGCAGGATTGCCCCGATCGTCGTAACGGCAAGGCTCAGAATCAGCGTCACCTTGATGGCGGAGCGCATACGCCCAGTGTTTTTTGCGGAGTAATTATATCCAATCAGAGGGATAACGCCTTGAGAAAGGCCGTTGGCAATCGCAAAGGACAGCATATCGATCTTCTTGGCGATGCCGATCCCTGCTACCGCCGCGTTGGAGTAGCTGACAAGCAGCTTATTGAGGGTGATGTTAGAGAAGATTCCCATTACGTTCATGATGGAACTGGGGAGCCCCACCAGCAGCACTTCTTTGGGTATGCCGTCCGAGACGGAATAATATCCCGGGTTCAAGGTAAGATGGAACTTACCACGTTTTACCAGGATCAGCGCCATGAAGTACAGCATTGCGATTAAATTGGAGAGCATTGTTGCTACAGCCGCACCCGTGATTTCAAGATGAAAACCGAAAACAAACACGGGGTCCAA
>CANRGP010000072.1 GCA_947630085.1 uncultured Lachnospiraceae bacterium
GCCTGGAGGTAAGGGACGGGAACATAGAGGGGATCCTTCTTTCACGGGATGCGCCGGGAGACTCCGGCCCGATCGCCGGGGCTTTCGCGGAGGACGAAAACCGGCCGGTACCGGCCGATGCGGTCATTGTGGCTACCGGCGGGCTCTCCTATGCCTCCACCGGCTCCACGGGGGACGGATACCGTTTCGCGCGGCAGTGCGGACACACGGTGACGGAGACATATCCTTCGCTTGTCCCCATGAATGTAAAGGAGCCTGAGGCCGGGCAGCTTCAGGGGCTTTCCCTCCGGAACATATCCGTCTCCGTATTGGACGGGAACAGGGAGATCTTCCGGGAATTCGGGGAGATGCTATTCACACATTTCGGGGTCAGCGGCCCGGTGATCCTTTCCGCCAGCAGCCTGGTGGGCCCCGTCCTGCAGAAAAGGCCCCTGCGGCTCGCCATCGACTTAAAACCGGCCCTTTCATCTGAACAGCTGGACGAGCGGGTGAGGAGGGATTTCAGCGAAGCCTCCAACAGGCAGTTCAGGAACGCGCTCGGCAAACTTTATCCCGCGCGGCTGATCCCGGTAATGATCGCAAGAAGCGGCATCGCGGAGGATAAACCGGTCCGGGAGATCACCAGGGAGGAGCGGCTCCGCCTGGTGAAGGAGACGAAAGAACTGTGCTTTACGCTGACGAGCCTTCGCGGTTATCCGGAAGCCGTCATCACAAAGGGAGGCGTGTCCGTAAAAGAGATCAGCCCGTCCACCATGCAGTCCAGGAAAATACAGGGGCTCTATTTTGCGGGAGAGGTTCTCGACCTGGACGCCCTCACAGGGGGATTCAACCTCCAGATCGCATGGTCCACCGGATGGGCGGCGGGAAGCCATATTCCCTGGTAGACGAGGGGAAGGATCCTGAGCACAGCTTATTGACGGTATCGATACAAAATCAAGGATGCGAGGAACAGAACATGACGAGAACATACAACATTGCTATTGACGGACCGGCAGGAGCCGGAAAGAGTACCATTGCCAGGGCTATCGCGGCCCGGCTGGGGTTTGTCTACGTAGATACCGGCGCTATGTACCGGGCTATGGGGCTGTATTTTGACCGCCGCGGGATCCCGATGGACGACGAGGAGAAGATCCGCGGGGCCTGTCCCGAAATTGAGATATCGATCCGGTACCGGGACGGCATACAGAGAGTGCTTCTGAACGGCGAGGATGTATCCGATCAGATCCGCACGGAGGAGGTAGGACATCTGGCATCCGCCTGCTCGGTGTATGCGTGTGTCCGTCAGAAGCTGCTGAACCTGCAGAAGCAGCTTGCCGCCACATCGGATGTGGTCATGGACGGCAGGGATATCGGGACCTGTGTGCTTCCGGACGCGCAGACGAAGATTTATCTGACTGCTTCCGCGGGTGTGCGGGCAGGCAGAAGGCAGAAGGAGCTGGAAGAAAAGGGACAGTTCCGGAGCCTTGAGGAGCTGACAAAGGAGATCCTGGACAGGGACGAACGGGATATGAACCGCGAGATCGCGCCCCTTGTACAGGCTCCGGATGCGGTCTATCTGGATACGTCCGATATGGCGGTGGAGGAGGTAGTCGAAGCCGTTATTGCGGAGGCAAAAAAACGCGGACTGAAGGATCCGGGAGACAAAATGCCGCTATGAAGGTGACCGTAGCCAAAACCGCCGGTTTCTGTTTCGGAGTGAAGCGGGCGATGGAACAGGTATATGAGCAGATCCGGGAAGGGGTAAAACCCATTTATACGCTGGGCCCCATCATCCACAACGATGAAGTGGTGAGGGAGCTGGAGAGACAGGGCGTGCGGGCCGTATCGGAGAAAGAGATCATGGAGCTTTCCGGAGGGACGGTTATCATCCGCTCCCACGGTGTCGGGCCGGAGATCTGCGGCCGGCTTTCCCGGGGAGGGATGCACATTGTGGATGCGACCTGTCCTTTCGTAAAGAAGATCCATAACATCGTCAGGGAGCAGAGCGCCGCCGGGAGAAGGATCGTGATCATCGGGGACAGGGACCATCCGGAAGTGGAGGGGATCCGCGGATGGTGCGGAGAAGATGCCATAACGGTCAGATCGGAAGAAGATTTAGCCATTTTGCCGTCTGATATGAACGAAAAGCTATGTATTGTTTCGCAGACGACATTTAATTACAAGAAATTTAAAGAATTAGTTGAAAAAATTTCAAAAAGGGGTTATGATATTATTGTTTTAGATACGATTTGTAGTGCGACGGAGGAGAGACAGAGGGAAGCTGAGCATATTGCTTCGCAGGTTGACGCCATGATCGTTATTGGCGGTAAGAATAGCTCCAATACACGCAAGCTATATGAGATATGTCACGAGAAATGTAAGAATACCCATTTCATACAGACACTGAACGACTTATCACCTGAAAGTGTAAAATCTGTGCGCAGCGTAGGCATTACAGCCGGGGCTTCGACCCCAAACAATATAATCGAGGAGGTTTATGCGCGAATGTCAGCAGAGATGAGTTTTGAACAAATGTTGGAAGAATCATTAAAAACAATACGTACAGGAGAGGTCGTCACAGGTAAGGTCATCGATGTGAAGGAAGACGAGATCGTCCTGAATATCGGCTATAAATCTGACGGGATCATTCCCCGCAGCGAATATACAAACGATTCCGGCCTTGACCTGAGGACCGTGGTTCATGTAGGAGACGAACTGGAAGCCAAGGTCGTGAAGGTCAACGACGGAGAAGGACAGGTGGCCCTTTCCTATAAGAAGCTGGCCGCCGACAGAGGAAACAAGAGACTGGAGGAGGCTTTCAACAATCAGGAGGTACTTACCGCCAGGGTTGCCCAGGTGCTGGAAGGCGGCCTGAGCGTGATCGTGGAAGAGACCCGGGTATTCATCCCCGCCAGCCTTGTCTCCGATATCTATGAGAGGGATCTGTCCAAATATGACGGACAGGAGATCGAGTTTGTGATCACCGAATTCAATCCCCGCAGAAGAAGGATCATTGGCGACCGCAGGCAGCTGATGGCCGCGCGCAAGAAGGAGCTTCAGGAGGCGCTGTTCTCCCGGATCCATGTGGGCGATGTGGTGGAAGGTATTATCAAGAATGTAACGGATTTTGGCGCGTTTATCGATCTGGGCGGATCCGACGGTCTGCTTCACATCTCCGAGATGTCGTGGGGCCGTGTCGAGAACCCCAAGAAGGTATTTAAGGTAGGAGAGAAGCTCACCACTCTGATCAAGGACATCAATGGAGAAAAGATCGCGCTGAGCCTTAAATTCCCGGATCAGAATCCGTGGACGAACGCTTCCGAAAAGTATGCCGTTGGCAACATTGTGAAGGGGCGTGTGGCCCGTATGACGGATTTCGGTGCCTTTGTCGAACTGGAACCCGGTGTAGACGCCCTGCTCCATGTTTCCCAGATTGCCAGGGAGCACGTAGATAAGCCTTCGGACGTACTCAGCATCGGACAGGAGATCGAGGCCCGGATCGTGGACTTCAACGAGGCGGATCACAAGATCAGCCTGAGCATCAAGGCGCTCCAGGCGCCGGCCCCCAAGCCCGAAGCACCCGCGGAGGATGAGGATATAGCGGATGTGGACGTAGAGGCTGTCGGAGCGGCTCTCGAGGCGAAGGAGGAAGACTGACCCATAGATGCGGGTGTCCTGCCGCTGCGGTAACCGCAGGGCTTTGCAGAGGCAGGCGGATTTAAGCTGAAAGAACAAATGAAAAGGCCACGCAGCAGACGGCTGTTCTGCTGCGCGGCTTTTTTTATGTTCCGGAAGCGAATTGCCCGGAAAAGGCCCTCTGTTTGCTTGACATATAATATTATACAGTATATAATATAGGAACAGATATAATAAAATCTTGTCAAAAAGACCAGCTTTTGGCGGAGAACCAGACGGACAAGGAGTGGAAGAGATGGTATTCAACACAGGGACGGCTCTTCTCGACGCGATCGTACTCGCGGCGGTATCGCGCGAACCGGAAGGAACCTATGGGTATAGGATCACGCAGGATGTCCGGAAGGCGATCGATATTTCCGAATCGACGCTGTATCCGGTACTGAGGCGCCTGCAGAAAGAGGACTGCCTGGAAACCTACGATATGGCGTATGACGGCCGGAACCGCAGATATTATCGGATCACCGAAAAGGGACGGCTGCAGCTCGGCCTGTATAAAGGCGAATGGGCCGTTTATTCGGGAAAGATTTCCAGGATATTCGAGGAGGCAAGGATATGAAAAAAGAAGAATTTATACAGCGGCTGAAATATCTGCTCGCGGATCTCCCGGAAGAGGAAACGGAGGATGCGATCGCCTATTACCGCGATTACCTGGAGGAGGCGGGCGAAAAAGAGGAGGAGGTTATCCGCGGGTTCGGAAGTCCCGAGAAGCTCGCCGCAGTCATACGGGCCGATCTTCGCCAGGATCCGGACGAAGGAGGGGAATTTACGGACTCCGGCTATACCGATTCCCGATTTCGGGAGTCCGGATATCAGATCCAACCGAGCGGGAGCCGGCAGGAGCCGTCATCCGGCACAGAAAAAAAGAACGCATTGCCGGTCGTGTTTTTCGTGATCGCCCTGGTGCTGCTCGCAGTATTTCGGAAGCCCGTCAGAGCGGCCGCTAAGTTTCTGATCGCGGGACCGCTGATGATAACGGCCGCGCTTCTGCTGGGCGGAGCTGTTCTGCTTCCGACCTCTGTCATACAGATGTTTACGGCTTTTCCCGTCGGCCTGTTTTTCCTTGGCGTGTCCATGATGATTCTGGGACTTGGCCTTGCCGGAGTGCTGGGCTGCACATTGTATTACGGCAGATTCGTGCCGTGGGCGGTCGGACAGCTGGGGGACGGACTGCGGTCTTTGTTTGAAGGAGGGAAATCGGCATGAAAAAATACAGAAAGGTTCTTCTGATCGCCGCTTCTGTGCTGTTTGTATCCGGACTCTCCGTCAGCGTGACGGCTGCGGCTATGGGCCTGCCCCGACTGATCCGGAACGGGTTGGGCGGCTGGACGCCGCAAATCATACGGAGCGTTTTTGACAGTGCTGTTCACTGGAGGCGGGCGATCTGGGAACGGGGTTGGGAGGATGACGACTGGCCGGAGGTGAAGGACGGAACGGGGGCTGTGTCGGGGCTGAGCGAAGAGGAGGAATCTGGAAGCGGGACGTACAGATTTTCAGAAGTTACGGAGCTTGATCTGAGTGCGCTGGGCGTACTCGTCCGGATCGATACCGGCGATACGGGAGGCGATATTCTGGTGTCGGTTCCCGACGACCGAGTCCATTTCTCCCATTCGGAAAACGAAAGCGGGAGGCTTGAAATCATCCTGGAAGCGGAGAAGACTTTGGGGAAAATTCTGTCGATAACTGCCGAGGATTCGGTGAAGGTGACGCTTCCCCGGGAAAATAAGCTCCTGAAGGCCGACATTACAGCGCTTGGATCCGATGTCCGTGCAGATCGGATCCCCGCCCGTGAGCTCAGGTTTTCTTCAGAAGCCGGATACGTGGAGATCGGACGTGCAGACGCAGATACGCTCCGTCTGAATTCCGAGAGCGGGGCCATTTTGGTCCGTCAGGGTACTGTACGGAGCCTTGCGGCCGAGGTATCTGTGGGAACGATTGCGTATACGGGGAACATCGACGAGGACCTGGAGGCCAGGGCGCAGCTGGGAGAGATCGAGCTGTCCGTCGCCGGAGAAGATACAGATTTCAACTATTCCATTGAAAGTGAGATGGGCAAGATTAGCGTCGACGGAGACGTGTATACCTCTTTCGATATGGATAAGACCATAGACAGCTCCGGAGAGAAAACAGCGGAACTCTCGTCGGAACTGGGAATGATTTCCCTGCAGTTCTACCGGGAATGAGGGGGTCTCTTTTCCTGTGCGGCGCTGCATAGGCACGCCGGAACTGGGCATACTCTTACCAGATTCAGGAAAGGAGTATGCCTAGTATCATGTCGAAAAAGAAAAAAGACGAGCCGTTTGATCCGAGAAATCTGAAGCCGGAGGAGGTGCTGAAATTCGAGATCGCCGAGGAGCTTGGGCTGAGCGATAAGGTAATCGCGGGCGGGTGGCGCAGCCTGACAGCCAAAGAGAGCGGAAGGATCGGAGGACTTGTGACAAAGAGAAAACGAGAAATGAAACAGGAGGCTCTCGACCGGGATTTGTAACCCGGGGAGAGCTTCGTTAAGTTTAAATTCATAAAAATGTAAGTGACATATCGTAAGATGCGTTGTATAATGATAAAAGTGATATTATGGAAAATTATACAGCAGAGGGGGTCCCCATGATCAGCCTGGAAAGAACGAGCGTCATGAACCTGGAAAACGCTATGCGCGGGGCGAGAAACCCCATGAACAGCTGGGCGCGCATGGACAGCGCCTATGATGAAAACGGCGGCTTTGTGCTGGGGCCGAATGACCTGGATCTGGCCAGGCGGCTTCGCCGGGCCGGCAGCGACCATCGCAAATTTATCCGCCAGATTTTTGTTTCCGTGGATATCACGGCGCCTCTCTACTGGTGGAAGGAATACGATACCTACAAGGTGGCCACGGTCGCCAATTCCACAAGCACCATGCACAGGATCCACAGCAGACCGTTTTCTCTGGACGATTTCAGCCATGACCATCTGACCGGGGAGGGAATGTCGATCCTGAAGCGGCTGGTGGACGATCTGGAAAGGATCCGCCTCCGCTATCTGGAGAGCAGGCGCAGGGAGGACTGGTATGACCTGATCCAGCTTCTTCCGTCCAGCTATAATCAGATGCGGACGTGTACGCTGAATTATGAGACCCTTGTCAATATTTACTATGCGCGCAGGAACCACAAACTGGAGGAGTGGCATACCTTCTGCGGCTGGATCGAAACGCTTCCCTACGCGCAGGAGCTGATCATAGCAGCGGAGGACGAGACATGAACCTGATCGCCGCGGTAGACAGGAACTGGGCCATCGGAAGGAACGGGCATCTGCTCGTATCCATTCCCTCCGATAAACAGATGTTCAGGGATGAGACAAAGGGAAAGGCGGTCATTATGGGAAGAAAGACTCTGGAGAGCCTTCCCGGGCGTCAGCCGCTCCCCAAACGGAAAAATATCGTTCTTTCCAGGAATCCCGGATACTCCGTCAAAGGAGCCGTGATGTGCAGAAGCGTGGAAGAGGCCCTGGAGGCGGTGCGGGGGATTGCCGCAGAGGATGTGTTTGTGATCGGCGGAGAGGAGATCTATCGCCAGTTTCTTCCCTTCTGCGATACCGCTCATATTACGTATATTGATTACGCGTATCAGGCGGACGCTTACCTTCACGACCTGGACGGCGATCCGGAATGGACGATGGACCTGGAAACGGAGGAGCAGACGTATTTTAATCTGTGCTATACCTTCCGCAGATATGTGAGAAAATCGTGAGTTTACCAATCGAGGAGATGAAATGTCATGGGAAGAACGGAAAAGATAAGATGGTGCGGCCGATGGGCCGGCCGGGCGGCCGCGCTGGGGCTTGTCTTCTGCATAGGCGCCGGCGGGATCGGAAATACATATGCGTCTGCTTCCCGGCAGCAGATCGAGAGGGAACGTGACGAAGCCCAGGAGGGCCTGAACGAGGCGAGCCAGGCGGCCAGCGAGGCCCAGGCCAACCGGGGGGAGGCCCAGAGCCAGGTCAACGCATTGAGTGAAGAGCTGACCGACCTTCTCTCGGAGATCGCGCTCCTGGAGCAGGATATGGAGGCGAAGCAGCAGGAGATCGACCAGGCGGAGATGGATTATGAGGCTGCCAAGGAGAGAGAACAGCAGCAGTATGAGGCTATGAAAAAGCGCATCAAGTATATGTATGAACGGGGCGATACCGAATTCCTGGACGTACTTTTGAAGGTGCGCAGTATGTCCGAGCTTCTGAACAAGAGCGAGTACATAGAAAGCATCTACAATTATGACCGGCAGAAGCTTTTGGAATATCAGGAGACGAAGCAGCAGGTCGTCCTCTACCAGGAGCAGCTGGATGCGGAGATGCAGGAGATGGAGGGCATGGAAGTGGAATATGCGGAGCAGCAGTCCGCTCTGGAAGACACCATTGCCCGAAAACGCCAGGAGGTCGCCGACTTTGACGAACAGCTGAAGGCCGCGCAGGCCGCCGTGGAGGAGTACACGCGGACCATCGCCCAAAAGAATGAGGAGATCCGCAGAAAAGAGGAAGAGGAAAGGAAGCAGAGGGAAGAGGAGGAACGCCGCAGGCAGGAGGCAGAGAGGCAGGCGCAGGAGGAGGCTTCGCGCCAGGCGGCAGCCCAGCAGGGAGGCTCCGTCAGTTCTTCTTCCCCGTCGTCGTCCGGAACGTCTTCCTCCGCCAATCCGGCGGGACCCGGCGCATCAGGCGTATCCAAGGGCCCTGCGGCTTACAAGAGCTCCGGCGGGACAGCGGCGGGCAGAGAGATTGCGGACTATGCCCTGAAATTTGTGGGCAATCCCTATGTATACGGCGGAACGAGCCTGACCAACGGGGCTGACTGCTCCGGATTCGTGCAGAGCGTGTATGCCCATTTTGGGTACAGTCTGCCCAGGACTTCGTCGGAACAAAGATCCGCAGGCACAGGCGTGGATTACAGCGAGGCACAGGCGGGGGATATCATCTGCTACGCCGGCCATGTGGGTATCTATATCGGCAACGGCAATATCGTTCACGCCAGCAACGCGGCGACGGGGATCAAGGTCAGCACGGCCACCTACAGGAGCATCATGTCGGTGAGACGGATCATTCAGTAACGGACAGGAAATGACGGCGAAAGAGAGAACGGGAATGCGGAGTATATGGAACAGGAAGAGGATGATATGCGTACTTCTTGCGGCTGCCATTTTTTTCTGCGGCAGTGCTTTCACGGCCTGGGGGAAACCGGCCTGGCCGTCCGACACGGGGATCCAGGCGGAGGCGGGGATCGCAGTGGACGCGGATTCGGGGGCCGTTCTGTTTGGGCAGAACATACATAAAGCGTATGCGCCGGCGAGTATAACCAAGCTTCTTACGGCGTTAGTCGTGGCGGAGAACGCCTCCCTGGACGATACGGTTGTTTTTTCCCATGACGCGGTCTACAATGTGGAATCGGGAAGCGGAAATTCCCTTGCCCTGGATGAGGGCGATGAGCTGTCCGTGAGGGACTGCCTCCATGCGCTTCTTCTCCGCTCCAGCAACCAGGCGGCCAATGCGCTGGCGGAACACGTCGCCGGGAGCCGGGACGCGTTTGTGGATATGATGAATGAAAAGATCGCGCAGATCGGATGTACGGAAAGCCATTTTGCCAATCCTTCCGGACTCAACGACAGCGATCAGTACGTGACCGCTTACGATATGGCCCTTATTGCCAGGGCCGCCTTTGAGAACGAGACGGTTCTTGCGGTGGATTCGGCCAGGACATATACCCTTCCCGCGACCTCGCGCAACCCGGACGGCCTTACCATATCTATGGAGCACCGGATCCTGGCCGCGTCGGATAATCCCTCGAGCAGCTATTATCTGGAAGGGGCAGTAGGCGGCAAGACGGGCTATACCTCCATTGCCGGCAATACGCTTGTCACATATGCCAGAAGAGACGGACGCGGCGTGATATCTGTTATATTGAAAGGAAAGCAGCCGCAGTATTATTATGACGGGAAAAATCTGATTGAATTCGGGTTCGCTTCCTTCCGCAACGAGACCATATCCGATAACGAGACGCTACTCACGGAACAGGATCAGGTGACTGTGGGAGAGAAAACGTATGAGACGTCGGAGCTGTATGTCCAGGACGGCGCTGTTGTAACGCTCCCGCTGGGCGCGTCCTTTTCGGATGTGACGAGAAGCGTGAATGCGGATATTTCCGACCGCTCTTCGGAGGAGGCGGTCGCTTCCCTGATCTATACGTACGACGAGAGGACCGTAGGAAGCGCCCTGCTCCTGCGCAGGCAGACCGGCTATGTGTCCGTGGACGTTTCTTCGGGGGAGACGGAGGAGAGTAGCGGCGAAACCGAGGTCGAGACGAACGCGCCCGGAAGCAGCCGTGCCTGGGTCGTGGCGCTTGTCATGATTCTTCTTCTGGCCGCGGCGGCGCTCGGTGTGTTTGCGGTATGGCACAGACAAAAGAAGGAGCAGGAGCTTCTGGCCATGCGCCGGGCCAGACGCCGGCAGCGTCTGAGGGAGCTCGGGTATGACGAGGGAGAGTTTGAACGGATGGTGAAGGAGCGCGAAGAAGCTTCAAAAAACAGCGGACGCCGGTAATCGGCGCCCGTTTGCGTATGCTCCCTTCTTTTTTTAAAAAACTGCTGGACTATTGGAAGATTTTGTGAGAAAATATCAATAAGTGTGATGTGATTTTTTTAACGAATACTTCACAATTATTACTTATTGAAAGGAGTCTTAACATGACCTATTCACATGAAGTTGAGAAAATGTGCAACGTCG
>CANRGP010000073.1 GCA_947630085.1 uncultured Lachnospiraceae bacterium
GGAGACCATCTCCTGCGTGCTATGCACCCACAGGGAGGACCAGCGCCCCATTGTCCGGGAATTTGTAGACCTGCTGCGGGAGCACTACAGGGCGAAATGATACGACTAATTGACCGTCAAATCGTTTTGTGGTACACGAAAAGAACGGGCACAACTTGTTTTAGGAATTCTATGTTGCGGGCTCCCGCCACCATAAAAAACGCCGTTTTCGCACGTAAAACGGCGTTTTTTCATGCCTTTTTGCCCCAAAAGTGGGGAAGGCCGCAAAGTTTTGACCCCAATTTGACCCCAATTTGCCTCGCCAGGGACCAAATGTTTGTCCCAAAAAGGCGGGGTAATGCAACAAGCAAGAAACGCCAAGGGCAACCTTCGGCGTTATTTTTTGCACAAAAGAAGTGTGGCAGCCCAAGAGCTTGCCTCCAGCAGATGGCCTTGACGCGAACTTTCAATCTGGTATAATGTAATAGATGAGGTGAGAGAAATTCGGTTTTGCCCGTTTGTGTTGGATAATGCGCATAGGCACGTCCCGGCATCCATCTCTCCCATGTCGGCAGAGGACGTTACACAGCCCCTCTCTCCCCAGCCGTGGCAGACCCGCTGGGACAGCGACTTCATTGCAGATAGCGGCTTTGGCTGCTATGCGGCAAAGGTCGGCGGCGAGCTGGTTGCTCTGGGCGCTTATGAGGTCCTGAAAGGCAGTCTGGTCGTTCATATTGCATATATGGAGGCCCAGCCTGAGAGCAACCCTACAATGGATACCGGCGCTCCCAAGTATACCGGGATAGGACGTTTGCTGATCGCTTTTGGGATCAAGCTCTCCATCGACAACGGTTTCGGCGGAGATGTGGTCCTAGAGGCCAAGACCACCGAATTGGCAAGGCACTACACGAAAGACTATGGTGCGGTACGCATTCCGGACTTTTCCACGTCAGCTCCAAGATTTTTTGATCGCAGACGAAGCGGCAAAGCGCATATTTCTTACCTACCTGGCATAAACCAAAGGGAGGCGTTGTTATGAAACAAGTCGATAAGCCTGTTGCATCTGATGCGGAATGGTATTTTCGCCGTGATCCTGAGGCGGACCGTTATTATGATATATTCTTTGCCATGTGCCATAAATATAATGTCAGATGGACTGCTGCCAGTGAAACAGAAAAACAGTTCATCGAAGAGATCACGCGCGTGACCTATGAGCGGGACAAGGCCACCCGACTGGGCCAGCCGTTATCAGAGATCAAACCTGCATTCGCCTCTTGATCTTGGAACAACATCTTACATCACCTTGTGATACCCAAAAAGGCGGGGTGATGCAACAGGATATAAAGCAATACGGGAAGCTCTCACGAGCCTCCCGTTTTTCTTTTTTCGGCTGATTTACCCTTATGCCGCACATCTGTGCCGCAGGAGAGCTACAGGCGCAATTCGAGTCGTGTTTTCTGCAATTCGGGACACAGCTATTGACACTTGTCTCGAATCGTTGGATAGTATAATTTATTATGACTAATAGAAGGTGGCAAGTGCTATATGAAAACAGAGCGAAAGAGGCATAGGGCAGCACCGAAGGAGATCGGCGCCAGCGTTATGAACGCGATGATCATTAAGGTGTTGGTCACAAGAGGAAAACGCGCCATGCGGCAGCTGGACGACGACAGCAAAGATGCAGTCGCCATCTCCGAACGTATGCTGATGAAGCTTCTTGACGAAAACAGAGATACGGAATACGGGAAAAAATACGGGTTTGCGGATATTCACAGCATTGCGGAGTACCAGGAAAAGATCCCGCTGACGCATTACGACGATTACGCCCCCTATATTGAGAGAATGATCCACGACGGGGAGGAAAACCTGCTCTCGGCTTCCCCGACGATGCACTATGCGCTGAGCTCGGGAAGCGTCGGCGTGCCAAAGCATATCCCGGTTTCCCAGACGGGGCTTGACGTGTACTCCAAATACGCCACGACGCTGATGTATGCCGTTTGCGATGAATATTACCGAAATACGACGGGGAGATCCATGAGACACGGCGTGCTGTTCAACGCCATCGAGCTGAAGCTGATGGAGACCGAACGCGGGGTCCCCAAGGGACCGATCTCTGCGACCGTTGTAAAACCTCTTAAAAAGGTGGCCCCGTATTTTGCGTCTTCCCCGTGGCCGCTGATCATCGCGGACGGCGACGTGGATATGAAATATCTGAAGCTGCGTTTCGCGCTGGAGCGAAGGGATATCACTGTCATGGTGGCGCCCTTTATGACGGCGCTCGTGGATCTGATGGATTATCTGAAGGCAAATTGGGATAAGCTCTGCAACGATATCTCCCGCGGCGCCATTGACCCGGAGGTCCGTATGCCCCGGGAGCTTCGCGAGGATCTTACGGCGCGCCTGACGCCGAACAGATCCAGAGCCGACGAACTCCGCCTGGAATTCGAGAAGGGCTTTGACACCCCGATCATCCCGCGTATCTGGCCGGGGTTCAGCGCCGTTATCGCGATCGGGACGGGAGGATTTTCCACGTATACGCGAAAGATGCGGAAGTATACCGGGAAGAATATCCCATATGACAATCTGACATATGCAGCGTCGGAGTCGCTGATGGGCGCCGCGCGCCATGTTGGGGATACCTCCTATGTGCTGCTGCCGGAGAGCGGGTTCTATGAGTTTATTCCGATAAATGATGAGCAATCCGGAAAGCTTCTGACGATCGATCAGCTCGAGGAGGGCGAGGAATACGAGATCGTGCTCACCAATGTCTCCGGTTTCTATCGGTACCGGCTCGGGGATGTGATCCGTGTCACAGGATTTTACCACGAATCGCCGCTTATCGAGTTTGTCTGTCGGAAGAGCCAGATGCTGAGTATTGCCGGTGAAAAGACAAATGAGGAGGCAGTCCGCTGGTCGGTGGACGAGTTTATGCGGGAAACCGGCGAACACGTTGTGGATTACAGCGTCTTTGCGGATGTGGATACCGAGCCGGGACACTATGTGTTCCTCATGGAGACGGATGGGATCGTACCGCGGGAGAAGCTGGAGGAGTATCGCGGTATCGTTGAGGAAAAGCTGATGCATGCAAACCCCTCCTTCGGGAGCAAGATCCGTACCGGCGTTCTCGGAAAAACGGAGCTGAGATTCGTGCAGCAGCAGACCTATCAGCTGTACCGCGATATGATGATCATGAAGGGCACTTCGCCGAACCAGCTGAAGCCGGTGCGTATCATCGACACGCCGATGAAAGAGAAATTCTTCTTCGGGCTGGTCGAGGATTACGGAGGGGAGGCGTCCTTGTCGGATAAGGGGGGAAAACCGGTTGATTAATTTGCTGAATCTGCTGAAGAGATATCTGAAGGATTGCTGGGCGCAGATGCTGATCATTGTTATTTTTACTGTCGGTCAGGCGTATACACAGACGAGCCTTCCCGGATATCTGCATAAAATCATGAATCAGGGCGTTGCGAAGGGAGATATGTCATACATAATCCGCATCGGCGCGACCATGCTGGTCATGACGGTCACCATGGGGATCTGTATGGTGGTCGCCGGATATTTCTCCGCTTACGTTACCGCAAAATTTACCACGCGGATCCGCGCGGATATTTTTAAAAAGACACAGTCATTTTCCGATCTGGATTATCAGAACTTCAGCAAGGAATCTCTGCTGAGCAGGGCGACCAGCGATACGACGCATATGCAGATGGTGGTCCTCAACATGCTGCGCAGTGCGATGCGGGTCCCGTTCCTGGCGATATTTGTCTTTGTCCGCTGCGTCCAGATGGATGCGCCGCTCTCGCTGATCCTTGGGGGAAGCTTTGTGCTGGGCGCACTGCTGGTGAGACGGGCTAATGTGCTGAGCATGCCCAAATTTATGGAATTGCAGCGGAGAAAGGACCGTGTCGGTACGCTGATGAATGAGAAACTGACGGGAGCCCGCGCCATACGCGCGTTCAGCCGCCAGGAGTATGAGATCGAAAAACTGACGGAGGCAAACCGGCAGGTACTGGAGAAAGCCATCGACGCCAACCGCGCAATAAATCTGATCACTCCGTTGGTGCAGGTGATCATGAATCTGGTGGTGGTCATGATCCTGATGATAGGTCCCGTTCAGATGAGGAGCGGACTGATCAGTCTGTCCGGACTG
Organism: uncultured Lachnospiraceae bacterium; assembly: GCA_947630085.1. Lineage (GTDB taxonomy): Bacteria > Bacillota > Clostridia > Lachnospirales > Lachnospiraceae > UBA3402. The sequence goes on from CANRGP010000073.1 coordinate 4,130, forward strand.
ATCGTCTATATTCAATATAGTATTCAGCTGGCCGCCGGGATCTCCACGGTGATGATGATCGTAAACGCTCTTCCCAGCTGCGAGGTTTCGGCTGCCAGGATCCGGGAGGTCCTTGATTACAGATCCAAAGACGTCGGTCCGGCCCAACCATGGACAATGAAGGCTCCGAAGGGAGAGATCCGGTTCAGGGATGTGTCTTTTGGTTACAGCGGAGCCGACGAGATGGTGCTGAAGGAGATCGACCTGACGATCCCGGCGGGAAAGACGACCGCCATTGTAGGAGCCACCGGCAGCGGAAAGTCCACACTTCTGAAGCTGATCCCACAGTTTTACGGAACACAGTTTTCCGGTTCCATCCTGATCGACGGGGTGGATACGAAGCAGATGAGCCCCCATGATCTGAGAGATCTGATCTCTTACGCGCCGCAGAAAGCGGTCGTCTTCTCGGGGACCGTGGAGAGCAATCTGCGCATGGCAAAACCGGACGCAGCGCCGGAGGACATCAAAAAAGCCTGTGACATGGCGATGGTGACGGAATTTCTGGAGGCAAAAAAAGCGGGACCGGAGTTTGAGTTGGTCCAGGGAGGCGGAAATCTCTCCGGAGGACAGCGGCAGAGGATCTCCATCGCCAGGGCTTTTATGAAAGATGCGCCGATCTATCTGCTGGATGATACATTTTCCGCGCTGGATCTAAAGACGGACGCGGCGGTGCGGGCGGCCATGTACCGGGAGCTCGCCGGCAGGACGATCGTCGTGGTGGCCCAGAGGATCAGCACGATCATGAGCGCGGATCAGATCGTTGTTCTGGACAAGGGACGGATCATTGCCACAGGAACGCACAAAGAACTTCTGTCCAGCTGCGGCGTATACCGGGAGATCTATGAGACACAGGTGAGTCAGAACGGGAAGGGGGCGGCCTGATGAAGACAAAGAGGAAAAAAGGCACATTTGCTCGTCTGATGCTCTATATGGGCAGCAGCCGTATCAAGCTTGTGTCTGTGATGGTCATCCTGATCGTTATGACGCTGGCGAATATGTTTGCCCCGAAAGTGGTCGAATACCTGACCGACGGGCTGCAGAATGGGCTTTGGAAGGGCGTTTTTGTATGGGAGTTTCCGGGAAGGTTCCTGCTCGCGCTGCCTGCTCTATACATCATTGCGGGCGCCGCCTCCGGCGCATCCAGGCATTTGCTGGTGGATATGGCGGAAAATACGGTGTTCCGCATGCGCGAGAAGATGCAAAAGAAGCTGGAGATATTATCCCTGAATTACATAGATACGCATAAGCGGGGAGATATTCTTGCCCGGGCGACCGGCGATATGGTGACGCTGACGAATGTTCTGGAGACGAATCTGCCCGCTGTTTTTACGAACCTTTTGACGATCATCGGAACGCTCGTCATGATGATGATCACGAATATCCGCCTGTCGCTGATATTTTTTATCATGATGCCGCTGAGTATCCTGTCCATGCGTCTCATCGTGAAGAACACGAGGAGACTGTTCAAAAAGCAGCAGGAGGCTGAGGGAGAGCTGAACGCGCATATTGAGGAGTGTCTGACAGGCAGCGATGTGATGCGGGCGTTCAACTTTGAGGAGGAGTCCAACCGTCAGCTTGATTCGATCAACGGGAAGTTTTTTAGGACGTATGTCCGGTCCCGTGCGCTTACCGGACTGTTCAGTCCGATCACGACGCTGCTGAACAATCTGGTGTACATCGCGCTTTGCGTTTTCGGGGCACATGCCATCCTGAACGGGACGCTGACTATCGGCGGCCTAAGCGCATTTTTGATTTATGCGAACAACATTTCCGGCCCGATCAATCAGTTTGCGTCGATGCTCAATCAGGTGCAGGCCGGTCTTGCGGCGGCAGAACGGGTGTTCGACGTGCTGGATGAGGAGCCGGAGACGCCGGACGATCCAGCGGCTGCGATACAGATGGATGAAACGAAAGGGATGGTGGACTTTCAACATGTGAAATTCGGCTACACGCCGGAAGATATCCTGATGAAGGATGTGAGTTTCCACGTGGATCCCGGGCAGGTTTTTGCCATCGTCGGTCCTTCCGGCGCGGGAAAGACGACTCTTGTGAATCTGCTGATGCGTTTTTATGAGATCAATGGAGGAACGATCAGCCTGGACGGCAATTCGATCAGAGATCTGACGCGGGACGGCCTGCGGAAATTTACGGGTATGGTGCTGCAGGATACCTGGATCTTCTCGGGTACGATCTTTGAAAATATCGCCTACGGCAAACCGGGGGCCACGATGGAGGATGTGGTGGCCGCAGCGAAAAAGGCGCAGTGCGACGACTTTATCCGAAAGCTCCCGGAAGGCTATGAGACGGTGATCGACGCGGAGAGTTCCGCTCTGAGCATGGGAGAAAAACAGCTTCTGTCCATCGCCCGTGTGGTGATCGCGGAGCCGAGGATCCTGATCCTGGACGAAGCGACTTCCAATATCGATACCCGTACCGAGGTGCTGATCACGAAGGCCATGAGCGACATGATGAAGGGAAGGACCACCTTTATCATCGCCCACCGTCTGTTTACGATCAAAAACGCGGACAGCATCATCTTTATGAAGGATGGGGACATCCTTGAGGTGGGCGATCATCAGGCGCTGATGGAGAAGGGCGGCTATTACGCGGAAATGTATAACAGCTCCTATGCGTGATGAAGCATACGGCATACAGCGATTCTTGCATTTCAGGCAGAACAGATCATTAAAAAGATTTAAGGAGGAGCACGATCATGAAGGGATGGTTTTTATCCAACGGAAAATTTATGGCAGACATGGAACAGATGCTGGCGCGCGTCCCCGCTCTGGGACATACGCTCGAGGCGATCGACTGCAAAAACATAGCGTATTGCATCGATGACAGGCTGCCCGCCCGGCTCTGGAAGGACGGGGAGCCGGTGACCCCGCCGGATTTTTTCTATATCGTAGATACGGACGGGGAGAACGGAGCGGTGTTCCACCTTGCGAGGCAGCTGGAAAAGCTGGGCGCGTTCAACTACAACTCCATAGACGCGAAGAAGACGGCCATGAGCAAGATCGCCACCTATCAGACCCTTGCCCGCGAGGGTCTGCCCATCGTGAAGACATTGGTGTTCACCAGGGATATGAAGAAGGACCTTCTGATAAGCGAGATCGGACTTCCCATGATCATCAAGCCGGACGACGGATTTGGCGGGGAGGGCGTCGAGCTGATCCGGACGGAGGAGGAGCTTGACAGCGCGCTTGCGCGGATCCGCGATTCCCAGGCCAGGATGCTGGTCCAAAAATATGTCGCCACCTCAAAGGGAAAAGATGTGCGCGTGCAGACCATCGGATTTGAGGCTGTCTTTGCATTGTGCCGCCAGGCGTCCGATCCCAATGAATTCCGCTCCAATAACCACTTGGGAGGGACGGTGAGCGAGTATCCGCTGACGGATGAAATAAAAGAACTCTGCCGCAAGGTGGCAAAAGCCATCGGACTTCGCATGGCGGGCGTCGATCTGATGTTCGGGGAAGACGGTTTTGTTGTAGCCGAGGTGAATTCTTCTCCCGGAGGATTTGATTACTGGCCGAAGAATGCGATCCCCACATTTTTGAAGGATCTGACCGCCCAGATGATGAAACAGCCGCTGCCCCATTGGAAATATCAGCAGCTTACATCCGCCGCAAAGACCGCTCCCCTCTCAAAGCTGCTGATCGGGTTGAATAATCTGGACTTCGTCAGGGCTGAGAGGATGCTGTACGCGGACTGCGAAAACACGCAGAAGCTGTTGCTGACGGAGCTGCTTTACGCAAATAAGGACACGGAGTTCGGCCGGGCTCATCATTTCGATGAGATCCGGACGATCGAGGATTACCGAAAGAATGTGCCTCTGTCCGACTGGGAGGATTACGCTCCCTATGTGGAACGGCTCGGAAAAGGGGAAGAGGATATTCTGTTTCCCGGAAAGACGACCTTCTTCTACCGCACCTCCGGGACAACGGCAAGCTATAAGTTTATCCCGGAGAGTGAGCGGGAAGCGCTCTCCAGACAGGCACTTGGCCGTGCCAGGGCAACGGAGCTTTTCCTGATGTTCGGTCAGAAAGTGAAAAACCGTGTTTTTGCATTTTTCAATAGATCTTCCTTTGACGCCACGGAGGGAGGCATCCAGAGAGGGACCGCATCCGGACGCAGCAGCGAGCTGACCAGCCCGGAGCTCGTACGGTGCCTGACATACCCGCCTCAGGTCGTGAATGAATTTGAGGGGGAGGCGCTGATGTATATGATGCTGCGCACCTCCATTCGTTATCGGGACGTGACAGCGATCACGGGGAACAATGCCCTGATGGTGAAAAACCTCGTGGAGTACGGACAGGCTCACGCCGGGGAATTGATCGCGGATATCCGCGGCGGAACATGCAAATACGAAATGTCCGACAGCCTGCGCGCGCTTCTCGCGGACGTGCTGGCGGCGGATCCCGCCAGGGCGGATGAGCTGGAGCGGTTGGCTGACGAGGGTCATTTCACCCCCAGATATTACTGGCCGGAGCTTATGGGAGCTGCTTTCTGGCTGGGTGGAAGCGTTGGCGTTTATGTGGATTCCGTGCGCCCTCTCCTGCCGGAGGGGATCCGGTATGTGGATGTCGGATACGGCGCCAGCGAGGCAAAGATCAATATCCCGATGAAGCCAAACACACCGGCCGGAGCGCTGGCGGTCTTCTGCGAATTCTTTGAGTTTATCCCGGAAGGGGGCGGCGAGCCGCTTTTGGCGCACCAGTTGGAGGATGGCAAAAACTATGAGCTGATCCTCACCACAAACGCAGGTCTTTATCGCTATCGTCTCAAAGACCTGGTGCATGTGGATGGCTTTACGGGAACGACGCCGAACATTTATTTTCTGACAAAGCTGGCTGACGTGGCCAATCTTGCCCAGGAGAAGATCCCCGGTTCTATGTTGATCGAGGCGATTTGGGACGCCGCGGCGAAGGCCGGAAACCCCTGCCGTATGGCGCAGGTGTATCCGGATCCTGATTCTGCAAGCTATGTGATCTGCATGGAAGCGGAGAAGATACCGGAGGATATGGCCGCCTTTGAGAAGATAATGGACGAAGGGCTCAGGAGCCGTCTCATCCAGTATGACACCTACCGCGGCAAGCTGCTGAACCCCTGCCGTGTCGTACTGATGAGAGAGGGATGGGCCGACGCTCAGATGAAGAAGTACGCCAAGGGAAACGCCACGACGGCACAGGTGAAAGTGCCTGTGGTGATCGGCAGGATGCCGGAGCAGGAGTGGGTCGAAAGGGCACTTCCCGATACTTCGGCGATGTAAAACTGCGTCAGAACGGCTCTGGAGATGCCGGGGCCCCGCAAGCGGGGCCCCGCGCATCGGCCGCGTTGGACCTGCTTCCGGAGAACGAGGAGACCCAGGCCAGCCGTGACGTCCTGCAAAAGGCGCTGGATGAGGCGGAGGAGATATACATCGCCACAGATGAGGAGCAAGACCGCCCATAGACGGCGCGGCAGGGGAGGCCCGGATGGGCTTCCCCTATTTTTCCGGAGATCTGCGAAAAATTTATAAAGGTACCTTGACAAATGGCGCGGGGCGTGGTATTATCAAGGTACCTAATAAACCGAAAGGAGAGACGACGATGTTTGACGACAGGAGATACCCCCCGGAAGAGCGGCCCGATATCCCCGCGCCGCCTCCACCTCCGCCTCCTCCCCACGCCCCCCATGAACACGGGCCCCACGGCCCCGGCAGAGGACCCGGCCCCCACATCGGCCGGGAGCACTACGACGCCCTGGACACGGACGGGAAGCTGTTCGTCCTCATCGGCGAGCTGGGCCACGCCAGCCGGTTCCTGCTGGACGGCAAGGCGGGCCAGAGCCGGGCGCTGAGCCTTTTGCGGGAGGGGGAGACCATGACCCAGCGGGAGCTCACCGAGCGGCTGGGCATCCGCCCCGGCTCCGCCAGCGAGCTCATCGGAAAGCTGGAGCGGGCGGGCCTCATCACCCGCACCCCCAGCGAGCAGGACCGGCGCACCGCCGACATCGCCCTCACCGAGGCGGGCGCCGCCCGCCGGCGGGAGCGGGAGGGAGAGGCCCGGACCGGGACGGCCGAGCTGTTCTCCGCCCTTACCGAGGAGGAGAAGACGGCGCTGCTTG
>CANRGP010000074.1 GCA_947630085.1 uncultured Lachnospiraceae bacterium
CGGTCAGGGTTTCCCCGTTTCCGGTGAGTTCCTCCCCGGTCTGGCTGCCCGCGTTCTCGGTAAGTTCTTCTCCGGCCGGGGTGCCATCACCTGCGGTAAGCTCCTCTCCGGTCAGAGCTCCCCCGTTTCCGGTAAGCTCCCCCCCGGTCAGGGACTCCAGCACCTCCGGGGCAGGGACCGTCTCCTCCGCGGCCGTTCCCGCCGCCGAGGCCGGCGTCCTCGTCGCGGAAGCCGGGAAGGAACAGAGGCTGAGCGCCATTGAGAACGCCAGGACTGCCGCTCCCGCGCGGCGCCCGATTGATTTCCATCCGCCTGTTCGCATACCTTTCATGATCCTGTTCTCCTTTCCTTTTCTCATATCCGTACTGCCGCCGAAGCGGCCCGTGGTCTTTCCTCCTGGCGGAATCTTTCATTACTTCTGTGGATATTTCTGAAGATTCCAAAAACATTTCGCAGATGTGTATACTCTGCGAAAAACGTCAAAAAAAGCCCGGATTTCCGGGCTTTTTTTGAGGGAGAAAACGGTTTGACTGCGCAAAACGACTGCTTAAAGAAAAAAGGGAGGGCCGGTTTGGCCCGATATTTACGGGGCTAAAGCGGGATGCCCGCTGACGGCGTATTTGACTGCTTATACGGTTTTTTACAGGTTTTTGTGGACTTTTCACGTTTGCTTCACGAGGATATGCGCCGGGAAGCGCCCGCCTTAAACGAAAACGTGCCTCGCAAGATGTCTCGCGGGGCATATTTTTAACATTTTTTTCTTTTTTTACAGGTGATTTATTGCATTTCTCTTCCAGTAGTAGTATAATAAAACACGAAAAAGTAAGAAATGGTAAAAAAGGGCATTTCGCAGAGTATACACATCTGCGAAATGCTTTTTGTTTATTAGTCCTTCAAAGACAACTATTTTCGTCCTTATCAGAGCCCCGGCCGCGTCTTATCGGAGGATCACGTCTCCGTCCTTATTGGTATAATTTCTGTCCACTCCCAGGGCCCACATCCAGGTCCGCACCTCAAGGGTTTTCCAGGATCCGCTGTTATATCCCCCGCCGTTGTCATTGTCCCAGAGCCAGGCGGGCGTGGGCCACAGGCAGACGGACGGGTCGATGGCCGCGTATACTTCCCGGCAAACACCAGCTTGGCCGTGGTGAGCCATCTGCACAATGTCCGCCTTCAGATCCTCGGCCGGGACCTCCCGCAGGAGCTCTTCATCGACCGGATCGGACAGGTCCCCGAGAAAGAGCGTCCTGACGCCGTTCATCTCCACCCGGTACAATACGGAAGAATTGTTGATGGAACGCGAGCCGTAGGAGCCGAATTTAATGTTGTTGACCACGCTCACCGTGATCCCGGGCGCCTGGATCTGCATTCCCCGGGTCGTGACGGGAACCACCGTCGCTTCCGGGAGCTTTGCCAGCTCAGCCGCCAGGGCGCTGACGAAATCATAGTCCTCCGCGCTCTCCCTCTGATACCACTCGAGGGGCGCCAGGGCAATGTAGATATGATCGACGGCGATCCCCGTATCCTGTCTCTGCAGGATCGCGTACAGGGCTCCCACATGGTCGGCATCGGGATGTGTGATCAGCCAGGCGTCCACATGGCCGCCGCGGTCCCGGATCGCCTGGAGAAGATGGTCGGCATCTCCCGTCCAGCCGCCGTCCACCACGATCAGCCCGCCTTCTTTGGACTGCATGACCACGCTCAGCATCTGGGCCCCCGTCTGGCTGGACAAGAGCGCCAGCTGCCCCCCGTCAAAAAGCGCGGCGGCTGGTCCGTCAGCCCCGGTAGCCTCCACCGGCCGGGCCGCTCCCGGACCGGCATCCACATATGCGGATGTCCAGAGAATCCTGCCGCTGCTTTGTGCCGCCGTGTTCCGCAGTCCCGCCAGGGAAGCAAACGGGCATATGAGGCTCAGTCCTGCCGCCAGGCAGCCCGCAAGTATGCTTCTGTATCGCCTTTTTCTCATCTTTCGCTCCTTCTGACGCCGGGTATGTCCGCCCCGCCGTCCTGTTCTTCCGTCTCATTCTGTCCGCCTCAGGAGACGGCAAAATCCTCCCGGATCACGCTCCAGGCAGCCTCCTGGCTGTAATTCTGCCGCACATATTCCTGCGCTCTCAGGCTCAGGGCCCGGCAGGCTTCCGGACTCTCGTAAATCTCCGTCACTGCCTCCGCCAGCGCGCCGGCCTGATCCGCGATCACCATCACATCTTCCGCTCCGGGAATGCCCTCCGCTCCGGTCGATGTCGTTACGACCGCCGCTCCGTTGTAGAGAGCCTCTACGACTTTGCCCTTGACGCCCGCGCCGTAGCGCAGGGGTACCACCACAAGGCGGGTGGTATCGTAGAGCCGGGTCAGCTCCTCGTCGCTGACAAATCCCTTTACCACGATCCCCAGCTGCGTCTGCTCCAGAGCGCGGATCTCATCGGTGACCCGGGAGCCTGCCACGTAGAAGACGGGCGGTTCCTTTCCCTCCTCCTTCATGCGCTCTGCTATCAGCGGATAAACCTCCTTCGCAAACCACAGGACCGCATCCGCGTTCGGCGGATGGGCGAAGCCGCCCACAAACAGGAGCCCTTCCCTTTGGGCAAAGTCCTCGGGAATGTCGTCCCGGAAGCTGTCGTAAACGTACGCCACGATGTTCTTTACCGGGATGTTCCCGTCCTCCGCAAGGACCGCCTCCTTTTCCACGCAGGAGGGGTAATAGGACATATCCACCTTGTAGAACAGGGAAAGTTCGATCCCCTTCCAGTAATCCGCAGACCTGCGCCGGTCCGGATCCATGGTCAGGGCATACTCGCGTCCCTCCCGCAGATAATGGAGGTCATGTCCGTAATAAATCAGCTTGATCTGTGTATTTTCACGCAGAAAATCCACATATTTGATGGCGATATGGGGCCTGTTCAGATAAGCGACGGCAATGTCCTTTCCATGTGCGCTCAGCCAGTCCCATATGCCCGCCTCATATTCCGCCCCGGAAAGGATCTCCACGCCCATCTGCTCAAGAGCCGTGGAATACGGCTCCTCATGGGCGAAATTGTCCCCGAGGAATTTCACCACAAATCCCTGCTTTATGAACATCTTCAGGTACTGGTACGTGGTCTTTGATCCCGCGTCCTTGTCGAACGTCGGGACGTAATGGTCGATCACCAGGATGATCGGCTTGCCCATGCTGCGCTCCCTGGCGCGGAAGGGATCGGGATTGCCGGTGTTCTCGCACTGGCCTTTCAGCTCGGCAGCCCATTTTTCGCGGAGCTTTTCCGAATTCTCCAGCTGATAGCGCTTCAGGCCGTCGCCCTGCACATCGGTCCCGTTAGAGATCCCCTCATAGTGGATGACCCTGGAGAGGGGCTGGTAGACCACCCGGAATCCTGCCTTTCTCACTTCAAACGCCAGGTCCGAATCCTCACAGTAGGCCGGCGCGTAGCGCTCGTCGAAGCCCCCGATCTGTTCCCAGAGGCTGCGGGGAAGCAGAATGGCCGCTCCCGAAATGTAGTCCACATCCTTCACATAATTGTACTCCGGCTTGTCCGGATCATCCAGACGCCCGTAATTCCACCCGGAGCCGTCGCTCCAGATAATGCCGCCGGCCTCCTGGAGCCGTCCGTCCGGATATACCAGCTTGGATCCCACCATTCCGATGGTCGGGTCGGAGGCGATCAGCCCCACCAGAGAGGAGAGCCAGCCCTCCGTCACCTGGGTATCGTTGTTTAAAAACATCAGATAGCGGCCGCGGGCCTTCTCCGCGGCCTGATTGCAGTTTTTCAGGAAGCCCTGGTTCGTACCGGCGCGGCTTACCGTGACACCCGTCACGTACCGTTCGATATGCTCGGTCGCGTCGGTGGACATATCATCCGCCAGGATCACCTCATAGGAGACGTCCTTCGTATGCTCCAGGACCGACAGCAGGCAGGCGTAGGTGTACCCGATCTGGTTGTATGCCGGAATGATAACGGACACCTCCGGCTGCTCCGGCTGCGCAAAAACCAGCCTGCCGTGTTCCCGATAGATATCGCCGATCTCAAAGTCTCCGTCCCTGAGGTTCTTTCCCTCCTCCGTCTTATACAGCCGGTAGGAGCGGACGGGATGCAGAATGTATTCCTTCCGGTAGTGCAGCTTCTTTCTCTGCGGCGAGCCCTTCGGATACTTCGCGTTAAATTTCTCGCCCAGCTTCCTGCGCGCTTTGAATATCAGCGCCTCATGCCCGTTCAGATAGGTCAGGGTCTTTCCCATCTCGTCGATCTCGTGCCGCTGGTCCCGGATGATGATCTCCAGATTGGTCACATGGTTATCCGTCAGGCGCTTGATCTCCGTCATCTTCCGGATGGCGGCGCTCTGGTCATGGATCTGCGCTTTCAGCCGCTCCTCGTTTTCCCGGGAGCGGGAAAGCTCCGCCTCAAGCCGGCGCAGCTCCTCGTCCATCTCCGAGAATCCCCGGACGGAGCGGGGCTTTACCAGATAATTTTCCAGATAGAGGACCTGGTTCTCTCCATGGACATAATACTGAAAATTTCTCTCCATGGAGTCGTAAAGGGTCCGGGCCTCGGGAGAAATGCCGAATTTCTCCAGCCACTCGTCAAGTGAGCCGCAGTTTTCCACCAGGCTCTTAAAGCTCCGATAGGCGTAGAACAGGATCCGGTAGCGGATGAAGTCCACGGGAACCGGGAAATCGAATACCCATTCATAATCGAGGCAGTAGTTCCCGTCGTCCGTCAGGAGCACATTGTCAAACAGAAGGTCGATATTGGACACATGGAGGCAGGGTATCTGCCAGCCGGCGTCGGAGCTTCCTCCTCCCGTGAATGTTCCCCCCGCGAGCGTTTCCATTTCCGCGGCCCCAAACACCCCGGCAAATTCTTCGGTCGGAGCGAACGGCTCGATATCGCCGATCTCCGATGCCAGAAGGACGTCTATGGTCTGTCGGATCAGATCCACGGGCACCTCTCCGTTTTTGATCTCGTCGATAAGGCGGGAAAGGAGCGTCCTGCCCGTAAGGAAGGGAAAGGTTACGGTCCTGCCCCCGTCCTTTTTCTCGCCCCGCAGATATTTCAGATACCGGTTCCCGGCGGACAGCGGCTCATACTGGGACGTGAAGCGGGCGATGTGTTCCCGCCCCTCCTCCGTGAGCGCGCTCTTTTCCACCTGGCGCCGGTTTCCGTATATGACCGTCTTGAGCTGGAACTCCTCCCTGCGGGTCCGGTTGTATTTTATATAGGCCGGGCCGTCCTCCTGGATCCTCGCGCCGTTCTTCCTCCAGATGACCAGATAGGAGTTTGCATACTGGTCAAAACGCCCGTCTCTCACCGCCTGGTCATACGCGGCCCCCATATCAAAGAACGGGTAATCCGGAAAGTCATAGGCGGCTATCGTATCCGTAAGATCGCCCTCCTTGGGGAGATACGCGTCGGAATAGACGGTCACCGGGAGCCTGTAATCCGGCATGGGATAGTAGAATTCCAGGTCCTTTCCGCTTCCGTCCTCCGAGAGCTGCCGGATCAGCGCCGTCTTGGAGAGACTGTTGTCATCCTTTTCCGCTCCCGCCCAGTATTTGATCCCGAAGGGATTGCAGACCGCCGCGATCAGCTCCCCGTCCGGTTTCAGCAGGGCCCTGGCATCGGCGACCTCGTCGGCACTCTCCCGGGCGCTCAGCTCCTGCTGCTCGAGATCGCCCACGATCACCACATAGTCATAAAGCTCCTTCGCCTGGGACAGATATTCCCGGAGGCTCCCCTGTACATAGCTGATGTTCCCGAGGCCCCGCTGCTCCACATGGCGCAGCCGGCTGATCTCCAGGTTGGCCCAGGAAGGATCCAGCACATCCACATGGGACACCTTCCGGGCATAAAGCCCCGTCAGCGCTCCGAAATCGGAGCCGACCTGAAGCAGGCGTCCTTCCGCCCGGAACGGATACCATTCCAGCAGATTCTCCCTCTGCGGGGACAGCGCGTAAAGGTACTCCAGCTTCGGGTTCGCCCCCAGGATAGCCTTTTCGTCGGCCCCGTACGTCTTGATCAGGCCCAGTAATTTACGCTCCAGTTCTGTTCGTTCTTTTTCCGATTTCATAAGGTTCCTTTCTCGCTTCCACCACGGATTCCATATCGTAAACGCCCACCGTGTTCTTGTTGGAGATCACGGTCAGGCCCAGCACATCGTAAAGGCGGTGATACACTACGTGCTCGCCCTGTTCAAAGCCGGTGCAGCTCATACTCAGAAGATATTCTCCCCCCTGAAGAGTCATCTTCTGGGTAAACGAGACTTCATATTCATCCCCGTCCTTTACGGGCCGGATATCCGTTCCCTCGTACATGGTATTGGTTCCCGTCAGATCCGTCCCTTTTTTGTCCCTGATCGTATACGTAAAGATCGGCGTACCGATAGCGGCATGGAACCGGATCCTTTCCCGGATGGTGAACTGCTCCCCCTTCAGAAGAAGGTTCGTCAGATTGCCCCTCTGGTCAAACAGGCCCATATCGTAGATCTCCGCCCGCCCGTCTCCGTACTCGGTGCGGTTGGGATTTACGGTCATCTTGTCCCTCATCCTGGCGGGGCGGGAACCGCCGGCGGCCTGCGCGTCTTTCCCGTCTCCCGGCGCCGTATCGCTCCCGGCGGCCTGCGCGCCTTTCCCGTCTTCCGGCGCCGTATCGCTCCCGGCGGCCTGCGCGCCTTTCCCGTCTCCCGGCGCCGTGCCGCTCCCGGCGGCCTGCGCGTCTTTCCCGCCTCCCGGCGCCGCGCCCTCCCTCTCCGCTTTCAGCTCCTCTTCGAGGGATTCCATCTGATTCGCCAGGATCTTCTTGTACAGGTCCACCATATGTCCCGCGCTGCCCTCCGCGATAAAATTGCCTTTGTTCAGGAGCACCACCTTATCGCAGTATTTCAGGATGCTGCCCATATCGTGGGTCACCATCAGGATCGTGGTCCCGTTCTTCCGGATCTCTTCCATCCGGCGGTAGCACTTGGCCTGAAAAAACACGTCGCCCACCGAAAGGGCCTCGTCCACGATCAGGATATCCGGCTCCACATTGATGGCCAGGGCAAACGCCAGGCGCACGAACATTCCGCTGGAGTATGTCTTCACCGGCTGATCGACAAAGTCGCCGATGTCGGCAAATTCCAGGATCTCGGGGAGCTTTTCTTCCATTTCTTTCCGGGAGAATCCCATCATGCTCCCATTCATATAAATATTTTCAATGCCCGTATAGTCCATATTGAACCCGGCTCCCAGCTCAAGGAGCGCGGAGACGGAACCGTTTACCTTCACCTGTCCGGTGGTAGGCGAAAGGACTCCCGTAATGATCTTCAGTATGGTGGACTTGCCTGAGCCGTTCGTCCCGATAATCCCCACGGTCTGTCCCTTCTCCACGCAGAAGGAAAGCCCGTTCAGCGCATAAAACTTCTTGTGATACTCTTTGTGGAGAGGATGAAGGGACTCCTTCAGCCGGTCGATGGGCTTATCATACAGTTTGTAGACTTTTGTCACATCTTTTACGATGATGGCATTCTCCATAGAGCTCCTCCTGTGCCGTCCGAATGGCGGCGTCTACAGCACGTCCGAAAAATGCGGCCGCAGCCTCTTGAATACCTTGAGTCCCGCCAGGAACAGCACGGCCGTCACTCCCCAGAAGTACAGCGTAACCGCCGGTCTCTCCCAGAACCAGTTTCCCGTGAGCATACTGTCGCGGTAGCCGTTGACCAGGTACCAGACCGGATTGATCTTCAGCACCTGTTCAAGCCACGCCGGATGGTTGGGAAACATGGCCGGATCCCACATGATCGTGGTGAGCCACATTCCCACCTGCAGGCAGATGTTCACGATCTGCGCCATATCCTTGAAAAACACATTGACCGCGCTGGTGAAATACACGATCCCCAGAGAAAACGCGCTTGCCGCAAACGTATAATATATGATCTGGATCCAGTATATCCGCGGGAACGTGCCGTACAGCAGAAACACCGCCAGCATGATCGTCACAAAGATCATATGAACCATAAGGCAGGAAAGAAGCTTGATGACCGGCAGGATCTCCACCTGGAATACCACCTTCTTGACCAGATAATTGTACTCCTGCAGGCACCCTGTCCCCGCGTTCAGCGCCTCGCTGATATAAAACCAGGGGACGATGCCGGGGATCAGCCACTGGACATACGGATATCCCGGGACCGGCGGCGCATTTTTAAAGCCCATCTGGAAAACAAAAAAATAGATCAGGACCGTGACCACCGGCTGGATGAACATCCATACAACGCCGAAATAGGAACCTACAAAGCGCTTCCGAAAATCGGATTTCGCCAGGTCCCAGATCAGCTTCCGCCGCCTCACCATCTCTTTTGCCAGTGTTATCAGATAATTCATATCCGTTCCTTCCGTGCCGTTCTTTCCGTCAGAAGCGGAACGTGTCCTTCAGTCCGCCCCAGTTCTTGTCCCGCTCGGAGAGGATCAGCTCCGTTCCCTCTTCGATGGGCCACTGAATCCCGATCTGCGGATCGTTCCAGGCCAGTCCCCCCTCATCTCCGGGATGGTAGAAATCGGTCACCTTGTAGGCAAATACCGCCGTATCCGAGAGCACCAGGAAACCGTGCGCGAAGCCCGGCGACACATAGAACTGTTTCATATTCTCCTCTGAAAGCTCCACGCCGAACCACTGCCCGTATGTGGGGGAGTCCGCGCGCAGATCTACCGCCACGTCAAAGACACGGCCGCGGAGTACCCGGACCAGCTTTCCCTGGGGATACTGCTTCTGGTAATGGAGCCCGCGGAGAACGCCCTTCGCCGACATGGATTGATTGTCCTGGACAAAGACCATGTCGAGGCCGGCTTCCTTGAAGTCCCGCTGATTATAGGTTTCCACAAAATATCCCCTCGCATCCTTATGGACCTCCGGTTCGATCACATACAATCCCTGGATATGGCAGGGCGTCACCTTAATCTTTCCCATAAATCTGTCTCCTTTTCCTTCTCAAAACTGCTGCCGCTCCGCGTCCCGCCTCCCGGCGAGGCCCGCAGGGCCTTCCGCGTCACAGCCTTAAACAGACTACGCTGTAGAGCCGCAGAAGCACATATCCGTTGGCGCAACACATCAGATACAATATACTACGGTTTCCGTCCTTTGTCAAAACCAACCGGTCATTTTTACACGCCATGAGAAGAACCGGAAGGAACGGAAGAAAATATCTTCCCTGAACACCCTCGATGACGGGAGAGCCGGCCGGCGTGCAGGCGATCAGCATGGAGAGGAGCGCCAGCGCCCCGCAGGCCGCGCAGACGATGAATATCCACGTCCTTCTCCCCCCGGTGATGATGATCGTCTCTCCCGGGGAGCGGAACGCCAGCAGCAAAAGCCCCGCCGTATAAAAGACTACCAGAAGGTAGGGCACATTGAGGACCGGGTCCAGATTGCCCAGCTGGGCGCCGATCATCGTCAGATGGTACTCGTCAAGCTGATGGACGAGCGTGTTGTAGATCATGGAAAAAAGAAGGCCCGGCCTGTGGAGAAGCAGGCTCAGACTGATGCCGCTTTCTCCTCCCGACGTCACCGCTGTTTCCGCGGAGGCGGCCGCGTATCCGGAAATGACCGCCCCGTTGACCGACACCATGACAAGGGCAAATGCCGCGGTCACCACCAGGGCCGACGCCAGCCACTTTTTCCAGCCCCCGAATTTTTTCACCGGGATCAACAGGCACAGCCCCATCATGGGCGCGTAGATCATCTTGCACGGACCCGCCGCGGCCATCAGGAGCGCCAGAAGGGCCACGTCCCGGGGCTTTACGCGTTCCGCCCGGTATGCCAGATCCAGGCAGACCGCCGTG
>CANRGP010000075.1 GCA_947630085.1 uncultured Lachnospiraceae bacterium
ACATACAGGCGAGGATCATGACATCATAGGAAAAGGACGCCGACAGGTGCAGCGTCATGGGAAGGAGCGCCACGCCGAAAAGGACCTCCTTCCCGAAGGGGAGCCTTTTCATGGCAAGCCACGTCATCACCACAAAGAATACAAGATTGCAGAGTCTCCCCAGCCAGGCAAGCCACAGGCTGTTCAGGTGCAGAAGCCTTGCCGCGGCGATCCCCAGGGCCTGGGGCAGATACGCCGCCGGCGTGGTGGTAACCGGGGGATAAGCGGATACCGCAAGCACCGGCTCTTCGCCCTGTCTGGCCGCAAGGCGGGTCTTCTGGGGCGTTGTGCCGCCGGCCGCGACCTCATGGATCACATGATACGCACTCTCATCCAAAATCTGGGCCAGTACCACGCCGTCTCCCGTCTCCTGTCCCTCCGGGCCGTACTCCCTTTCATTCGGCATTTTCCTCCAGTACGGTCCCGTATCGTCCGTCACGTATTCCCCGTACACATCCTCGAGGAACCAGTCCTCGGCGCGGACCAGGACATTTCCGTCCTCGGCGCGGGGCGTCTCACCCAGGATCCGGCTGGACAGCTCATAGGCGGTAATATAGTGCGCGATCTCGTCGGGCGCGGACATGGGCGGCAGGACAAAAAGATACAGCAGCCCCAAAAGAAGCCCGGCCGCCGGGTAGATCCGGGTAAGCTCCGGCCTCTTTTCCCGCTGTATCCCCAAAAAAAGCCATCCCAGCAGCACCGCTCCGCCCAGGCACAGGATCAAAAGGAGCAGATACCACCCGGTCAGCCAGCCGTCGCCGCTGGCCGCGGCTCCCGTTCTCACATCCGAAAGATGCCAGAGCCCCAGCACCGCCAGTGCGGCGGCCGCGGCCCCGATCTTCCATACGTCGCGTTTTTTTCTCATCCGATCCTCCATCAGGACAGTGTCTTATCGGTCTTGTCCGCTTTATTTTGTTCAAGCAGCTCCTCGATCCGGGATTTTTCCTCCCGATCCTGCTTCTCCTCCAGGGCTATTTTCTGCGCCAGCTCCTTGATCTTTGTCTCCAGCTGTGAAATGTGTATGGTCATATAAAAGACCTTGACGATCAGCACAAAGATCGCGAGCAGGAACAGAAAGTTTGCCGTAGAATAGATCCCCAGGAAATGCGCCGCAAGATCCGCCGTCCGGGGAAACAGGCTGAATACCACGAGCACAAGCGCCAGAATGATCCAGAATACGGCGCTTTCGATCTGCAGCTTTGACTGACGGATCCTGCGCATCATCAGGAACAGCGTTCCCACAGAAACCAGAATCAGAGCAATTCGGAGGGTCATTGTCATCATCGTCTCTCTCCTTCCTTTCCGTAACGTTTTCTGTTTCCGGACTTCCCGTAAACAGCGGGGCCGTTACGGCTTCTCCCAGTACAGCGGGCTCCCGGTGCAGAAAAGCAGCAGCCTGCGCGGCAGTCTCCGGTAGATCTTTCCCATTCGGTAACCCATATATTTGACCCCGCCGGAAAGAATCAGGTACGGGATCAGCCAGAATCTGCCGGATCCGATAAGCTTCCGGGCAGTCTGTTTCATCAGGCGGATCCCCTCTCCCTCCGACGGAACATCCCGGAACACCTCCGGATGCTCCGCCTGCGATACGGCCAGGTCGAAATTGCGCCGGAACTGCTGTATAAGCGTCAGGTCATGAGAATGCACCACCTTCGCGTCCGCCGCGTAGACCACCGCATAACCCGCGTTTATGGCCTTCGCCGCGTATATCATATCTTCATTGAAAATGGTCGGACTGATAAATCCGCCCAGCCTGTCGAAAATATCTCTCCGGTAAGCGCAGCAGACGTTCGACGCAAAATACGTCTTGATCCCCAGGCTTTCCAGGTCGCTCTTCGTCTTCACGCGGCCCTGTTCCGGATAATTGAATTCCCTCGTAATGCGCTCGACGGTCCGGCAGTCCCCGGCGGGGAGCTGTCTGGCGTAAGCCACGGCCGCCGTCTCGCCGTTCGGGCCTTTCTGCTCCAGCGCCCGGACCAGGCGCTCCGTCAGGAAATCGTCCCGGGGAACCGCGTCGTCCGTCATAAACAGGAGGATATCCGCTTCCGAGTATCCGGCCCCCCGGTTCCTCGTAGCTCCGTGGTCGAATTCCGACCGGGAAATATGGTGGATCTCCATCCCGGCTATCCCTTCGTATCCCGGCCCGTTCCAGTATGCGCTCTCCGTATTCATGATAATGATCCGGTTGACGGGATATTTCTGCCTGCCCAGCATGGAAAGCAGACGTGAAAATTTCCTGTCCGGCTGATACACCGGAATGATCACATCCACCGTGGGGCGCTTCCCCTCTCCCCGCTCCTGTTCCGAAAGCAGCAGGCTCCCATATATTTCCCTCTCACTCTCTGTCCCGATCATTTTGTCCCTCCCTTCTGGCAGCTGCTCTTGCCGATATAATACGTATTACCGTATCGGACTGCCGATAAGAATGACATACTTCGTTCTTCTTATCATCCCAATCAAAGTGCATTTAAGTCCTTCTCTTATTATAAAGTAATTATACGATATTCATTTTTGTTGTCAATAAAATGGTTATCCTCATACTTTCTCGATGCAACTGATTCTCCGGAACATACTGCCGCACCGCACAGTCTCTGCGTCATTGAAAGTCCCTTGTGGGGTTTGGAGCAGCGCCCCAAGGTCTTATGACATCAATTTTTTCTTCCTGTACAGAAGAATAATCACTAAGATGATCACCAGTACAGCAGCCAATGCGACAACCAGAACCAAATAGCCGCCGGATGCCGGACAGACGCAGAACACGCCGGATGTCCCTGTCATTGTAATACAGAGATAGCTTCCGTTGACGACCGTCTCCGCTTTCTGCCACCGGCCGTCTCTCAGCTGCCAGACAGACGCTCTCTCCCCTTTCCGGTTCAGAAGCCGGATGGGAACCGCAGCATCGTCAGACAGATCCGTTCCGCTTAATGTCACTTTCCAGACGTCAGCCTCTCCCGCGCCTTCCGGCGGGGCTGCCTCGTCCGGCAGCACATGGAGCGAAACTTCCTCTGTAAACTGCCCCTCCGCGAGGGCCAGGGCCAGCTTGCCGTCTGTTTCCTCGCTGGCTGCAAGCGTCACCCACGGAGTATAGACCGCTTCCAGCGTCAGATTCGAATGAAGGCCCGTACTGTCAAATTCAGGCCAGGTCCCATAATATCCTTCTCTGGCAGGAACTTCCGGCAGCTCCAAAAGGCTTAAATCGTCGCCAAACAGGAAGGGAATACGCGCGATCTCCTCTCCATTCGCCACCAGAGTAACGGCAAAAGAGAGAAACTCTTCCGGAACGGCTTCCAAAGCGCTCAGCTCATCAAAAGAGACCGGTTCGGCAATCCCTGTATAGCTGACACCGTCAATTCCCGCGGGACCGATGTCCAGGAAACAGTTATCTCCAAGCCCTCCCCCTTCCAGATCGGCATCTCCGGCGACGCTTCCTATATGCTCCGTTCCATCCAGAATCGTGGCAATGGCACGGCATCCGGTCATTCTGCTGCCCCATCCCGCAATTCCTCCCACATACTCGGTGCCGGAAAGCGTACATTTTGCCCAGCTTTGCCGAATCGCAGCATCCGCGTATCCGGCGATTCCGCCCACGTAGGCGCCGCTTCCGGTGACTGCGCCATAACTCTGACAGCCATTCGCAGTGCCAAGATCCATCCGGCCCGCAATACCGCCCGTGCAGTCCCGTTTTCCGGTAACGGCTCCCTCATTGATACATTTTTGCAAAACAGCCTTCAGTTCATAGGTGCTGCCAAAGGTAATCCGGGAGTAATCATCCTCCGGATCCAGGCTGTACTCCACCGCCACCGCTCCCGCGATTCCGCCCACATTTCTGTCGCCTTCCACCGTCCCGGTATTCACGCCGCCGGATAATTTTCCCATGCGGGTCTCCTCGATATCGTCCTCAGACACATCGCCAAATACGTCCTCCGGCGTTTCCACCGACTGGGCGCTGTCCACAATATCCAGCATCAGATTGAGAATCTCCGTAATCTGACCGCTGACGGCCCGCAGATCGGCGCTGAGAATTTCCCCTGCATCATCTACGGACGTCTGCAGGGCTGTAAATCCTTCCGACATATCATTCAAAGACGCGTAAAGTCCATCTCCGGCATTCCTGGTTTCCTGGCCCAGAGGCGCAAATTGGGCATCTCCGTCCAAGGCCAGCTGATCCGCCGTGTCCCTCAATATCTGAAACGCAGATTTAAGCTGCCATGCCGCATCTGAGCCGATGGACGCGGCATCCGCGAACTGGCCCGCGGAACTGCCAAGCGCATCTGCCAGTGGATAGGCGTCGGACAGCGCTTCCTTAAGATGGCCCATCGCATCATTCATTCTTCCGGATGCGTCAGCCAGATTGTCAAATCCGTCTCTTGCAGTATTCAGTGCGGTCTGAACGGTTTCCCAGCTGATCTCTGTATTGTCTGAGATCGTTCCGAGCGCGGTTCCGATATCTCCCACCGCGGTTCCGGCGTCCCCCATAGCAGTTCCAAGATCCCGCAGGGCCTGTATCGCTGTCTGATCCCCGGGAAATACCCCGTTCAAAGTATTTTCCAGCGTATTCAGCGCCGTCCGTATTCCATGAAGCGCAGTCCCCAGATCCTTCACGGACGCGGCCAGCTGCCTGTTCGCCTCTTTGACTGCCTGCTGATCATGGATCAGAACCGCCTGCTGAAGGGCTTCTGCCGCCGCGCGCATCTTCTGGACCGCATCCGCCAGAGCACTGTTGGCCGTGCGCAGATCCGTCACGGCGTCTTTGGCGTCAGTAAGTACATCCCCTGCCAGAAGCCCGGCATTCTCCAGCATATCCAGGCCGCGGCTGAGCGCCTGCCCCGCATCGTCCAGATCCGCGGAAACATCGGACAGTCTGTCCAGAGCGGGAACTATATTATCCAGCGCCGCGGACGCGGCGGCCGTGAGCGTATTCAGGGATTCCAGATTGTCATCCGTAAATTCATCCATCCTGTCCAGGAGGGTCTTCGAATAATCCTTTGCATTCCCGACTGTATCACTGATAGCGGTAAGCTTTTGAGAAATATCCGCCCGGCTGGCGTCGGTGTGATCCAGCGCCCCGTCGATCGTCGTACTCAGTTCATTTAATTTCTCCCGCAGCTGGCTCAGCTTATCCTCATCCGTATTCAGAATAATATCCGGTTCCGCCTGCCCCACGACACCGCCTACATCCTTACGGCCATAAACCGGCGCACTGTTGGAACAGCCCGTCATATATCCGGCCTGGCGGCCAGCTACGCCGCCGACATTATAACCCACATGACGGTAGCCTACCGTCCCGGCGTTTGCGCAGCCTTGAATGATACCAGCGGAATATCCCGCAATACCGCCGGTATCAGTGTGGCTGTTGAGAACGGCTTCAGCCTCTTCTTCCGTATTCAACGAGGAAATCTGATCCAAAGCACTGCCGGAAGCATTCGCCGCCTCATCCGGGCTGGACACGTTGACGGAAGCGGTATTTTCACATTTTAACAGCAGTCCGAGATTCCGCCCGGCGATGCCGCCGGTAGAGTTCTCTCCGGCGACTGTTCCATCTGTCCGACACCCGGCTATTTCTCCGGATTCCTTGTTCTGGCCGGCGATGCCTCCCACATTCGTTTCACCCTCGACCGTTCCCTTAAACGAACAGTTCTGAATGAATCCAGCGCTGCTTCCCGCGATGCCTCCCACATTAACGGCACTGCCGCCTGGGGCAATGCGGCCCTCGACATACAGGTCACGGATCACAGCCCCTTCCTGGACAAAGCGGAAAAGTCCCATATTTGAGCTGGCAGCGGTGATATTCACGCCGGATACCGTGTGCCCTTTTCCCAGAAAGGTACCGCCGAAGGTTGGAATGGGGGCAAAGCTTCTTCCGGTCAGATCCAGATTCGCGGTTAAAACAAATGTTTTCCCCTGGGACCAGGTATCCAGAGAGCAGCCTTCGGCAAAAGCAAGAAAATCTTCCACAGTAGCAATTTCAACGGTCGCCGCCGTACCGCCTGGCTGGGCGGCCGATGCCTGCGGGACGCAAAAAACGCCCAGCAAATGCAGTGCCATCAAGAATGCGGCAATCCTGCGCATTCTCATTTTCCACATTCTCATTTTCCGCATTCTAATTCTCTGTGCTGCCATCTTCCGCGCCATCCTTTCCGTCATGCTCTTCCGAAATCTCCTGCGGCGGGCCTTCCATTAATTGAGGCCGGCCTGATATCACGGAAGCATTGATCGATCCGTGGACAATGCCGTTAAATTCGCCGTCCACCATACCCGAGATATATCCCCGGACGTGACCGTCCAGATGCATCGTCCCGGACAGGGAATAGACAGGCAGATGACCTTTCAGCGTAAACGCGGTCTTTTCAATTATGACGTCCCCTAACAGCAGGATCTGAGGCAGCACACCCATAACCAGGAAGATGGAAATGATTGTTCCGCGTCCAAGACACACACCAATGGAGGATACCGCCGGACTGGACGACAAAAATCCGATCAGAACCCCGGCAGAAGCCAGAATGGTACCGGATGTAACGATCGTTGGGAACGACTCATTTAACGACTCCACAACCGCATCCTTTAACGGCATGACCTTCTTCAGCTCCGCATACCGGGATGCGATGACGATCGCGTAGTCAATATTTGCGCCCATCTGAATAGAACTGACTACCAGATAGCTTAAGAAGAACAGCTTCTCATTCATAAGATACGGAAATGAGAAATTGATCCAGACGCTGCCCTGGATGACCAAAATTAAGAGTACCGGAAGTCCCGCCGACTGAAACGTGAACATCAGCACCACAATCACAAAGACGATGGTCAGGATGCCGATAAGCAGGTTATCATTGGCAAAGGAGGACGACAGATCCTTGCAGCTGGTGGAGTTTCCCACCAGAAGATAATCGTCGTAATACCGGGCAGCCGTCTTATGAAGGGTATCCAGGAAGGCGAAGGTCTCATCACTCTCCTCCGGCAATGACAGCTGGAGAACCAGACGGCTGTAATTCGTGCCTTTCAGCTGAAGCTGAGCATCAATGAGCTGACCGTACAGATCGTTGATCTCATCCGTCATCTCATCATCCAGCGTGACGTACCCTGCATCCATCTGGTCATGAACGAAAAGAAACATATCCAATAGCGGGACGCTGTAGCTGTCCACGCCTGACACCAGCTGGCCGTAGGTTTCCTGATCGACCGCGTATGCAGAATACAAAAGCCTTGCCACCTCGATATCCAGATCCGCAAGCTCCGCAAACTGCCTTGGCGTCAGGCGGTCAGTAAGGACGTAGCCGTCTTTCGCTTCCACATTTGCCAGACCCAGGACCGACTCCACCTCGGGCATAGCAGCCAGATCCTTAAGAAGACGGCCTTCCTTCTCGTAATCCCCGGCCTTCACAAGAATTGCCAGGGTGTTCTGAGCGCCGAAGGTTTCATCCACCTTCTCCTGGGCAATCTGACTCTCATTCTTCGTAAAGGTAGGCAGACCGTTCTGGGTATAGGCATAGGGGCACCGGTTAGACAGGATGGCACCGGCGACGAGCGCCAGCACGAAAACCGGCGGCAGAATAAACCGGAGTTTCACCACAAGCTTTCCCCAGAGAGTGATCCGGGGGACAAAACTGCGGTGATGGGTTCGGTCAATCAGACGGCTGAAACTCATCAGCAGCCCCGGCATAAACGTGAATACGGACAGAAGACTCAGGATAATGGCCTTCATCAGCACAAGGCCCAGGTCCTTGCCGATTCCGAACTTCATGAAACACATAGCTCCCAGACCGGACAGAGTCGTAAGAGAACTGCCTGAGATCTCCGGAATGGCCTTGCTTAGGGCGATGACGACCGCGTCCCTGGCTTCCAGATGCGTTCTCTCTTCCGTATATCGGTGGCATAGAATGATGGCGTAGTCAATGGCCAGTGCCAGCTGAAGAACCACAGCTACGGAATCGGAGACAAAAGAGATCTCACCAAGCAGGAAATTGCTTCCCATATTCAACAGGGCCGCCAAACCGAAGGTCAACAAAAGCACCGGGATCTCCGCGTATGTCTGGGATGTGAACAGAAGCACCAAAAGAATGATGACCACCGCCACCAGCATGACTATCTGCATTTCCGCGTCCAGGCTCGCCGAAGCGGAATCGCCGGTATCCCCGGTGATATAAACGTCATAACCTTCCAGTACCTTTTTTACTTCTTCCAGGGCATCAAGACTGACCGGATCCTCGGCCGTACCGTCATAGGTAATGGAAAATAAGGCCGCACCGGTCTTGTAATGATCCTCCGTGTTATCAAACTCCACAGATTTGACACCGTCCACCTGCTTAAGCCGGCCGGCCAGCTCCTCCGCCTTCGCGTAGGAAATATTGTCCACCATGATCCGGTTGGTGCCAAAGGTGACAAATTCTTCATCCATCACCGTTAAGCCCCGGCGGGTCTCCGTCTCCGCCGGAAGATAGCTGGTCAGGTCGTCATTGACCGTAACCCAGCCGTTCGCAAACGCGCAAAAAACGGCAAGGCCTATGTACAGCAGATAAAATGCCTTGCGTTTATCCACAATAAAGGCGGCGATCTGCTCCATCGGAGACGGTTTCGCGCCGCCCTTTTGCTTATTTTCCATAAGACTCGTTCTCCTTTTTATGTTTCCCGTTATCTTCCGCTGACTGCCAGATAGGAGAAAATGTTTTCTTCCATCTTCTCAATATAGGCATGGAGCCGCGACCGCTCCTCTTCATCCAGCCCTGCGGTAATAATTCCCAGGAAAACATCTCTCGCCTCTTTGCCGGCCCTCACGACCCGTGCAGCCTTCTCCGACAGCCTCAGATGGATCAGCCGGCGATCTGCCCGCCCCGCCAGCCGGGTAAGATATCCGTTCCTCTCCAGAGACTGAATCGACGTAGACACATGGGATTTGGCCAGGCACCGCTGATCCGCGATCTCCGCAGCGGTATCATGATCCGGATTGCCGTCCAGAAACAGCAGAATATCCAGTTCCGTCCTGGTTACGCCAAAATCACGGCATACCGGTTCTACGCAAAGGGTGTAAAGGGAACGCAGCGGCTGCTGCAGATCCCACAGGCGCATTGGGATATTCATACGGTTACCTCCTTCTAATCGTTCTAAACAGAACGTTCTATTCAGAACGAATTATAAGCCCGGATATCGGCTTCGTCAATGACCCTACGCAAAGTTTAATAAACATTTTATTTTATTCAGATAAAATACAAAATTCTGCCGGCAGAATACGGGCTGAACGGTCTGCCGGGTGTCAGTATGCAAATACACGCAGGACATCACTGGCGTCCTGCGCGCATGGAAACAAAAAAAGCCCGTCGCTGACAGGCTTTAGTATTTCCGAAAATCATTTCAGGCAAAGAAACGCCGCCAGATTCCCTCTCTCCTTCCCATGATACCGGTGTGAGAACAGATAATCCGGATTGCACCTGGTACAGATTCCCGTAGTCTGAAGATGCTCTCTCTTCACCCCGGCCTCCAGAAGGATGATCTCGTTAGCGCGCCACAGATCAAGCTGATATTTGCTGTTTTCTTTTCCGTAATAGAGTTCCGGCCAGTATTTCCCGGCAAACGTCCCACGGAATTCCTCGATCACTTCCGGACCCACCT
>CANRGP010000076.1 GCA_947630085.1 uncultured Lachnospiraceae bacterium
GATCGGCAAGGATATTATCCGTTTCCATACGATCTACTGGCCCATTTTCCTGATGGCGCTCGACCTCCCGCTGCCGAAGCAGGTGTTCGGACATCCGTGGCTGATGATGAGCGGGGGCAAGATGAGCAAGTCCAAGGGCAATATCATCTATGCCGACGATCTGGTGCGGTTCTTCGGCGTGGACGCGGTGCGCTACTATGTGCTGCACGAGACTCCGTTTGACAATGACGGCAACGTGGCGTGGGATCTGATCGTGGAGCGCTTCAATTCTGACCTGGCCAATATCCTGGGCAATCTGGTGAGCCGGACTGTCTCCATGACAAATAAATATTTCGGCGGGATCGTGAAGAGGACCGGCGCGGCGGAGGAACCGGACGCGGAGCTGAAGGAGACGGTTCTGGAGGCCGTGAAGAAGGTGGACGCGAAGATGGACGAGCTGCGGGTGGCGGATGCCATTACGGAGATCTTTGGGATTTTCCGGCGCAGCAACAAATATATCGACGAGACGGCGCCCTGGGCCCTGGCCAAGGATGAGACGAAAAAGGACAGGCTGGCGGAGGTGCTTTACAATCTGACGGAGGCCATTACGATCGGCGCTTCCCTGCTGGAGCCGTTTATGCCGGAGACCTCCGCGAAGATCCTGGCGCAGCTGAATACGCAGAAGCGCGGCCTGGAGCAGATGGACAGATTCGGCCTTTATCCGGACGGCGGCCGGGTGGCGGAAAAGGCGGAGATCCTGTTCGCCAGACTGGACGTGAATGAGGTCATGGAGAAGGTGAACGCCATGAACGCGGAGCGCGAAGCGGCGTCGGCCGCGGAGAGCGGGAACGGCAGCACGGAAGCCCCGGCCGCGGGGAGCGGAAACGGCAGTGCGGAAGCCCCGGCCGCGGAGAGCGGGAACGGCAGCACGGAAGCTCCGGCCGCGGAGAGCGGGAACGGCAGCGCGGAAGCCCCGGCCGCGGAGAGCGGGAACGACAGCGCGGAGGCGAAGCCGGAGATCACATATGACGACTTTGCCAGGCTGCAGTTTGCCGTGGGAGAGATCATTGCCTGCGAAGAAGTGAAGAAATCCAGAAAGCTCCTCTGCAGTCAGGTGAAGATCGGCGGCGAAGTCCGCCAGATCCTGAGCGGCATCAAACCCCATTATACGCCGGAGCAGATGGTGGGCAAAAAGGTCATGGTTCTTGTGAATCTGGCTCCCCGCAAGATGGCGGGTCTTGAGTCTCAGGGAATGCTTCTGTGCGCCGAGGACGCCGACGGCAATCTGTCCCTGATGACACCGGAGAGGGATATGCCGGCGGGCGCGGAGATCTGCTAGAGACACCGATGCGGAGCCTTGCCTGAGACACCGGGGAAGAGCTCCGCTGGGAGGGCCGGAAGCGCGGCCCATAATAAGGAGGGGAATATGGAAACAGAGAACGCAGCGGTTCCGTCGTATAAGATCCTCAACGGAAACGCCCTGAAAATGATCGCCCTGATCACTATGCTGATCGATCATATAGGCGCGGCGATTCTGGAAATAGGTATCATAGGCGGATACAATAACGGACTTCTGAATATTTCTTATGAGACGGCGATGCGTTGGTGGGAAGTGGACAATGTCCTGCGAACGGTCGGGCGGATCGCGTTCCCGATCTACTGCTTTCTGATCACGGAGGGATTCGTACATACCCGCAGTGTGAAGAAATACGCGCTGCGGCTGGGAGCGTTTGCGCTGCTGTCCGAGATCCCGTTTGATCTGGCGTTCTATCACTCCTGGTTTTACCCGGGCTATCAAAATGTTTTTTTTACCCTGTTCCTGGGCCTTGCAGCGATGATCTTTATGAAACGGTTCGAGGGCAAGCCGCTTTTTATGGTGGCTTCCGTGGCCGTATGTGCCGGCGCCGCGCAGCTTCTGCATACGGACTATGGCGCGGCCGGAGTGCTGTCTATCGCGATTCTCTATTTCCTGAGAAACAATGCGCTGGAACAGGCGGCCTGCGGGGCGGTCTGCTTCTTTATCCAGGAGGGGGCGGCCGCGCTGGCATTTATCCCGATCTGGCTGTATAACGGAAAGCGCGGAAAGTGGAATTTGAAATATCTGTTTTATGCGTTTTATCCGGTACATTTGATTATCCTGTATCTGGTCTGCCGGGCGCTGTTTGGCGTCTGACAGCCGAGCGGACAAGGAGTTTACGGACTATGATTTTTGATTCGCACGCACATTACGATGATGCCGCGTTTGACGGAGACAGGGAGCAGCTTCTGATGTCTCTTCGGGGCGCGGGGATCGGAACGGTGGTGAATGTCGGGGCCAGTATGGCGTCCACGAGGACGACGCTGGCGCTGGCGGAGAAATATCCGTTCGTCTATGCCGCGGTGGGAGTGCATCCCAGCGAAACCGCGGAGCTGGATGAGGAGGGAATGGCGTGGCTTGAGGAAATGTGCGCGCGCCCGAAGACGGTTGCCGTCGGAGAGATCGGCCTGGATTACCACTGGGACGAACCGGAGCGCGCGGTGCAGCAGCACTGGTTCCGCAGACAGCTCCGGCTGGCCGGAAAGGTTGGCCTTCCTGTCATCATCCACAGCCGGGACGCGGCGCAGGACACCCTGAATATCGTCCGGGAGGAAAATGCGGACGAGGCGGGCGGTGTGATCCACTGCTTTTCCTACGGGGCAGAGATGGCCAGAGAGTACCTGAATATGGGCTTTTATCTGGGCATCGGAGGCGTGCTGACCTTTAAAAATGCAAAGAAGCTGAAAGAAGTGGTGGCGTATATGCCGATGGACCGCCTGCTTTTGGAGACGGACTGCCCCTATATGGCGCCGTCGCCGCACCGGGGAGAGCGGAATTCGTCGCTGTATCTGCCCCTTGTGGCGGAAGCGGTGAGCCGGATCCGGGGGATCTCCGAGGAGGAGGTCATTGCGGCGGCCGAGGAAAACGCGCGGCGGCTGTTCCGGATCGCGTGAGGCCGTGTGCCGCCCCGGAGCCGGATCCGGGGACGCCGAATGACAGAAAGGATTTTGAACCATGCCTACGCTTGGCAATCCCAGGAATACGATCGAGATCATTCAGAAATACGGTTTTTCTTTTCAGAAGAAATTCGGCCAGAATTTCCTGATCGACCCCCACGTTCTGGACAAGATCATCCGCGCAGCGGGCGTGACGAAGGAGGACTGTGTCCTGGAGATCGGGCCCGGGATCGGTACCATGACCCAATACCTGGCGGAGAGCGCCGGACGCGTGGCGGCGGTGGAGATCGACGCCAACCTGATACCGATTCTGCAGGAGACGCTTGCCGAATATGACAATATAACCGTCATTCATGCTGATATTCTCAAGGTGGATATCGGGGAGATCGCGCGCGCCTACAATGGGGGACGCCCATTGAAGGTGGTTGCGAATCTGCCTTACTATATTACGACGCCGATCATCATGGGGCTCCTTGAGGGAAACGCCCCGGTTGACAGCATTACCGTCATGGTCCAGAAGGAGGTGGCGGAGCGGATACAGGCCGGCCCGGGAAGCCGCGATTACGGCGCGCTGTCTCTGGCCGTCCGGTATTATGCGGAGCCGTATCTGGTCGCCAATGTCCCTCCGAACTGCTTTATTCCCCGCCCCAATGTGGGTTCGGCCGTGCTTCGCCTGACCAGACGCAGGGAAAACGCAGTGCAGACGAAGGACAGGGAGCTGATGTTCCGCCTGATCCGGGCGTCGTTCAATCAGAGGAGAAAAACGCTCCTGAACGGCCTGAACAACGCGGCGGATATTCCATTCCCGAAGGAGACGCTGGCGGCGGCGGTAAAGGCCGCGGGACTTCCCGACAATGTACGGGGAGAGGATCTGGGACTTGAAAAATTCGCCGAACTTGCGGATTATCTGGCGGGGCAGGAGAGCGGGCCGCCGGCGTTGCCGGAGTGAGAAAGGTGCGGGCAGGAGAGCGGGCCGCCGGCACAGCCGGAGTGAGAAGGGCGCGGCGCTGAGAGAGCGGGCCGCCGGCGCCGTCAGAGTGAGAAGGAAAAGGAGGATCATGCGTATGCTGGGGATTATCGGAGCAATGACTCAGGAGGTTGCGGCCATTAAAGAGGCCATGAAAGATGTGGAGGTCCGTACCGTGGCCGGAATGGATTTCTTCAGAGGAAAGCTTTGCGGAAAGGACGCAGTAGTGGTGCGCTCAGGGATCGGGAAGGTCAACGCGGCCGTATGCTGCCAGATCCTTATCGACCGATACGGTGCGGACACGGTCGTCAATACGGGCATCGCCGGCTCTCTCCGGGCGGAGATCGACATAGGCGATATCGTCCTGTCCTCCGAGGCGCTTCAGCACGATATGGATGCCAGCGGGTTCGGCTACGCGCCGGGAGTGATCCCGCAGATGGAGGAGTCCGTGTTCCGGGGAGATCCCGAACTGATCCGGAAGGCTAAGGAAAGCTGCGCCAGGGTGAACCCGGAGATCGGCGTCCATGTGGGACGTATCCTGAGCGGGGATCAGTTTATTTCGGATAAGGAGAAAAAGCAGTGGCTTAGCCGGACCTTTGGCGGCTATTGCACGGAGATGGAGGGGGCGGCCGTCGCGCAGGCCGCGGCGCTCAACCGGGTGCCGTTTCTGATTATTCGCGCCATTTCCGATAAAGCGGACGATTCCGCCGGAATGGATTATGAGGAGTTTGAGGCAAAAGCCATTGAACACAGCGTGAAACTGGTGCTGGAAATGGCAAAATGACGGCTTGTTTTTGACAAAAATGCAGATAAGACGTGAAAATTGGCGAAAAATCTGAATAAAATTTACGTTTTCTATATACTTTGTCCAAAAAATGTGCTATAATGTAAAAACGGGTGGTACCCGGGCAAAAACTTATTATACTATATTAGGAGGTAGAATAGTTATGAAAAGACGCATTATGGCACTGCTTTTGGCCGGAGCTATGGTTCTTGGTATGACTGCCTGCGGCGGAAGCGGCGGATCGACCGGTGGTTCAACCGGCGGCTCAACCGGCAGCTCGTCCGATATGGCGGACAAGAAGGTCGGTATCAGTATTTACAAGTTCGACGACAACTTTATGACTCTGTACCGCACTGAGCTGGAGAGATATCTGGTGGAGGATCTGGGCTTTTCCGCTTCCAACATCACGATCATGGACGGCAAGGGCGATCAGGCGGAGCAGACCAACCAGATCCAGAACTTCATCGCTTCCGGCGTTGATGTCATGATCCTGAACCTGGTGCAGTCTTCTTCCGCTCCCAGCGTGACGGATATGTGCAACGAGGCGGGCATTCCGGTTGTTTACATCAACCGTGAGCCGGACCCCGCGGAGGAAGAGAGATGGGCTTCCGAAGGCATCAAGGCTACTTATGTAGGCGCCGATGCAAGACAGTCCGGTACATATCAGGGCGAAGAGATCGTTGAGACAGCCAACAAGGGCGATATCAACGGCGACGGCAAGGTCAGCTACATCATGGTTCAGGGCGATCCCGAGAACGTAGACGCCCAGTACAGGACCGAGTTCTCCGTGAAGGCTCTGACGGATGCGGGCATCGAGGTTGAGGAGCTGCTTCTTCAGAGAGGCGACTGGGATCAGGCGAAGGGCCAGCAGATCGTTCAGGATGCTCTGACGCAGTTCGGCGACAGCGTAGAGGTTGTTTTCTGCAACAACGACGCGATGGCTCTGGGCGCTCTCCAGGCGATCGAGGCCGCGGGACGGAAGGTTAACGAGGACATTTATCTGGTAGGCGTTGACGCTCTGGTTCAGAATGTTGTTGACGGAAGGATGACCGGTACGGTATTCAACGATCATTTCGGACAGGCGCAGGCAGCAGCGGACGCCGCCGTTAAGTTCCTGAAGGGCGAGGCCGTAGACCCGGTGAACATGGTCGATTATGTCAAGGTTACTACGGAGAACGCAGCCGAGATCCTTGAAAAGGTGAAATAATATCGCTTTTCTGCGCGGCGGGCG
This sequence comes from uncultured Lachnospiraceae bacterium, assembly GCA_947630085.1. GTDB lineage: Bacteria > Bacillota > Clostridia > Lachnospirales > Lachnospiraceae > UBA3402. Next base: position 5,935 of record CANRGP010000076.1, read on the forward strand.
GATCCGCCGTCATAGAACGCGAATAAAGCTGGTCGGGTGCGCCGCGGGAAGGGGCGCACCCGATTTTCAGAAAAAGGCTTCATGAAAGGAGAACATGGGATGGCAGAGTACAGACTGGAAATGAAAGGCGTTTCCAAAAGCTTCCCGGGAGTTAAGGCGCTGGATAATATCCAGCTGAAGGTCCGGCCGGGTACCGTCCATGCCCTCATGGGGGAAAACGGCGCCGGAAAGTCAACCCTGATGAAATGCCTGTTCGGAATCTACAAGATGGATGAGGGCGAGATCTACCTGGACGGGGAGAAGATGACCATTCTCAATCCGAACGATGCGCTGCACAAGGGCCTGGCGATGGTCCATCAGGAGCTTCAGCCGGTTCCTGACCGCACGATCGCCGAGAATATGTATCTGGGGCGCTACCCTCTCAGAAAGATCGGGCCCGTTAAGATGGTAGACCATAAAAAAATGAACGAGGAAGCTGCCAAGTGGCTTGAGAACGTCCGTATGCCCTACAACCCCAAGGCAAAGCTGGGAACCTTATCCATTGCCCAGATGCAGTCGGTTGAGATTGCAAAGGCAGTTTCCATGAATGCGAAAGTTGTGATCCTGGACGAGCCCACATCGTCTCTGACGGAAAATGAAGTGGAGGCGCTGTTCAATATTGTCCGGGATCTTCGATCAAGAGGAGTTTCTCTGATCTATATTTCCCACAAAATGGCGGAGATCCGGGAGATCGCCGACGACATTACCATCATGCGGGACGGAACGTATGTGGGGACCTGGGAGGTAAAGGACATCAGCGACAGCGAGATCGTCCGCCAGATGGTGGGCCGCGAGCTGACCAATGTTTATCCGCCTATGGAGAAAGCGGAAAACGAGGATGTGATCCTGGAGGTCAGGGATCTGTGCAGCATTTATGACCGGTCCTTCCAGCACATCAGCTTTAAGCTGCGCAGGGGAGAGATCCTGGGCTTCGGCGGACTGGTAGGAGCGCAGCGTACCGAGCTGATGGAGGCGATCTTCGGCATTCGCCATGTAAAGAGCGGCGAGGTGCTGATGAACGGAAAACCGATCCGCGTAAGCCGCCCGAGGGACGCGATCCGCACCGGGATCGGGATGATCACGGAGGACCGGCGCGGCACGGGTATCCTCGGATGCCTGTCCATTGCGGACAACGTTTCGATCTCTTCATTGAACAATTACCTGAAAATAGGGCCGATGCTTGATACCGGCAAGATCGAACAGCTGGTGCAGGACAATGTGGCAAAGCTCAGCATCAAGACGCCGAGCAGCCGGACGCTGATCCAGTCTCTTTCCGGAGGCAACCAGCAGAAGGTCATCATTGCCAGGTGGCTTGCCAACAATCCGGACGTTTTGATCATGGACGAGCCGACACGAGGCATCGACGTAGGAGCCAAATATGAGATCTATCAGATCATGATCTCGCTGGCAAAGCAGGGCAAGGGAATCATCATGATATCTTCGGAAATGCCGGAGCTGATCGGGATGTCGCACCGGATCGTGGTCATGTGCGACGGCAGGGTGACCGGAGAGGTGACCGGCGATCAGGCTACGCAGGAAAATATCATGAGCCTTGCAACCAAGTTCAGTTAAGGAGGATACCGATATGATAAAGAATGTAAATATTAAAAAGCTGGCCATGGACAACGGGATCATTATCGTTCTGCTCCTGATGGTTCTGTTCACCGGCCTGACAAGGGACAACTTTTTCTCCTGGAGCAACCTTTCCAACATTTCCGTTAATACGGCGGCCCGCGTGATCATTGCGTTCGGAGTCAGCGGATGCCTGATCACCAAGGGGACGGATCTTTCCGCGGGGCGTCAGGTAGGGCTTTCCGCCTGTATCGCGGGAACGCTGCTGCAGATGTCCGATTACAGCGGCAAGTTCTTCCCCAATCTGGGCGAGGTCCCCATTGTCGCCGCCCTGCTGATCTGCATCGCAGTGTGCGCGTTTTTCGGACTGCTGAACGGCATCATCATCTCCTACCTGAATGTGCCGGCATTCATCGGAACCCTGGGTATGCAGCTGATGGTATACGGAATCTGCCTGGTATATTCCAAGGCGACGCCTCTGGGAGGCTACCGCAGGGATTATACCCAGATCGCCACGGGAAAGTTTCTGGGAATTCCTTATATGTTCATTATTGCCTTTGTGATCGGCGCCATCATGTGGTTTGTCTACAATTACACCCGCCACGGCAAGTATATGTACGCCATCGGCGGAAATGAGGCGGCCGCAGAGGTATCCGGCGTAAATGTAAAGAAGACGAAGATCATCATCTATGTGACCGCGGCTGTTCTTTACGCCATTGCGGGCTTCCTTCTGGGAGCCAAGTCCGGCGGAGCCAGCGTGAACATGGGCCTCAGCTATGAGCTGGAAGCCATCGCCGCCTGTACCATCGGAGGCGTATCCGTGAACGGAGGTATCGGACGCATTTCCGGCGTGGTCATCGGTGTGCTCGTGTTTGAGCTGCTGAAGTCTTCCATGCAGTTCCTGGGCATTCCCACGGACTACCAGTACATCGTCCAGGGCCTTGTCATCATCGTAGCGATTGCCCTTGATATCCGCAAGTACATTGCAAAGAAGTGATACATACGGGGCCGGAGGACGGATCCCGTGAAAAGGAACGCCGCGCCGGAACCGAGGGATGATTCGGATCCCCGGTTCCGGCGCGGCGTTTGGCTTTACATTTCTGCGACGGCGGCGCGGGCCCCGGTTCCCGGGGCCCTGAACCGGTCTTAAGGTTGTTTCTGATATTCATAAAAATCGAATCCTGCCGGTATTTGACGAACGATTCTAGCCATTCTCAACTTCCCAAATGGAAAAACCCCCGCTATAATAAGTTTTGTTGCAACGAAATCCAAGTAGAAAGGGGAATCTTACCATGATGCTGGAGTTTCTGGAATCCGGACGAGCATTGTATCTGCTGGCAGCCGCCTGTATTCTCGGTCTGCTGTGCAGGCTCACGGCAAGAGCTCTCTACCAAAGATTGATCAGGGAAACCGACAATATGGCACTGACGAAAAACCGTTATCTGCGGGAGTTCAAGCAGAAGGCTGAAAATACATATCGATTGAATCAGGGGGTCCGCAATACGCAGGTGTATCTGGAAAAGCAGCTGGCGTCCTACCGTTTCCTGGGATTCGGACTGAGCGGGTGGGGGAACCTGTCCGGACTGTTTACCGTTCTCTGCTTTCTCCTGGGAGGGATCTGCGCGTTCGCCTCCTACTGGTACCGCAGCGACAATTACTATATTGTTCTGTATGCGTCTACCGGGATCCTGGCGGGGCTTTTGACCCTGGCTGTGGACTTCGGAGTAAATCTGCCGGAAAAGCGGATGCAGCTGGTGTGTGTGCTGCAGGATTATCTGGAGAATTCGCTCTTCTCCCGCCTGGCCCGTGAAACGACGGCCTCTCAGAGTGAGACGAGCCGGCCTGCGGCCCGTGAGGAGGGTGTGCGGAGCATCTCCCGCGACGAAGGTGCGCGCGGCGCTTCCCGTGAGGAAGGTGTGCGGAGCATCTCCCGCGAGGAAGGTGCGCGCGGCGTTTCGCGTGAGGAAGGTGTGCGGAGCAT
>CANRGP010000077.1 GCA_947630085.1 uncultured Lachnospiraceae bacterium
ACGGCGAAATCGACAACGCCCATTTCTATGGTTTTCTGCTTGTTATGAAGCGGATCCTGCCCGTAGACAAATTCAGTGAGATGAAAGACTCCATCGTTTCACTGACCAGGAAATATCCATTCGTACGAATGGATTACTACGGTTTCCGCAGCGACTGGCAACAAAAACTGTAATCTTATTTCTTTATCTGCATATACTATTCAGGACTTCTCCCACGAGCCGGTCTCCGGCGCAATACTGTGGGCGGTCTGGGGCCAGGGATTTTTCCCCTGGCTCTTTTAAAATACCAAAAGGCCCCTGGAATCATAAATGATCTCTTTCGTCTCATTCCTGCACCGGATCGCCCGGTCAACCCCCATGGTCGCGGCAATAGCCCCGTCAATCTTTTCCGTGAGCCTTCTCCTTGTCCGCCTTGATGTCTGTCGTGCCGGACAGGTTCCACTCTCCGCAGCAGACTCTTTTTGCCAGGCTTCTTTTGTTTATTGGGCATGAGGAAATAGCAAAAACATCTTGCACTGTATTCCAAGATATATTATATTTGAATCGCAAAGGGAAAGCCAGAGACACACAGCCTACCCCAAAAATAACTAGCTAAACCCTTAACAGGCCGCCGTCACTATTGGCAGTAGTGGCGGCTTATTTCTTTCCCCTGAAGATCTGATAACACAGTCCCACAAGGGCTACAATGAATATACCAATCTAAAGCAAATCAGAATATGTAATCTTTGGCACGCCCTCCTTTCTTTCGTACCCATAGGGCATGATATCTGGAGGGTTAGCCCCTCCGAACAATGGAGGGTAGGCCGGCCTTTCCGGCCATTTTACTTGTCAATGCTCTTCATTGTCGCAACTTTATAAATGCCGTTTTCCCTTGTGTGCCGTTATTTTCTGATGTCTCTGTCTTGGTATTATACGAATTTCTGGAGATTTGTTTTTATTTTTGTTCAGCGTCCGCCTCACCACAGAAGCAAAAGGATCGATCCTGCCGAAATTGGAGCAGTTTTTCTCTGTTAGTGGTCTGCTGTTCTCAGGGTCAAAATAAAGCATTTCAGAACCGACGTTTAATATTATCAGACAGACAAACGGGAATTGTAATTCTCACTAATATTTCCAGATACCGCAAATTGATACGCAACAATTCTCATTTAATAATCATCTTCCTTTTACAAATAAGAAAAAATATTAACAACTCTATCGTTCTCCTAATTTTACTGCACGCAGCCTCTAAAGTCAACGACATCACTCGGAAGCACGAAGTACTTTTCCGAGTGACGTCGTTCGGTCATTATCGTTCTCTTGAAGGTGGGTAATGTGCTAAAAGCGTTGATTTTACAAGGCTTTTTAGTTCAGCGACTTCATCGTCGGGAACAGCAGCACGTCCCGGATCGCCGGAGAGTCCGTCAGGAGCATTACCAGCCGGTCGATGCCGTAGCCGATCCCGCCGGTGGGCGGCATACCGATCTCCAGAGCGTTCAGGAAATCCTCGTCCGTGTGGTTCGCCTCCTCGTCTCCCGCCGCAAACGCCTCCTCCTGGGCCGCGAAGCGCGCCCTCTGGTCGATGGGATCATTCAGTTCCGAATAGGCGTTGCACATCTCGCGGGCATAAATAAACAGCTCGAACCGTTCCACCAGCTCCGGCTTATCCGGTTTGCGCTTGGTGAGCGGGGAAACTTCCACCGGGTGATCCATGATGAATGTCGGCTGGATCAGGTGCTCCTCCACAAACTCCTCAAAAAACAGGTTAATGATGTCGCCGCGGACGTGGCGGGCTTCATAGTGGACCCCCTTCTCATCGGCCAGTTTTTTGGCTTCCTCAGTGGTCCTGATCTCGTCAAAATCGATCCCGGTATATTTCCTGACGGCGTCGATCATAGTCAGACGCTCAAAGGGCCTGCCCAGATCGATCTCTACGCCGGAATATGTGATGGACGTCGTGCCGCAGACCTCCTGCGCCACATGGCGGAACAGATTCTCAGTCAGATCCATCATGCCGTGGTAATCTGTGTATGCCTGATACAGCTCCATCAGCGTGAACTCCGGATTATGTCTCGTATCCAGGCCCTCGTTGCGGAATACCCGTCCGATCTCGTAAACGCGCTCCATGCCGCCTACGATCAGACGCTTCAGGTACAGTTCAAGGGAGATGCGCAGCTTTACGTCTTCGTCCAGCGCATTGTAATGCGTCTCAAAGGGCCGCGCCGCGGCGCCCCCGGCGTTGGCGACGAGCATGGGCGTCTCGACCTCCAGGAAGCCCTGACTGTCCAGGTACCGGCGGATGCTGCTGATAATCTTTGAACGCATGACAAACGTCTTTTTTACGTCCTCATTCATGATCAGATCCACATACCGCTGGCGGTAGCGCATATCCGTATTGGTCAGACCGTGATATTTTTCCGGAAGGATCTGGAGGCTCTTCGAGAGCAGCGTGAGGGACGTGGCATGAATTGAGATCTCGCCGGTCTTCGTCGTAAAGACGGTTCCCTTCACTCCGATGATGTCGCCGATATCCAGCTTCTTGAAATCCTTATACGGTTCCTCCCCGATATTGTCACGGGCCACATAGCACTGGATGCTGCCCTTCAGATCCTGCACATTGCAGAAGGAGGCTTTTCCCATGATCCTTCTGGACATCATGCGTCCGGCGACGGAAACCTCTTTCCCCTCCCAGGCTTCATAATCCTCCTTAACGTCCGTGCTGTGAACGGTCACGTCATATTTCGTGATCTGAAACGGATCCCTGCCGGCCGCCTGAAGCTCCGCGAGCTTATCGCGGCGGACCTTCAAAAGCTGATTGATGTCCTGCTGTGTCCGGTCTCCGTTCTCCCGGTCCTTCCCGTGCCTCTCCGGATTCTCCGCCCGGTTCTGATTCTGTTCTGCCACTTGATATTCTCCTTATCTGTTATGATACTCTCTGGATATCCAGCACCTTGTACTGGATGACTCCAGCCTGTGTCTCCACATCCACAATGTCGCCAACTTTCCTGCCAAGCAGGGCCTTGCCTACCGGCGATTCATTGGATATCTTATTGTTCAGGCTGTTGGCCTCCGTAGACCCCACCAGACGGAACTCCATCTCCTCATCAAAATCCATCTCGTAGACCTTTACCTTGCATCCGACGCTGATCCGGTCAAGATCCACCTCATCCTCCACGACGACCTCCGCGTTCTTCAGAAGCTTCTCGAGCTCCTCGATCCGCAGTTCAATATCCCTCTGCTCGTCCTTCGCCGCGTCATACTCCGCGTTTTCAGACAGATCCCCCTGTTCTCTGGCCTCCTTGATCTTCTGGGCCACTTCTTTTCTGCGAACCACCTTCAGATTCTGAAGCTCATCCTCATACTGCTTCAATCCGGCATACGTTAAAATGTTCTTCTTCTCTGCCATAGTACTGCTTTCCTTCCTTTATTCAACTTACCACCGACGATCCCTTGACCGCCGATATTCACAACATTATATCCCAACATATGTCCGTTGTCAAGAATTCTTCCGGGTTCTCCCCTGAAATCTCTTCCGGTTTTTCCTGACATCTCACTGTCACGGCATCTTTCATTTGCCGGTATGCGGACCGGATTTCTATATTCTCTCCAGCACCAGCCCCGTCAGCTCCTCCACACTTTCCGCCAGGTTCACATCGCTTCTGAGTCTGGCGGAGTGCTCCAGTCCCGCGGTGTACCAGCCGATATGCTTTCGCATTTCACGGACCGCAGCATACTCTCCCTTTTCTTCCGTCAGAAGGCGGATATGCCGCAGGATCATCCCGCGCAGCTCCTCCCTGCTTCTGGGCGGTCTCTTTCCTCCTCCGTCCAGGAAGCAGGCGGTATCCGAAAAGATCCAGGGATTTCCCCTTGCTCCCCGGGCTATCATGACTCCGTCGCACCCGGTCTCTTCCAGCATCCGCCCCGCGTCCTCGGGGGAAAAGACATCTCCGTTTCCGATGACCGGAATATTTACCGCTTCCTTCACGCGGCGGATCACATCCCAGTCCGCTTTTCCGGAATAATACTGTTCCCTCGTCCTTCCGTGGACCGCAACGGCCGCGACGCCGCAGGACTCGGCCAGCTTCGCGAACTCCACCGCGTCCCCCTGTTCCCGATCGAAGCCCTTCCGGAATTTTACAGTGACCGGCTTCTTTACCTTCCGCACCAGCGCTTTGAGGATTGCCTCCGCCCTGGGCATATCCTTCATAAGGGCCGATCCTTCCCCGTTGTTCACGATCTTGGGGACAGGGCATCCCATATTGATATCGATCCAGGCATAAGGGCCGTCCTCTACGCGGGCCGCCATTTCGCTTATGATCTCCGGATCCGATCCGAAAAGCTGCAGGGCCACGGGCCCTTCCTCCGGATCCACCCGCATCAGATCATATGTGTTCCGGTTATTATAAAAAATGGCCTTGGCGCTGACCATCTCCGTATATGCCGCTCCGCAGCCCTGCTCCCTGCAGAGTCTGCGGAACGCCAGATCGGTCACTCCCGCCATAGGCCCTAATATCAGATTGTTGTCCAGCAGAACATCGCCGATTTTCAGTTTCAAATCTTCACTCCGTCCCGGTCCGCGCGCTCACGGCGGCAGACTGTCTATGATGCCGGGTTCAGAAAGAACACCCGGTAGTACAGTTCCAGCGATTCCAAAAGCTCTCTCTTGTCTCTCTGATATTCCCGGATCTTGAGAGCGCTGCCAATCTCGTCAAAACCGAAATCATCCTCCTCGGCCTCCACACGGAACTGAAGGCTCCCGTCCTGACGGAATTCCAGCGTCATGACCCCTCCCACGTCTTCCGTGAAAAGGACGCACAAAATCTGAAGCTCCTCCTTTATGCTGTCGGGCAGGGAGTCAAATTTTTTGTTGAAATAATATTTTTCCTGATATGCGCTTGCGCCGCACAGGACCACATTTTCCGCCATATCCCCTCCGGCGCGTCAGCGCGTCAGGAGCTTGCTGATCTGATACTGATCCTCCGGGAGGCTCTTCTGCATGGCCAGAGCTTCCTGAATATCGAAATCCGTGTATTCGCCGTTCTTGTAGGCGATCACCCGGTTGCTCACACCGTTGGCCAGAAGCTCCACGGCCTTGGCGCCCATGATGGAGGCATAGACACGGTCCTTGCAGGTGGGAACACCGCCGCGCTGCATATATCCCAGAATAGTGGCTCTCGTCTCGATGCCGGTGGCGGCCTCGATCCTCCTGGCCATAGAGGTGGAATGTCCGATGCCCTCCGCGTTGATCACGATATGGTGCTTCTTTCCGATCTTGCGGCTCTCGATGATATGATTGATCAGAGTCTGCTCGTCGCCGTCGAATTTCTCCGGGAGAAGGATATCCTCCGCGCCGTTCGCAATGCCGCACCACAATGCGATGTAGCCGGCGTGACGGCCCATAACCTCGATGATGCTGCAGCGCTCGTGGGAGGTGGAGGTATCGCGCACCTTGTCGATGGCCTCCATCGCCGTGTTCACAGCCGTATCAAATCCGATGGTATAATCCGTACAGGCGATATCCAGATCAATGGTCCCCGGAATTCCGATGGTGTTGATCCCCAGTGCGGACAGCTTTCCCGCTCCGCGGTAAGAACCGTCTCCGCCGATCACTACCATGCCGTCGATCCCGTGCTTCCTGCAGATCTCCGCGCCCTTTCTCTGCCCCTCCGGAGTCATGAACTCCATGCAGCGCGCGGTATAAAGAATGGTACCGCCCCTGTTTATGGTATCGGAAACTGACGTAGTCGTCATATCTATGATCTCTTCCGCCAGAAGCCCGGCGTATCCTCTCATGACACCCTTTACCTTCAGGCCGCGGTTGATCGCGGTACGCACCACCGCGCGGATCGCCGCGTTCATCCCCGGAGCGTCCCCCCCGCTCGTCAATACACCGATTGTCTTCACCGTCTTCGCCATTTCCATTTGCCTCCTGATTGTAAAAGTGGATCTTCCCTTCACCGCTATTCTAATTCATTTTCCCGATACTTTCAATGCTTTTTTGCACGACTTTGACATTATTTTCTCCGAGCAGACGATACAGTCTCTCCAGCAGGCCGCTGTCCGCAGAGACGTTCCAGGCGGGAGGAAGGACCTTTTTGGCCCGTTCATTCCTCAAATAGAGGATCACCGCGTCATCTCCCTCCGAGTCCTTCAGGACCTCCGTGGTCTCTTCCAGGCGGGCAATATACTCCTCCCGGTCCGCGAACTGGATCCACAGCTGTCTGGGCAGGCTGTCAAACGGAATGATCCTCTCGCATACCAGCTTGCCGACGGGTTCCTCCCCGATGGAGGCCCTCCCCTGGACAAAGATCTTATTCTCGTTTTCCAGCAGATCTCGGTATTTCTCGTAATCCTTCGGGAAGACGATGACATCTACGCTGCCCAGCAGATCCTCTACGGTCACAAACGCCATGATCTGTCCCGTCCGGGTCGTTTTTATGGTCCTCGCGGTGATCATTCCTCCGATCGTCACACGGCTGTTGTCCTCGACGCCGGCTTTTTCCGTCTCCTCGTCAACGACAAAATCGGCGGACACAGCGGTAATATTGTCTCTCCACAGCTTCTCGTATGCCTGAAGAGGATGGCCGCTCAGATAGATCCCCAGCATTTCCTTTTCAAAGGCCAGGATCTCATCCTTTGTGAATTCCTCCACCTGCGGAAAGGTGACCTGGAAGCTTTGCCGGTCCGACTCGGGAGCAAAATCAAAGAGCGTCATCTGTCCTTCCATCACATTCTTTTTCTCTTTATTCTTCTGATCCAGCATTTCCGAGGCCACCATACACTTCTGCCGGCGGTTTCCCGGCAGGCAGTCCAGCGCGCCCGCCTTGATAAAATTCTCAAGGGTGCGCCGGTTCACTTCCTTATTGGATGTCCTCTCCACAAATTCATCCATGCTCCTGAATTTTCCGTTTGCGCCGCGTTCCGCGACAATGCTGTCGACAACGGCCCTGCTTACGCTCTTGATCGCCGACAGGCCGTACCGGATAGCTCCGCCGGACACGGTAAAGCCGCTCTCTCCCTCGTTAATGTCGGGAGGCAGTATGGGAATATCCATCTGGCGGCAGGTCAGGATATACTCGGAGACCTTTCCGCTGTTGTCCATTACCGAAGTCATCAGCGCTGCGAAAAATTCCCTGGGATAATAACATTTCAGGTACGCCGTCTGATAGGCCACCACCGCGTAGCAGGCCGCGTGGGACTTATTAAACGCATATCTGGCAAAATCCGTCATCTCGTCAAAAATGATATTGGCTGTTTTCTCGTCGATGCCGCGCGCGATGCAGCCCGGCACTCCCTCTTCGGGATTGCCGTAGACAAAATTCCGGCGTTCCTTTGCCATGACGGATTCCTTTTTTTTGGACATGGCGCGGCGCACCAGATCGCTTCTCCCCATGGTATACCCCGCGAGGTCCCGGACGATCTGCATGACCTGCTCCTGGTAGACGATGCACCCGTACGTCTCACCCAGTATAGGCTCCAGCTGCGGGCAATCATAAACGACAGCCTTCTGGTCGTTCTTGCCCTTCAGATATTTCGGTATGAAATCCATGGGACCCGGCCGGTAAAGGGCGATCCCGGCGATGATATCCTCCAGGCATCTCGGCTTCAGCTCCTTCATGAAGTTCTTCATCCCGGAACTTTCCAGCTGGAAGATCCCGTCGTCCTTTCCGCTTCCGATCAGATCCATAACCTTCGGATCGTTATAATCCATATTGTTCCAGTCCAGAACAATTCCGTAATTCTTCTCGATCTGCCGGACGGCCCCCTGGATCACGGTCAGCGTCCGAAGCCCAAGAAAATCCATTTTCAGCAGACCAAGCTCTTCCAGAGTGGTCATTGTGAACTGCGTGGTGACGGAGCCGTCCGCGGCCCGGGAAAGAGGCACATAATTATCCACGGCCGTGCGGCTGATCACCACGCCGGCCGCGTGCATGGAGGCGTGCCTGGGCAGTCCCTCCAGCCGCATCGACATATCGATCAGGTATTTGACCTGTTCATCCTGCTGGTAGATATCCCGCAGGTCCGGCCGCTGCTTCATAGCCTTCTCAAGGGTCATCCCCGGTTCGGCCGGGATCATTTTGGCAATGGAATCGCATTTTTCGTACGGAATATCCAGGGCACGTCCAACATCCCGGATCACACCCCTGGCCGCCAGGGTACCGAACGTGATGATCTGAACGACCTGGTCCTTGCCGTATTTTTCCACCACATAGTCGATCACCTCCTGCCTCCTCTCGAAGCAGAAGTCGATGTCAATATCCGGCATGGATACCCTCTCGGGATTAAGGAAACGTTCAAACAGGAGGTTATAGCGGATCGGGTCAATATCGGTGATCTCCAGGCAGTAGGAAACGATGGATCCCGCGGCCGATCCCCTTCCCGGTCCCACGCTGATCCCGTGTGATTTGGCAAAATGGATAAAGTCCCATACGATCAGGAAATAATCCACGTATCCCATCCTGCGGATCACTCCCAGCTCATAGTCAAGGCGCCCTCTCAGTTCCCCGGCCGTCTGCGGGTAGCGCTTCTGAAGTCCCATGCTGCAGAGATGGTTCAGATAGGTCCAGGAATCGTAGCCCTCCGGCACGTCAAAACGCGGCAGCTTGGTCACGCCGAACTCGATCTCCACATTGCAGCGTTCGGCTATCCGA
>CANRGP010000078.1 GCA_947630085.1 uncultured Lachnospiraceae bacterium
TGTGTGTGCTGCAGGATTATCTGGAGAATTCGCTCTTCTCCCGTCTGGCCCGTGAAACGACGGCCTCTCAGAGTGAGACGAGCCGGCCCGCGGCCCGTGAGGAGGGTGTGCGGAGCATCTCCCGGGAAGAGGGCACACGGAGCATCTCCCGCGAGGAAAGCGCGCGGGGCATCTCCCGCGACGAAGGTGCGCGCGGCGCTTCCCGTGAGGAAGGTGTGCGGAGCATCTCCCGCGACGAAGGTGCGCGCGGCGTTTCGCGTGAGGAAGGTGTGCGGAGCATCTCCCGCGACGAAACATCACGCGGCGCCTCCCGGGAAGAGACGTCCCGGAACGTCTCCCGCGCGGCCATCCGCAGCATAGCCCGGGAGAGGAGCGGAGAGGAATTCGGGGAAGGGGAGCGCTCCGTCACGCAGATCAGCAGGAGAACTGCGCGGAACCCGAGAAAATTCCAGGCGGAGGAGAACGGGATGCCGGCGGGAACGGAAAAGGAGAAGACGGCTCCGGATCCGGAATACCTCCGGCGCGGGCTGGAGCAGATCGCGGCCAGTCGGGAAAAATGCCGCTCGGAGGGAGAGTGGCTGAAGGATCTGTCCTCGGATGAGATGGAGCTGATCGGGGAGATCCTGAAACAATATCTGGAATAAGAACGGCCGTGGAGACAAACTTCTAAATTTTGCATATTTCTATCGCAAAAAGATACAGTTTATGCTATACTGTCCACAGGAACCGATTGACAATGACGATAAAAGGAGAGTGTGTAACCATGGGAAGAGAAGTGACGTTTGACTATTCCAAAGCGGCCGTATTCGTGTCCGAAGAGGAGGTCCGGAATATCAAGTCCTCCGTTTTGTGCGCGAAGGATCTGCTGACCTCCAAATCCGGAGCCGGCAATGACTTTGTCGGATGGATCGATCTGCCTGTAGACTATGACAGGGAGGAATTTGCCCGCATCAAGAAAGCGGCGGAGAAGATCCGGAGCGATTCGGATGTCCTTCTGGTCATCGGGATCGGCGGTTCGTATCTGGGGGCCAGGGCCGCTATCGAGTTTCTGACTCACAGCTTTTACAATGTGCTGGACAAGGCGGACCGGAAGACGCCGGAGATCTATTTCGTAGGCAACAGCATCAGCAGCAAATATATACGTGATCTGCAGGATGTGCTGAAAGGGAAGGACTTTTCCATCAATATTATCTCCAAATCCGGGACCACCACGGAGCCGGCCATTGCGTTCCGCGTGTTTAAGGAGATGCTGATCGAGAAATACGGCAGAGAGGAAGCCAACAGGAGGATCTACGCCACGACGGACAGGGCGAGAGGCGCCTTAAAGAGCCTGGCTGACCAGGAGGGCTACGAGAGCTTCGTAGTACCGGATGACGTGGGCGGCCGCTTCTCTGTTCTGACGGCAGTAGGACTGCTTCCCATTGCGGTCAGCGGCGCGGATATCGATAAGCTGATGGAAGGAGCGGCTGCCGGACGTGAAAAGGCGCTGAACGCTCCTTATGAAGAGAACCCGGCGCTTCTTTACGCGGCTCTCCGCAACATCCTGCTCCGGAAAGGGAAGCAGGTCGAGGTGATGGCCAATTATGAGCCAAGCCTTCATTACATTTCCGAGTGGTGGAAACAGCTCTACGGAGAGAGCGAAGGAAAGGACAAGAAGGGAATTTTCCCGGCGGCCGTGGATCTGACTACCGACCTTCATTCCATGGGACAGTACATCCAGGACGGCGCGCGCATCCTGTTTGAGACAGTGCTCTGTGTGGAGGAGTCGGCGGCGGAGGTAGTGCTTAAAGAAGAGGCGGTCGATACCGACGGAATGAATTATCTTGCGGGACGGAATGTGGATTTTGTCAATAAGAGCGCAATGAACGGAACCATTCTGGCGCATACCGACGGGCAGGTGCCCAACCTGAAGGTCAATATTCCCGCTCAGGACGCCTACAGCCTGGGACAGCTGTTCTACTTCTTTGAGTTCGCCTGCGGTGTGAGCGGTTATCTTCTGGGCGTGAATCCGTTCAACCAGCCGGGCGTGGAGAGCTACAAGAAGAATATGTTTGCTCTTCTTGGAAAGCCCGGATACGAGGCGGAGCGGGAAGCGCTGATGAAACGGCTGTGACCTTGCCCGGCACTTTCCCGAGATGCGGGCGGCTGCGGCCGTGCAATAAGGGCGGCTGCGGCTCTGCAAATACGGGCGGCTGCGGCTCTGCAAATACGGGCGGCTGCGGCCGCGATCGGACAAAATACAAGCGGTGTGACCGAGGTCACGCCGCTTGCTGCTATGCCTTATAAACTGTCTTATGTAAGATCAGTCCTGAGCGCCCTGGTACTGTGCGCTTCCGAAAGCAAGGATCAGAGAGAAGATCGGGTTCAGCAGAACCAGACCTACCGCGAATCCCGTACCCTTGCCGAAAGCCTTTGTCAGCTTGACAAGAACGAGGACATTGACCACAGTGGCGACAAGCATTACGAGGCTGCTGAGAGTAGCGCCGATACCGCCGATACGGGCTAAGATTACGCCGACCACGGAAGCGGCAAGGTAGATCCAGAAGTAGGTAGAACCCTTCTTCGACGCGATCTTGTACATAACATACTGATTGTAGAACGGGATGATACTCTTCCATCCGGCCTCGCCGGCTTTTGCGAAGATCTTCCAGTTCGCGACGATCTGAAGAATGTACCAGACCAGCATAATCACGGACAGAATGCCCATGTAGGCCAGAAGAAGAGCAACAATATCGTCTGAGCCGGTGCTTGTGGCAGCTAACATGAGATTTGTAGACATAAATATGTCCCCCTTTGCTTTAAATTCAATAAAATAATATCTCGCGGAGGGGGATTTGTCAAATAAATTTTTATAAAACCTGAAAAAAATAAACGCCTTCCGCAGCAGCCCGTTATTCCTCGATCACCTGGATCTCCAGATAATCGAATGAGATCTGCTCGATGAAGCAGTCGGGTCCGAAACGGGTCCGGCTGCGCCGGCGGAATTCTTCGATATTGGGTTTCAGCCAGATCGGAACGGGCAGATCGAACGTATGGCAGATGTCTTCCAGGGAGTCCAGGACCATCTGTGTCCTGGACAGGCGGTAATCCGCGTTTACGGACGTGGTATCCCGGACGATCCTGTGATTTTGGACCAGCTTTCCCCACATACGGAACATCGTATTCTCTCCTTCCTGCCCGGCTTTCGGCGCACGGGTCCCCCGCCGCCCGGCCTGTAATCGGAATTGTATCATCAATATCCGCTCAAGTCAACGGTTTGTCTTGACATTTCCCATTGTAAAAGAACGGAAAATGAGGTATACTATAGCAAACAACAGATGAATCTGCCGCTTGCCATAAAAAGGAGGGGGAACTATGGAAGCGATCGTTGATTACAGCGTATTTCTGCATGAGGCGAAGGATGCGGTTACGGAGCTTGATTCGCTGAAGCAGAAGCGGGATCAGGCGTCTCTGGGGCTGCGTCAGGACAAGCGCGCGCTGGAGGCGGAGAAGAAAGCTGTAGCGGATGAGATCCGAAAGACATCAAAAAAACGCCTTGACGATATTTCGTCCGGATACGATAAGCAGATCGGGAAATGCCAGGACAGGCTCCGCAAGGCGAAAAGCCGCAGGGAAGCGGCGAAAGGCAAGGGGATGCGGGAGCGGATCGTCGAGGAGACGGCCGATCTGAGGGACGATAACCGGAGGATCCGCCTGGAGATCACGACGCTTTTTCAGCAGTGGCACATCCCCGCGTACTGCAATACCACATTCTACTATTCCCTGTATTATCCGAAGTTTGCCGGCGAATTTGTGATCCTTGCGCTGACCGTGCTCGTCTGCTTTCTGGTGATCCCGTTCGGGGTGTATCTGCTGATCCCGAACCGGCACGTCTGGCAGCTGGTTCTGGCCTATGTCATATGTATCCTCCTGTTCGGCGGGCTTTACATCCTGGTCGGCGGCGCTCCCCGGGACGAGCATGGGGATATTCTCCGGCAGGGACGCCAGCTCCGCAACGAGCGGCACGCCAACGACCGGCGCATCCGGGCCATTACCCGGAGCATAAAGAAGGACCAGAACGACAGCGTATACAATCTGGGACAGTATGATGATGAGATCTCCCATATCCAGCATGAGCTCTCCGACATTGCCCAGCAGAAAAAAGATGCCGTCAATACCTTTGAGACCGTGACCCGGAATATCATTTTTGACGAGATTACCGCCAGCCACAAGGAGCGGCTTGATCAGCTGACCGATGCCTGCGAAAAGAGAGAGGGTGAGCTGAACGGGCTGGAGGCATCCCTGAAGGAAAAAAGCCTTGCCGCCACCGAACGCTACGCCCCCTATCTGGGCAATGAATTTATGACGGCGGAGAAGATCGACGCGCTTCTGGAGACCCTGGCTAACGGAACAGCCGCTAACCTGGCGGAGGCGATCCGCGAGTATAAAAGAACCCACGCATAAACCGCTCTGAACCTGTCTATAATAGAGATAAGAATTCAGACGCGGTGGGACGACAATGGAAACACGCAGACGCAGAGCTCCCTTTGCTGAAAGGGAGCTTTACTATTTTGATACAAACAGAAAATCGGAAAAGGCCAGGCTGGCGGCCAGGCTGTTTCTTATGCTGCGGGAGGAGATGAGGCTGGAGAGGAAGACAAAGGTCATGATTCTCTGCATCGGGACCGACCGGTCCACGGGGGACAGCCTGGGGCCGCTGATCGGCTACCATCTCCGCCGGAAAGGGCTGAAGCGCATCCAGGTGATCGGGACGCTCCGGCAGCCGGTCCACGCGATGAACCTGGATGAGACGCTCGTGTTCCTGAAGCGGTGTTGTCCGGAGTACCTGGTGGTTGCCGTGGACGCCTCCGTAGGGGAGTATGACAACGTAGGCTGCATAACCCTGGGGCGCGGGTCGATCTGCCCCGGCCTGGGGGTCAAAAAACGGCTGCGCCCGGTCGGCGATCTGTTTATTACAGGAGTAGTCAGCGGCGGAGAAGGAGGAGATCCCATGATGCTGCAGAGCATCCGCCTGGGAACCGTCATGCAGATGGCCGAGTGCATCAGCGAGAGCATCTGCCTTGTCGAAAAATTATGGGAGACAACCTCTTTGGTTTGACAGAATTTGCGCCGCCCCTGTGCTATGATACACCAGATAGCAGATGAAGGAGCGGGGTGAGCCTATGGGAGAATTATATAATCCCTTCCCCAAGCTGCCGAAAAACATCAGGCAGATCGGGGAACGGGACCAGTCGGTGAGACTGTATCTGGAAGATTATGTGAATACATACTTAAAACGGCTGTATCCGAAGGGCGGGCAGGATCTGCGGGTCGGAGTGCTGCTCGGGACGGTACAGGAACGCGACGGGACTCCTTATCTCTTTGTGGACGGGGCCTTGGAGATGGAAGACGTGACGGACCGCGGAGAAAAGGTGGTTTTTACAGAAAACGCATGGAAAAAGACATATCAGGTGATGGAGAAGATGTTTCCGCGGCGCGTCATTGCGGGGTGGTTCCTGTGCGGCGCTCCGGGGAGTACCCTGAGCCCGCTGAATTACTGGAAGCAGCACGGACAGTATTTTGCCGGAAAGAATCAGATCATGTACCTGAACAGCGGGCTGGACGGTGAGGAGGCCGTTTATGTGGCTTCCGGCGACGGCTTCTGCAGGCTCCGCGGATACTGCATCTATTATGAGCGGAACCAGATGATGCAGGATTATATGATCACGCGCAAGGATGTGCGGCGGGTGGAATCCGGGACCGGGGATACGGTGATCAAGGACTTCCGGCAGCGAATGGAGGAAAACAAAACGCAGGTGACGGCCCGGAAGAGCACGGTGCGGGTGCTGGGGAGCCTGTGCGCCGCGCTGGGGGTCCTGGTCCTCGCGGGCGGAGTGGCCATGCTGAACAACTACGAGAAGATGAAGGACATGGAGGCGGTCCTTTCTTCCGTTCTTCCGGCGGGGAATTTTTATGAAGACGAAGCGGACAGGCCCGGAGGAACCGGCACGGTCGTGGTCGAGGAAGCGGAGGGCGGCCTGGATTTGACCGTGGGCAGTGCGGAGACGGAAGGGCAGCAGGCGGGGGACGGAGATCCGTTCTCAGCGCAGGAGGGAAACGCGGACGTTCAGGAGACAGGGCAGTACATAGAATCCGGGAGCGGGCAGGAGCCCGCGGATACACAGGCCGATCCGCAGGAGAGCCGGGAGGGCGCGGAGCAGCAGGAGGCCGCCGCGCTCCGGGTCCAGGCGGGCCAGACGGTCTATGAAGTCCAGGAAGGAGATACTCTGTTCGGCATCTGCCTGGACTTTTACGGGGATGGGACGAAGATGGAGGAGATCTGCAGCCTGAACGGCCTTGAAGACGAGAACAAGATTACTGCCGGACAAAATTTGATTCTTCCGTAATCGGAAATAGTGTGGTATACTGTTGGTAAACAGGGGCAGAGCCTTTCCGTTTGCAGGAGAACAAATGATGAGTGACATTGGTTCAATGAGCAGAGAGCATAGAAAAAACGAGCTTCGCCGCCGCATGATCTCAGCCGGGGACTCCGTAAAGACAGAAGAGAAGCCTTTGGCGGAGGAGACGATCCGCAAAGCCCATCGGAAAGCGGTGAAGCGCCATATCGTCATCGCGGCCGTGGTGCTGGCTGCGGCTGCGGCCATTGTCATAGGCGTGTATTGCTACAGCCGCTTTGCGAGGCTGGAGAATGTGACCGAGGTATGGGAGAGGCAGATGGAGCAGCCGGCGGGCAGTTTTGCAGGTTATGTCCGTTTCGGGGACAACATCCTGAAATATACCCGCGACGGCGCTTCATACATCAACGCGTCCGGTACGGACGTATGGATCCAGAGCTATGAGATGAGCGCGCCTATCGTGGCCGTTAACGGCGATTATGCCGCGATAGCCGACCAGCAGGGGAACGATATCTACATCTGCAATCTGGACGGGTGCCTGGGCATCGCCAGGACGGCGCTTCCCATCTCCCGCGTGACCATATCGTCCCAGGGCATGGTGGCCGCCATCCTGGAAGGGCAGTCGGCCAGCCAGATCTGCTATTATCAGCGGGACGGATCGGAGATGGACCTGAACATTAAAGGGATCCTCGGCGGCGATGAGGACAACGGCCACAGGGTAGGCTATGCGCTGGACGTGGATCTGTCTCCCAACGGCAATCTGCTTATGGGGTCGTATTTCTATGTTTCAGGGAGCCAGCTGAAGAACCGGGTCGTGTTCTACAATTTTTCCGAGGTGGGGAAAAACGCGCTGAACCGTATGGTGGGCGGGTTTGACGATATTTATGAAGGCAGTATGGTCGCGCGGGTCGCTTTTCTGGATGGGAGCCATGCGGTCGCTTTTTCCGACAACAGTATTTCTTTTTATAATCTTCGGGATGAGATGTCGCCGAAGCTGGCGGCCCTGATACCGGTAGAGGAGGACATTCTGAGCGTATTTTATAACGAGAATTACGCCGGAGTCATCGTCTCGGCCGTCAACGGGGACAACGAGTACCGGATGGATGTCTACAAAAACGACGGTGAAAAGGCATTTTCCGAGGAATTCAGCTTTGAGTACACGCAGGTTGAGGCGGACGGCGATATGATCTTCCTGTATAACGGGGACCAGTGCCGGATCTATAACCGATACGGCGTCCTGAAATATGACGGCAGCTTCGGCACGGAGATCTCCCGGATGGCAAAGGGAAAGCTTCCCGGCCAGTTTATCGTGACGGGCCCGTCCGTTATGAAAGAGATAATGTTACATTAAGAAAAGGAGATAAAAGCTATGGGGAACAGATGCATTGGGATCGATGTAGGAGGTACAACCGTTAAGCTGGGGCTTTTCACGGACACAGGAGAACTGCTGCGCAAGTGGGAGGTTCCCACCAGAAAGGAATTCGGAGGGATACACATTCTGACGGACGTGGCGGTTTCCATCCGCCATGTGCTCGAAGAGGAAGGGCTTGACATGAGCGATATGTGCGGCGCCGGCATGGGAGTTCCCGGGCCGGTGACCGGCGACGGATATGTGTCCCGCTGCGTGAACCTGGGATGGAAGGACTGCTATCCGGGCAGGGACCTGAGCCTGATGCTGGACGGGATTCCGGTGAAATGCGCCAATGACGCCAATATAGCCGCGCTGGGGGAGATGTGGCAGGGCGGCGGAAAGGGCTGCGAAGATATTGTGATGATGACGCTGGGAACCGGCGTCGGCGGCGGAGTCGTCATCGACCAGAAGATCCTGGCGGGCCGTCACGGCCTCGGCGGCGAGATCGGCCATCTTCACGTCCGCGACGACGAGGAGGAGTTCTGCAACTGCGGCAGCAAGGGCTGTCTGGAGCAGGTGGCGTCGGCGACCGGTATCGTCCGGGTGGCGAA
>CANRGP010000079.1 GCA_947630085.1 uncultured Lachnospiraceae bacterium
CGCGGATGTGCCGGCTTCGCCGTGAACAGGATGCCCCAGGTGCTTTGCCTGGGGCTTTTGTGTGCGGCGCGCGTTTCCACCTGCTGATGAACTTGGCCGGAATATTCATTTTCAGGGAGGATACAGTCATGAAGGAAGAAAAGAAGCTGTTTTCGGTGAAACGAGTGGTGCTGATGGCGATGTTCGGAGCCATAGGGGCGATTCTGATGCTGTTTGAATTTCCGCTCCCCTTTATCGCTCCGTCGTTTTACGGGATGGATCTGAGTGAGATCCCCGTGCTGGTGAGCGCGTTCGCCATGGGACCTGTGGCGGGAGCCGTGACGGAGCTTGTGAAGATCCTGGTGAAGCTGCTCCTGAAGCCGACCACGACCGGCTTTGTAGGAGAATTCGCCAACGTGTGTATCGGCTGCGCTCTGGTGCTTCCCGCCTCCGTCGTCTACCATTTCCGGCGTACCCGGAAGGGAGCGGTGATCGGACTGGTCCTGGGAACGCTGTGTATGTCTCTTGTGGGAGCCGTTCTGAACGCGCTGGTCATGCTGCCCTTTTATTCCAACATGATGCCGCTGGAGCAGATCATTGAACTGGGGGCGGAGATCAATCCGGCGATTTCCAATGTGTGGACGTTCGCCTTTCTGGCGGTCGCGCCCTTCAACCTTATCAAGGGAATCCTGGTTTCTCTGATTACTCTGCTCATTTATAAAAGGATCAGTATCGTGATACGGAGGTAAGACATTATGAAAGTGATCGATATGCACTGTGACACCATTGCCGAGATCCACGCGGCAAGAGCGGCGGGAGAGGAGATATCCCTGCGGAAAAACCGGCTTCACATTGATCTCGAAAAGATGCGGAGAGGGGATTATCTGGTCCAGAATTTTGCTCTGTTTGTCAATCTGGCGGAGCATGAGAAGCCGTTTGAATACGCGATGGACCTTCTCGACACCTTCTACGTGGAAGTCGGGCGGAACGCCGATCTCATCGGAACGGCGCGCACATTTGAGGATATCGAGAACAATCGGAAAAACGGGCGGATGTCGGCGCTGCTCACCATCGAGGAGGGAGGCGTCTGTCAGGGAAATCCGGCGTATCTGCGCGATTTTTACCGGCTGGGCGTGCGCATGATGACGCTGACATGGAACCATCCCAACGAGCTGGGCTGGCCGAACAGGCTGAATCTGGAAGGATCCGCCACCATAGGGGAGGCGGACGCAGAGCACGGCCTGACGGAAACGGGCATCGAATTTGTCCGGGAAATGGAGCGGCTCGGAATGATCGTGGATGTCTCTCATCTGAGCGACGGAGGGTTCTGGGACGTGGTCAGGCATACCCGGAAGCCGTTTGTCGCCAGCCATTCCAACTGCAGGGCGCTTGTTCCCGGATGTCCGCGCGATCTGACCGACGATATGCTGCGCGCGCTGGCGGAGAGGGGAGGCGTCGCCGGGATCAATTACTGCATCGATTTCCTGCGTTCCCCGGACGAATGGCCGGACGGAGAGAGACCGAGAAGCCGGATCTGCGATATGGTGCGCCATATGAAACATATGAAGCAGGTGGGCGGGATCGGATGCATCGGGCTCGGATCCGATTTTGACGGGATCGGGGGAGAACTGGAGATGAAGACAGCCGCCGATCTGCCGCTCCTGGAGGCGCAGATGCGCAGGGAAGGCTTTACGGAGGCGGAGATCGAGGCGGTCTTTTACAAAAATGTGCTCCGGGTATACCGGGAGGTTCTGGGGTGAACGCGCGGAACAGACGATTTTCTGCTTTAATACGTTGAATCTCTAAAAATTTTTGCTTTCAGAGCGTTGACGGGACGGACAAATTGTAGTATGATACGTTTTAGTTCTTTTATTTAGAACAAATACATAGTTTGAGGGAGATTCTATTATGAAGAAATCATCAAGAATCCTGGCCGCCGCTCTGGCGGGGACCATGGCGATGTCCCTGGCCGCGTGTTCCGGCGGCGCTAAGAGCGAGACCTATGTGGTCGGCATCTGCCAGCTGATGCAGCATGACGCGCTTGACGCGGCTACCCAGGGATTTAAGGATGCCCTGGTGGAGGAACTGGGCGACGCGGTGACGTTCGACGAGCAGAATGCCCAGGGAGATTCGGCTACCTGCGCTACCATTATCAACAGCTTCGTGTCCAATGACGTGGATCTGATCCTGGCCAACGCGACTCCGTCCCTTCAGGCGGCTCAGGCCGGAACCGACAAGATCCCGATCCTGGGAACCTCCATTACCGAGTACGGTGTGGCGCTGGGGATCGAAGACTTTGACGGAACGGTAGGCGGAAACATTTCCGGAACCTCCGATCTGGCTCCTCTGGACGAGCAGGCGGCGATGCTTCACGACCTGTTCCCGGATGCCAAGAATGTCGGACTTCTGTACTGCTCCGCCGAGGCCAATTCGCAGTACCAGGTGGACGTGGTAAAGGCGGCTCTGGAGGGCATGGGATACGATTGCGAGCTTTACGCGTTTTCCGATTCCAATGATCTGGCTACCGTCACCACGAACGCGGTGAATGCCTGCGACGTGCTCTACGTGCCCACCGACAATACCGTTGCGACCAATGCCGGCATTGTGGACAATATCTGCCGTCCGGCCAAGGTTCCGGTAGTTACGGGCGAAGAGGGCATCTGCGCCGGATGCGGCGTTGCTACCCTGTCCATCAGCTACTATGACCTGGGCGTAGGCACGGGACGTATGGCCGCCAGGATCCTGAAGGGCGAGGCCGACATCTCCGAGATGCCTATCGAGTATGCTCCTCAGTTTACGAAGAAGTATAATCCCACGATCTGCGCGGATCTGGGGATCACGATTCCCGACGATTACGTGGCGATCGAGTGATGACCGATAACTGTCTTATGGAGGTTCTGCCGGGAGGCAGACAGTTCCGCAGACGGAAATGATGAAGAGACTACAGCGGGCCGGAACGGAGGATTCCGCCCGCTGCAGTTGTTCCTGAGGTATGCAGGGGAGGGGCCGTCGCCGGCGGACCCCTCGCAGCTTGTATCCTGTCGGGGTACAGAGGGGAAGCAATTCAACAAATGAGGTGACGATATGCTGGATATGTTCACGATTGGCGAACTGACAAAACTGTTCAATGCTCTGCCCGGAGCCGTGGCCCAGGGACTGATCTGGGGTGTTATGGCCATCGGCGTTTACATTACCTACCGGGTGCTCGACGTGGCGGATCTGACCGTAGACGGTTCTCTGGGAACCGGCGGCGCGGTCTGTATCATGATGCTGCTGTCCGGACACAATGTATGGGTGTCCATGCTTGCGGCCATGCTTGCGGGAATGCTCGCCGGCATGGTGACCGGGATCCTGCACACATTTATGGGAATTCCGGCGATCCTGGCCGGGATCCTGACGCAGCTGAGCCTGTATTCCGTTAATCTGAAAATTCTTGGGAAGGCGAACCAGGTGATCAACGTAGACCGGTATGATCTTCTGGTATCCCTGCGCTTTATCGGAGGCGCGGGGGAGTCCTTCAACAATAACATATTGAATTTCCTTTACAAAAATACGATACTGATCGTAGCGGTGATCGTGGTGATTGTGATTCTGATCCTCTACTGGTTCTTCGGAACGGAGCTTGGCTGCTCTATGCGGGCTACCGGCTGCAACGACCGGATGGCCAGGGCACAGGGAATCAATACCAATTTCAACCGGGTTCTGGGCCTGATGATCTCCAACGGCCTGGTGGCTTTTTCCGGCGCGCTCCTGTCCCAGTACCAGGGCTTTGCGGATGTGAATATGGGACGCGGCGCCATTGTCATCGGCCTGGCGGCGGTGATCATCGGCGAGGCCATTTTCGGCAGGATCTTCCACAATTTCGCCCTGCGGCTCCTGAGCGTGGCGCTGGGCGGCGTCGTGTACTATCTGGTCCTGCAGGTGGTAATCTGGAGGGGCATCGACACGGATCTTCTGAAGCTCCTGTCCGCGGCGGTAGTGGCCGTATTTCTGGCGATTCCCTACTGGAAGAGCAAGTATTTTACAAAACCTGTTAAGAAGGGAGAGAACGGCTGATGTTAGAGATCAAAGAAATTTCCAAAACCTTCAATATAGGTACGGTTAATGAAAAGAGGGCGCTCAATCAGCTGTCCCTGACACTGAACGACGGGGATTTTGTCACCGTGATCGGCGGAAACGGAGCGGGCAAATCCACCATGCTCAACGCCATTGCCGGCGTATGGCCGGTGGACGAGGGCAAGATCATCATCGACGGCAGGGACGTGACCATGCTTTCCGAATACAAGCGGGCCAAGTTCCTGGGCCGTGTGTTCCAGGATCCCATGACCGGGACGGCCGCCACCATGGGGATCGAGGAGAACCTGGCGCTCGCGCTCCGCAGAGGCGGCCGCAGGACGCTTAAGCGGGGGATCAAGAATGAGGAGCGCAAGCTGTACCGGGAGCTTCTCGCCAAACTGGGGCTGGGCCTGGAAACACGGCTGACATCCAAGGTGGGCCTGCTGTCCGGAGGACAGAGGCAGGCGCTGACCCTTCTGATGGCTACGCTGGAGCGGCCCAAGCTGCTTCTGCTGGATGAGCATACGGCGGCGCTGGATCCGAAGACGGCCCGGAAGGTGCTTGAGCTGACCCAGGAATTTGTGAACGAACAGAAGCTGACGGCCATGATGGTGACCCATAACATGAAGGACGCGATCGCCATGGGCAACCGGCTGATCATGATGCATGAGGGGCGTATCATTTATGACGTGGCCGGCGAGGAGAAGAAGAACCTGACCGTGGACGATCTGCTCCGGAAATTCGGGGAGGTCAGCGGAGAGGAATTCGCCAATGACCGCATGATGCTGGCCAATTAAGCCGGCCGCAGGGAATGAATATTAAGATTTTCGTCAGGTTTCTTTAGAAGAAAATTCGGAATTGTTATGGAATCTTCCGGAATCATAAGGGAATGGTAAAGTCTTCCTGCAAAAATTCTGCTAGAATGGAACCATAAGGAACATAACGGCAGAAAGGAGCAGAGAGGCTGTATGATGAAATTTATAAAAAATATCCTGTTCTCGGCACTGTTTATCCTGCTCTGTTCCGGATGCATCATCACGGGGCGGGGATATCAGATGTACCAGGAAGCGGTGGAGGAGACCGGACTTGCCGAGATGGCAGACTCCATCCGCAGCCGGGAGACATTTACCGAATACGAGGAACTTCCGGAGGACTACGTGAAAGCGGTTGTGGCGGTAGAGGACAAAAGATTTTTCAGCCACAACGGCGTGGATCTCATTGCCATTGGGCGGGCGCTGGTCAACGATATGCGCGCGGGCACTCTTATAGAGGGCGGAAGCACCATCACCCAACAGCTGGCCAAAAACCTGTATTTCACGGGCGAGAAGGAACTGACCAGGAAGATCGCCGAGGTATTTATGGCCCTGGCTATGGAAGACACCTTTACAAAGGAAGAGATTTTTGAACTTTATGTCAACAGCATCAATTTCGGAGACGGATATTACGACGTGGCCTCTGCCAGCAGGGGGTACTTCGGCAAGGAACCGGAGGACATGAACCAGTATGAGAGCACGCTCCTGGCCGGGATCCCCAATGCGCCAGCCCGCTATGCGCCCACGAAGAATCCGAAGCTGGCTGCGCAGAGACAGCTTCAGGTCGTCCGGAGGATGGCGGCCTGCGGATATCTGTCCGTGGAGGACGCGGAGGAGGTAGCCGAGACCGTGGCGGAGACCCTGGCGGAGCTGGCTTCCGAATAGGGGCGGATGATATTCGGATTTAACAAAACAGTACCGGCGCCGGACGATTGAATTTGTCCGGCGCTTCCATGTAGATCGCTTTTACAAACTCACGCAAAGCGTAGAGTTCTACTTCCGGCAATTCAGTATTCCTGCGTATGCTTTTCCGGTATGTCCAATGTGTCTCTCTTGGATTTCTGAACATTTAGTCCATTGTATGCGGGCTTCGTCTTGAGACAGCTCCGCAGATTTCTTTGCAGTTCTTTTTCTCTTTCAAAGATGCCTTTTATGCCTTGTTCTCCAAATTGCGGATGCTTGCCCCCGGCGGCAAGATATGGAGGATAACGGCAAAGCCAATTTAAAAAAATATATCTGGTACTTTTGAGAAAACACGAATAGCCACCTTGATTTTATTCGCGACATCGAGTACAATAATGAGAAGAAATTTGTCGTCAGGGGGCGAGAAGAATGAAATATTTGTCTATTCGTCAGACAGCGGAACGCTGGGGGATTTCAACCCGGCGCATACAAATTTTATGTGCGGAGGGACGGATCCCCGGCGCGATCAGGATTGATTATTCGTGGGCAATACCTGACGATGAACCAAAGCCAAAGGACGCGAGGATCAAGAGCGGGAAGTATATCAAGTCCCCTACGGTTGACAACGGCAATGAAAAAAATACTTGACGTTTTCCTGCGGAGTAATCGCTGCGTATGATTTGAAAATAGTTTTACCACTGTTGATTTACATTTGCACTAAATAGATCTGACGGCAAAGCTCATTCAATATCGTTTGGAGATCAGGGGAAATAATCATTATGGACAATCAGGTGCATAATCAGATAGTAAGTTTTATATGGGGAATCGCAGACGATTGCCTGCGTGATGTGTATGTGCGCGGCAAGTATCGTGACGTTATCCTGCCGATGACGGTCATCCGGCGTTTGGATGCCATGTTGGAGCCGACAAAGCAGGTTGTGCTTGACATGAAAAAGATCCTGGATGCTGCTAAGATTGATAACCAGTGGCCCGCACTGTGCAATGCAGCGGGTCAAGCATTCTGCAATGCCTCACCTTTCAGACTGCGCGATTTGACCAGCCGTGCCAAGAAGCAAACCTTGAAGACTGATTTCGAGACTTATCTTGACGGCTTCTCACCTAATGTGCAGGAGATTTTGGAGAAGTTTAAATTCCGCAATCAAATTGACACCATGATTGAAGCGGACATTCTCGGTGCGGTTATTGAGAAATTTATCTCCCCGGATATCAACCTCTCTCCAAATCCGATCTACAAGGACGCAGAGCAAACCATTTTGAAGCATCCCGGCCTTGACAATCACGGTATGGGAACAGTTTTTGAAGAACTGGTGCGCCGCTTTAACGAAGCGAACAACGAAGAGGCCGGGGAACACTGGACTCCTCGCGA
The DNA here is from genome assembly GCA_947630085.1 of uncultured Lachnospiraceae bacterium. Taxonomy (GTDB): domain Bacteria; phylum Bacillota; class Clostridia; order Lachnospirales; family Lachnospiraceae; genus UBA3402. The sequence continues at coordinate 7,138 of CANRGP010000079.1, forward strand.
TGTTGTGGAACTGATGGCAGATTTAGTGTTTATGCCGATCGCCGATCAGATTAAAGACGCCACCTATTCCTGCTATGATGGAGCCTGCGGAACCGGCGGTATGTTGACGGTTGCACAGGATAGACTGATGACTTTGGCAGCTCGCCGCGAAAAAAAGGTATCTATCCATCTGTTCGGTCAGGAAATACAGGGTGAGACCTATGCGATGTGCAAGGCTGATATGCTTTTGAAAGGCGACGGTGATCAGGCAGAGCATATCAGCTTCGGCTCGACATTGTCTGCAGACGCTAACGCCACCCGTCAATTTGATTTTTTGCTTTCCAATCCACCCTACGGGAAAAGCTGGAAAGTGGATGCAGAAAAGATGGGCGGTAAAAAAGAAATTCTTGATACGCGCTTTAACACATACCTTGAGGGCGGCGAACAGCTTACGATGATTCCAAGAGTAAGCGACGGTCAGCTTCTGTTCCTGTTAAACAATGTTTCAAAGATGAAAAAGGACACCGCTCTCGGCAGCCGTATTGCGGAGGTCCATAACGGCTCATCTATTTTCACAGGCGATGCCGGCAGCGGAGAGAGCAATGCTCGCCGATATATGATTGAAAACGA
>CANRGP010000080.1 GCA_947630085.1 uncultured Lachnospiraceae bacterium
ACTTCTCTGAAATTCTCTTAAAGAACTTTCAGGGTTTTGCATACTGTTTCGTCTTCGATTGTCAAGGTTCGTCGGCCCGTTCGGGCCAGCGCAGAAGGAGGGATTTGAACCCTCGCACCGCTATTAACGGCCTGCACCCTTTCCAGGGGTGTCCCTTCAACCACTTGGGTACTTCTGCCCATAATGCCTGAATCCGAAAAAAATACCGCGAATGGGGTTGCTTCAGTACCTTGTCAGTCCAACCGTACCAAAAGCGTACCAATCACAGCAAAAAATAGTCTAGCACATGGTATTTGATTTGTCAACCACATTTTGCAAAATAGTTGCCAAAATAATTTACACTCAAAACGCTCAAAACAGAGAACTCTCCGTATCGGCTTGCTGCCTCCCAGCCTGTTATTTCATCTGCCATTTTTTAAGCTGTCTGCACAGTAAATTTTCTCCCATATAAAATTCTCTCATATAAAATATTGGGTTTTTAGAGAAAAACTTTGACAAATATTAGCGTATATCCTAAAATATGAATCACCACAAGATATATTGAGGCCGCTCCGTTCGTTTCCGGCTGACAGGCCGGCAGGGTCCGCATGAAGAAGAAGCGGAGCAATACAAAGATTTTTTTAATAAAGAAGGGGAGGAAAACTGACATGAGAAAAAAGATTGCATTACTGGCGCTATCAGCCGCGATAGCCCTTACCGCCTGCGGAGGCGGAGCGCCCACCGAAACAACAGCGGCGCGGACCGCAGACGAGGCAGCCGAGGCGCAGACTACCGCCGCGCCGGAGGACACACAGGCGGAAGCAACGCCCGAAGCCGAAACTACAGCAGCGGCGGAAGAAGAATCGGATAAGCCCGAGTTAAAAGAAGAAATTGTTGTTGTTGATAATGACGAATGCTCCATTAAAATCACCGGGATCGATCCTGACGGCGATTGGGGATATGCAGTTAAGGTCGCACTTGAAAACAAATCGAGTGACAAAACGTATATGTTTTCTGTAAGCACCGGGGCAGTCAACGGAGTCGAATATGATCCGTTTTTTGCAACGGAGATTGCGCCAGGAAAAAAATCAAATAATACCATTGACTTTACCACGTCTACGCTTGAAGGATATGGCATCGAAAAATTTACCGATATAGAATTGTCTTTCCACGTATATGATTCAAACGATTGGATGGCGGACGCGGTGGCGGAAGAAACAACTCACGTTTATCCTTATGGAGAAGATAATGCGGAAATGTTTGTAAGAGAGCCGCAAGATTCCGATACGGTTATTGTCGATAACGATTATGCCACGGTCATTGTCACAGGATACAGAATGGATGATATATGGGGATATACGGCCGATATGTTTTTTGTAAATAAAACCGACAAACAATTAATGTTTGGAACCGATGACGTTTCTGTGAACGGATATATGGCAGATCCGTTTTTTGCAAAATCTGTATCACCCGGAAAATGTGCTTTCGGATCGATGCAATGGAGCGAAGATACTTTTTCTGAAAATGGAATCGAGGAAGTAGAAGATATTGAATTCACATTAAGCATATACGACGATAATGATATTTTTGCGGATCATTACTTTGACGGGCAAATAACATTGAATCCGTAATAATATTATTAAAGATAAAGAGGGGATCCCTCCAGTCATTTAAAATGACTGGAGGGATCCCCTCTTTGCAGATACCTTGACCGATCGGATCCGAGCGGAGAGAGTGGGATTCTTTACTTTACGATCCTAAAACCACTCATTCCTGGCTTCTTCCATAATTGATCATATCATACGCGAGAATCATTCCTCTGCCCGCTTTCCATCCCCACCATCATCCGCCTTATTCGTTCCATTTACATACGCGACAGCACTGATTTTCAACTTTTCGTATATATCAATAGCTGCCTGAATCGTGTTTTTCTCAGCAAGGCTGGATTCCCCATATCGACTCCCCGCCTCCCAATCTGTTATTTCATCTGCCATTTCCTTTAAGCTGTCCGGTACAATAAAACTGCTTTCTCTTTCAATCCAGTCAATAAGGAAAAACAAGTTATGGGTTTTGTATGCTCTTTGTGTATCGTCAATACCCATTCCTTCATGCAGCACATATTTTAACACTTTCTCTATTCCCTGCTGTGTATGGTACGCAGCAAGATCCGTCATTTGCTCATCATTTGTCGGATTTCCAATCGGAGACAACAAAAGCTTCGCTGTCTGAATATCCGCATTGGCTTTACTTAACAGCATACACAACAACCCCCTTTGTGTCCACCTCATCTTTGATCCTGCCTTTTAGGCGATCATAAAAAAGGATATCGCAGTTCCCATTGCAGATTCGCGCCAGATCCGCTCCAAGTTTATACACTTTCAGCCCCTTCTCTTGATAGGACACATCCGCGCAGATATCGATATCGCTTTCATCCGTACAATGATCTGTCACTGCGCTGCCAAAAATAATAAGCCTTTTTACAATATCATGCTCACGCGCTGCATCTATCATCTGGCATACATAAGCCTTTTTTATTTTATTCACCTTCGAAACATCGATCATTTCTTCCATTTCATCGTCCTCCGACAGCCGACGATTTTTTGTCTCATACCAATCATATTGTACCAGAAGCGCTTTCAGCCGTCAAGGCGCACGAGAAGCATAAAGTCTATGGCACAAGAACCAGAAAGTCTATGGCGGCAAAAATATGCAAAGCGAAATGCAAAACGAAATAAAAAATCCCGCAGAAATACGGGATTTTCAAGCGGAGAGAGTGGGATTCGAACCCACGCGCCCTTGCGGACAAACGGTTTTCAAGACCGCCTCGTTATGACCACTTCGATATCTCTCCAAATGCCTTTTCATTTTATTGGATTCCGGTATATTTGTCAAGGGTTTCGGCGAAATTTCTGTCCTCCGGCGGCCCGGGCGCGCCGCGCCGCCAAAGAAACAGCGGGCGGAGCATTTTCCCTCAGGAACGCTCCGCCGCCTGTAGAGGATCGTTCTTCTCTTTTCAGCCGGGGATATGCCTCCGGCGGATCATTCTTCTCCGGTCTCCTTGTCCACGACCTTGATGATGCCCTTCTTCCACATGATGCGGGAAAAGATGATGGCGATCGGCAGCATGAACAGGATCAAAAAGCCAACGGCGCCGAAAAGGGAGCCGCCGCCGATCAGGCGGACCACGATGGAGAGGATCGAAACAATGACAAGCACGGGCAGAACGCCCATGATGCCGTTCTTAACCACCTTGGTCCCGGAATTGGTGCTGGCGAACAGGCCCAGGGTCAGAGAACCGAACAGCGCGGGGATCAGGTATTCCGACGCTGTCCTGACGGCGGGCAGCTCAAACACCGGCATGATCCAGGTGCTCAAAAGCGCCGCAAGAGCCAGGATAACGATCGTCATGACCGAGCAGACCGCAACGGCAACCGAGGAGATCGCTTCTCCCTCGGGCGTATTGGGCTCCTTGCCCGCGATCTTCATGGCATTCGCCGCGCAGGGCAGCTTCAGGTTCATGATATTTCCGGTGATAAAGGTCAGGTAGGCGGAGCACCCCAGTATCGGCGTATAGCTGAGAGCCTCGGAAATACCTACGGGTATGTAGATCAAAAGGATGCTGATGGTGGAAAGATTGATCACCTCGCCAAGCGAAGGCACACTGTCATAATAGACCAGCACGATAAAAGGGATCGCGACCATATATACCAGGGCGATGACCGTTCCCACACGTCCCCATTTGTGACACCACTCCTGGAAGGGATCCATCATGCCTTCCGGTTTTTTATTTTTGCTCATAATTCTTTCCTCCTCACTTATCCGAATATTCTGACCCAAAGAAGCGACGACGCCATTCCGACGATCATGGAGAACGCCATAATGAACTCGTTGAGCCATTTCAGTCCGGGCCGCTTGGCAAGGATCCCAAGAGCCACCGCCACGACGAGGCCGCTGACCATGACAAGCATCTGCACCGTATCCCCGAAGACCAGCACGGGAATATAGACGGCAAACAGGCACAGCATGAATGTGCCGCTGAGCACATACTTCCATGTATTTCCCTTATCGGACCTGTCCACGCTCTTGGACAGCTTGCGTCCGAACGGAATCAGAATCAGGAATCCGCTGAGCATTCCTACGCTCATCAGGATCATCACAATACCGAACTCCCGCCCGCTGGCCGACTGAAGCATCTCGGCGCTGCTGGAAAAATGGATCGCCGATGCCACGCTGCTGGAGATCATGGTCTCGTAGGAAAGCGAGCCGATAACGGAAAGTCTCCACCAGGACCAGACTACTCCCATTACGGCGATCAGCGCAAACAGACCGACCACGATGGAAAGGCTTGGAACAATGGAAAATACCAGGCTGGACTTGATCACCTTCTTCAGGTCTTCCTTCGTGATCCCCAGTTCAATGCAGCGGGTATACGCTTTCTTCAGATAGACAAGCGCGAAACCGGTAATGTACAGAAGCCCTCCCACAACAAGTGCGAGGAGAAGCGGACTGTTGATAATATCCTTCATGGATGCCATAACGCATTTCCTCCTTTTATCATTTATGCTCTTCCAGCCATCTCATAGCCGTGTAGGCGTACACCGCCGCCCCTCCCGAAAGCACCCTGTCGTCAAACCGGGCCATGGGGTGATGCTGCGGGTAGCAGTACCCTTCCGCGGGAGTCCCCGCGGCAAGCGCCAGCATGATCGTGGGGATCTGGTGGCTGACATAGGCAAAATCCTCCGAACCCGTGGATTTCGGGGCCTTTCCGGGGCCTGCCATCGCATTGATCTGCCCCGCGGAAAATGCTTTCATATTGCCGAGAAGCTCCTTCGTGTAGCCGAGCACACAGGCTGAGAGATCAGGATCATTCTTAAGGGTGGGGCATCCGCTTCCGAACTCGACCTTCGCCGAAGCGCGGAACGCCTCGCTGATCGTTTCCGAGATCCGGGTCATCCGGTCTTTCAGGTACTGGCGGATCTCCTCGTCATAGGTCCGGATGGTTCCGGACATTTCCACCGTGTCGGGGATCACATTGGCGGCCGCGCCCGCATGGATGCTCCCGATGGTCAGAACAGCCTCGTCGGAGAGGGCCAGCTCCCTGGCGTGGATCTCCTGGAGAGCCGTAATGATATGGGCGGCAACCGTGATGGGATCCACCCCGTTGTTGGGCATGGAACCGTGGCACCCCTTCCCCTGGATCTCGATCCGGAAATAATCCGCCGCGGGGGCGCTGATCCCGCCGTCGCAGACAATGACGCTGCCCGGTGCGAAGGGGATGTTGGAGGTAACATGGATCATCAGGCCGGCATCCACGTCGGGATCCTTCAGGACGCCCGCCCGTATCATATCGTCGGAGCCCTCAAAGATCTCCTCCGCGGGCTGAAACATGAGCTTCACGGTCCCCTCGATCTCATCCTCGTGATCCTTCAGCAGCCTGGCCGCGCCAAGCAGCATGGCCGTGTGCATATCATGTCCGCAGGCGTGCATATTGTCATTTACGGAGGAAAACTCCACGCCGGACTCTTCCTTCACCGGGAGCGCGTCCATATCCCCGCGGATCAGAAAAACCTTTCCCGGCTTTCTGCCGCCCGCGACCGCCACCAGGCCGGCTTTGCCGCAGTCCGCGGGCTCGTATCCCATTTCCTCAAGCCGCCGCCGTACAAAAGCCACCGTTCCGGCAAGATCAAAACCCGTCTCCGGATGCGCGTGCAGATAATGCCGGTCTTCGGCAATCTTATCCTGCAGTTCTTCCGCTTCCTGCAAAATCCGTGTGTCTGTCATATATGTTCCCTCCTTATAGAAATAATTTCCCGATCGGGACCGTCCCGTTCCCGGGCGTCCTCCTTCTCAGACAAAATGGCAAAGTTTCCCTACGGCAGGGCACCTTTGCCACTTCACCATCATATCAGCAATCCGGGCTCCTTGTCAAGCCCGAAACCCGCTTTCTCCGGGAAAGAAACGCCTCCGCCGCCGCCAGGTCCTCCGGAGTCGTTACCTTGATGTTCTCATAGCTTCCCTGAACCAGCTTTGCCTTCTTCCCGGCGGCCGCTTCCAAAACCATCGTGTCGTCCGTAATGCCGCGCGTCTCTCCGTTCAGAACCTCTCTGTAGGCGTTCAGGATCTGCTCATAGACAAACGCCTGCGGGGTCTGGACGGCCCACAGCGTGCTTCGCGGCGGCCCGGCCGCCGCAAATCCGTCCGCGTCGGCTATCTTGATCGTATCCGTCACCGGGACCGCCGCCACACAGGCCCCGTATGTGCGGACCCCGTCGATAACCGCCCGAATGACCGCATCCGTCACGCAGGGGCGGGCCCCATCGTGGATCAGCACATAATCGCTGCCCGCGGCCGCCTTTAGGCCCTCATAGACCGAATGGTACCGCTCCTTCCCCCCGGCTACGATCCGGCGTACCTTGGTAAAACCGAATTTCTCAACAATATTCTCCCGGCAGTATTCCTCCTCGCCCGCGCCCGTCACAAGGATAATGTCGTCCGCCGGGCTCTCCTCGAAGGCCGCCAGAGTATGACAGATCATAGGGCGGCCCGCCAGTGTCAGATACTGCTTGTGTATGCCGGTCCCCATTCTTCTGCCGCTCCCTGCAGCCAGTATGATCGCCGCGATCCTCTCCATTTCCGACCTCCCGTTTTCCTGTTCCTCCGGTCCGCGGCCGGATCACCGCTCTCCCAGCTTCAGGTAGGGAACCGCGTTCAAATCCCATCCGCTTCTGGTCCCCCTGATATATTCGTAATAGGCTGCGGCTCCGATCATCGCCGCGTTGTCGGTGCAGTAGACAGGCGACGGATAATAAAAGAGCAGCCCTTCCTTCCTGCAGGCGTCCTTCATGGCGCGCCGCAGGCGCGTGTTGGACGCCACACCGCCCGCAATGGCCACTTTCCGGCAGCCCAGCTTCCTTGCCGCCTCCATTGTATGGGTCACCAGAACGTCCACGACGGCGTACTGGAAAGACGCCGCAAGGTCGGGGACGCTGACCTCCTCGCCGGCCATTTTCGCGTGGTTCAGGTAATTGAGCACCGCTGATTTCAGACCGCTGAAGCTGAAGTCCCAGTCGGACTCCCCTACCCGCGCCCTCGGAAAATGAATGGCGTTTTCATTGCCCTCTCTGGCCGCCCGGTCGATCTTGGGGCCGCCCGGATATCCCAGGCCCACTGCCCGCGCCACCTTGTCGAATGCCTCCCCCGCCGCATCGTCCCTGGTCCGTCCCAGGATCTCAAACTCGCCGTAGTCCTTCACAAGCACCAGATGGGAGTGTCCGCCGGAAGCGACCAGGCAGACAAACGGCGGCTCAAGCTCCGGATGCTCGATAAAATTGGCGGAAATATGCCCCTCGATGTGATGGACGCCGATGAGCGGCTTGTCCAGCGCATAAGCGATGGCCTTGGCTTCGGCTACTCCCACCAGGAGCGCCCCCACCAGCCCGGGTCCGTAGGTGACGGCAATGGCGGTCATGTCCTCCAGGCAGGTCCCCGCCTGAGAAAGGGCCGTCTCGATCACCGGGTTGATCTTTTCAATATGCTTCCGGGACGCGATCTCCGGGACCACGCCGCCATACAGAGTATGGAGGTCGATCTGCGACGAGATCACGTTGGACAGAACCGTCCGTCCGTCCCTGACAACCGCCGCCGCCGTCTCGTCGCACGAGCTCTCGATCGCCAGTATGGTAACGCCCAAAGGGGCTTCCTCCTGTTTCATATCAGACACCTCTTCATTGTT
>CANRGP010000081.1 GCA_947630085.1 uncultured Lachnospiraceae bacterium
GGAGAAGCGGATCCGCGCCTACTATATCGGGGAGAAACGGCTGATCACCCTGATGATGAAGATGGACGCGGACATCGTGGTCATGACTATGCCGGATATCGAGAATTACCATATCAAGCGGAGCTACGTGAGGCAGGACATTGAATACATTTATATGCTCCACGGGTGTACAAGCGTCCATATGGCCATGAGAGAAAAAGCCCTTGACCATTATGACACGGTGTTCTGCCCGGGCCCTTATCAGGCCGCCGAGATCCGATATGCGGAGAAGCTGCATGAACTGCCTCCTAAGACGATCCTGGAGACCGGCTATGGGCTGATCGAAGATCTTGTGGACGAATATGAGAAGCCGGATCCCAGGCCCCGGAGCCGCCCGCAGATCCTTATCGCGCCGTCCTATCAGGCGGATAACATAATGGACAGCTGCATTGACGGCCTGCTTGAGCAGCTGACCGGGCGCGGATACCGGATCATCGTCCGGCCCCATCCGCAGTACATCCGGCGTGCGCCGCAGAAGATCGAGGCATTTGCGCAGAGACATAAGCGGGAGCTGGAAGAGAACCTGTTTGAATTTCAGACCAATTTTGCCGCCGCGGATACGGTATATATGTCGGATGTGGTAATTACGGACTGGTCTTCGATATCCTGTGAATTCTCTTTTACCACATTGAAGCCGACACTTTATATCAATACGCCGATGAAGGTGATCAATCCGCATTATACGGAATATCCGATGAAGCCGCTTGACATTACCCTGCGCAGCCGCCTGGGAGAGGAGCTGGAAGTATCGGAGATCGAAAACGCGGCGCAGATCGTTTCGGAAATGCTGGAAAAGAAGGAACTGTACCAAAACAAGATCCTCGAAACGAGAAACGAGATTATGCCGCAATTTGGCCATAGCGCCGAGATCGGCGGTAAATATATCCTGTCGTGTCTGACGGGAGGGAAGAAAAGAAAGGAAAACAAACAATGAAAAAATTACTTGCAAGAGCAGCGGAATGTGGCTATTACGTCGTTTGCTTCAGTGTGCTGACCGAAATGGTGAGCTATGCGTATATCGATCCGTCGGTGACAACATACGCGATTCAGGCGATCGCCGGCGTCGCGATCGCGGTCGGAGCGGTCGCCGGGATCTACTGGAGAAAGGCGAAGCGCAAGCTCAATGAAAAGCTGGGAATTGATGAGAACAAGAACAAGGAAGTAGAAGATGAAGTAGTCGAAAAATAAATGTGGGAGCGTTCGCGTCTATGAAAGCGATTATACTGGCGGCCGGGAAGGGAACAAGGCTTCACGATCTTACGGGAGGAAAGCCGAAATGTCTGCTCCGGCTGGGAGAAGAAAGCATTCTGGAAAGGGAGATCCGGCTTTTACAGGAGGCTGGGATCCGCCGCGGCGACATTTATGTCGTCGGCGGGTACCGCTATGAGCTGCTGGCAGGCATAGCGCCGAATCTGATCGTAAACAGGGAATTTGAAACAAAAGACAATTCTTATACGCTGGGACTTGCGTTAAGCAAGGTCCCGCAGGATGATATTCTTGTTCTTGATTCGGATCTGTACTTTGAAAAAGAGGTGTTGGATCAGATTCTTCGGGATCCGCGGGAGAATGTGCTGTTGAGCCGGAGATCCGCCGATCTGGAAGAAAGCACGGGGATCGTCGCCGATGAAAACGGGAGGATCAGCGCGGTTGGAAAGCAGTATCCGGATACCGGATATGTATACATCAGCATTTTTAAGATGTCAAAAGAAACGGCGCTTGCCCTGCAGAAGGAGCTGCTCGGAGAAAAAAGCGAAAAAACCTGGTATACGCTTGCCATTACCGCTTTATGCTCCGGCACTGATTTTTATAATCTTCCGGTGACGGGAAAATGGCATGAAATTGATTATCCGGAGGACTATGAAGAGACGCTTTCTCTCTTTCGGCTGAAAGGCGGCTGCGTATGAAGGTGGTCATTCTGGCGGCAGGGCGCGGGATGCGCCTGGGCAGCCTTACGGAGCATTGTCCCAAATGTCTTCTCGCGTTCGGTCCGGAGACGGTCCTGGATCGGCAGATCCGCATTTTACATGAATGTGGGATCCCGGAAGAGGATATATTTGTTGTCGCGGGATACAAGTCGGAAACGGTTTCGGAACATTACCGGAATGTGATAGTCAATGACGCGTATTATAAAACGGACAACTCCTACAGCCTGTATCTGGCTCTGAAAAATATTTCAGATGATGTGCTGGTTATGGACGGAGATCTGGTTTTTGAGAAGGAACTTATTTCGGAGCTGCTGCAGGAGAGGAGCTCCGGCTGGCTGCTGTGCCGGAAGACCGGACGGTCCCTTGGAGATACGGGGGTGCTCACGGACGACGCGGGCAGAGTGACCGGGATCGGCAAACACATCGGGGATTCGACCTGTATCTACTGCGGCTTCGCGTATATGAAAAAAGAGACCGTTCCGGCGATGGTGGAGGAGCTGTCCCGGAGCAGATCGGAGTGGTACACGGTCCCGCTGGCCAGACTGCTGGATAACTATGCTTTTTCGGCCCTGTTTTCCCAAAATGACGTGTATGAGATCAATACGTATTTTGACTACGTGAACGCGAAAGACCATTTTGGAATAGAACGCCTGAATATTGTCGTGGTGGGCGCTTCGGGACTGCTGGGAAAGAAGGTTTACAATATCCTGAAACGCAGCTACAGGGTTATGGGGATACGGAACCGAAACGGCGATCCGGGACTTTTTTCTCTCGACATTACGAACCGTGACGCCGTCAAAGCGTTTTTTGAGCTGAATCATCCTCAGATCGCGGTAAACTGCGCCGGGATCGCGGATCCGGATATATGTGAATCAGACCGTGAAGCTGCTTACAGGATCAATGTGGAAGCGGTGGAGAATCTGTGCGAGGTGTGCCGGCAGTACAACACGAAGCTCATCCATATTTCTACGGATTATGTTTTTGACGGGAAGGATGAAGCGGGATACGGCACGGATCATGAACGTCTTCCGCAGAGCTATTACGGGCATACAAAAGCGGAAGCGGAAAATATTGTAAGCAAATACAAAAACAGCCTGATTATCCGGATTCCCATTATTTACGGGTACAATGACGCGTCGGACAAGGAAACCTTTCCCACGGCGGTTCTGCGCTCCCTGAAAAAAGGGACGCCCATGTATCTTGACAATAAGCAGATCCGGTATCCGGTGCTGATCGATGAAGTGGCGCTCATGATCGGAGCTTCGCTTTCCGAGACCGGAATCCTTCACATCAGCAGTTCCGAACCGGTAACGAAATATACATGGGCAAAATGTATAGCCCGGATTTTTGGATATGACGCGGAGCTTGTCAGGGAGGACAAGGAGAGCTGCCTCAGAAACCGTCCGCAGCACGTCCGGCTCCTGCTGAGCGATGGGAAGTACCGGGCCGGAAGCGTGGAGCAGGGGACCGCGATCATGAAAGCGCAGATGGAATGTGCTTTCAAACTGATCTATTCTACTCACCCAGAGGACTTTATTTTTGATATCAACGTGGGAGAATACCGGTACGGTCTGGGTAAGAAGCTGGGACGCTGCCTTCCGAAGGAGATCGTCAGCGGGTTGGACTATATTGTTCCCGTGCCCTCCAGCGGGCTGTATTATGCAATGGGTGTCGCGGAGGTGACCGGAGTACCGTATCTTCAGGCTCTTTATAAACCGGATACCGCGGCCAGAAGCTTCCAGATATCGAGCAATTACGCCAGAGCGCAGCTGATCAAGGCGAAGATCCTGCCGATCCGAAACCTTCTCCAGGGGAAAAACATCGCTCTGGTCGATGAGGCGATCTTTACAGGCACTACTTTAAAGGTCGTGTGCGATATGTGCAAAGCCTGTGATGTAAATAAGATTTATATCTTCCTTCCTACGCCGCCCTGCTACAGCCGCTGCAAGGCATATGTCCGGCCGGAGCGGGAGCTGCTGGCGGAATATACGGATGTGGAGGAACTCAAAAATTATTTTAAGGTGGAGGGAGTGATATTCCAGACGCTGAGCGATTTTGAAGAATCTCTGAGCGGGCTTCGGGGCATCTGCTACGAATGCTTTAAAAAATAAGAAACGTTGGCCATCAAAACATTCGCCGTATGGGAGCGGTACGCGTTCCCATACGGCGAACTTTTTTCAGCCCTCCTCCAGCCGCTTCTGGGCGGTGGCCAGCATCAGCTTGATGCGGTTCAGCTGGTTGACTTCACTGGCGCCGGGGTCGTAGTCCACGGCGATGATGTTGGAATTGGGATAGGCCCGGCGCAGCTCCTTGATGACGCCCTTACCCACGATGTGATTGGGGAGGCATCCGAAGGGCTGGGTGCATACGATATTGGCTACGCCGCTGTGGATCAGCTCCAGCATTTCACCGGTGAGGAACCAGCCCTCGCCGGTCTGGTTGCCCAGGGAGACAAAATCCTTGGCCATATCCGCCAGGTCCTGGATATGGGACGGCGGATTGAAACGGCTGCTTTTCTCAAAAGCCTTTCGGGCCGTGCCGCGCAGATACTCCACCACGGAGATCGCCAGGTTGCATAGCCTTGCCGTGGAGGACTTTTTGCCCAGGTTGTCGGCGCCGAAATTGCTGTTGTAGAAGCAGTACAGGAAGAAGTCGATCAGGTCGGGCATCACCGCTTCGGCGCCCTCGCGCTCCAGGAGATCGATGATCTGGTTGTTGGCCAGAGGCGAAAATTTGACCAGGATCTCGCCCACAATACCCACGCGCGGCTTCCTGACATCAAGGAGAGGAATCTGGTCGAAGTCGCGGATGATGCCCTTGACGTTCCGGCTGAATTCGACCATCGACGGCACGCGCCGCGAGAGGGAGCGGATGCATCTCTGCTTCCATGTTTCATGGAGGCGGTTTACCGAACCGGCCTCCGCCTCGTAGGGACGCGTCCGGTATACGACCCGCATGAAAATGTCGCCGTACACGAGAGCCTGCAGCGCCTTGATGATCAGGGCGGGGGTAAAGGTAAAGCCGGGATTGGTTTCCATACCGTTGAGGTTGAGGGAGATCACGGGGATCTGCGACATACCCGCCTTTTCCAGCGCCCTGCGTATGAAGCCTATGTAATTGGAGGCCCGGCAGCCTCCGCCGGTCTGCGTCATAATGATGGCGGTGCGGTCGAGGTCGTATTTCCCTGAGAGCAGCGCGCCCATGATCTGGCCGATGACGATCAGGGAGGGGTAGCAGGCGTCGTTGTTGACGTACTGGAGCCCCACATCCACCGCCGAGCGGTCATGATTCTGCAGGATCTCGACGCGGTAGCCGAGAGAGCGGACCGCCGGCTCCAGAAGCTCAAAATGGATCGGAGACATCTGGGGGCAGAGGATCGTGTAGTCCCGGCGCATTTCCTTGGTGAAGAGGACCCGGTTGTAGGCGCTGGAAACCACCTTTCTCTGGTAATGGCCGCGGTCGCGGACCCGGAGGGCCGCGATCAGCGACCGGACGCGGATCCGGGCGGCGCCCAGATTGTTTACTTCGTCGATCTTGAGAACCGTGTAGATCTTGCCCGCGGAGGCCAGGATGTCGTGGACCTGGTCCGTAGTCACCGCGTCGAGGCCGCATCCGAAGGAGTTGAGCTGGATCAGATCAAGGACCGGCGACTGCTTTACATAGGCCGCGGCGGCATAAAGCCGGGAATGGTACATCCACTGGTCGGTGACGATCAGGGGCCGCTCGACCTGCCCCAGATGCGATACGGAATCCTCCGTGAGCACAGCGATCCCGTAGGAAGTGATCATGTCCGGAATGCCGTGGTGGATCTCCGGATCGATGTGGTAGGGACGCCCCGCCAGAACGATCCCGTGACGGTTGTGTTCCGTCAGCCATTTTATGGTCTCCTCGCCTTTCTTCTGGATATCCAGGTGGGCGGCGTCCAGAGCTTCCCATGCCTTGTGGGCCGCCGAGCGAACCTCTTCCTCCGTGACCGGGAGGACCGTGAGGGACGAGCTTCCTTCGCCGTATTCCTCCAGCATCACTTTGACAAGGCGCTCTGTCAGGATACTCTCGTTGGTAAATGCCATGAACGGATTCAGGAAACGGATATTTTTCTCCTGAAGCTCTTCCATATTATTCTTGATATTTTCCGCGTAGGAAGTAACCATGGGGCAGTTGTAATGGTTGCCCGCCTCGGGCTGCTCGTTGCGCTCGTAGGGAATACACGGATAAAAAATGGTCTTTACGCCCTGGGCGATCAGCCAGGATACGTGACCGTGGGCGATCTTCGCCGGATAACATTCCGATTCGCTGGGAATGGACTCGATGCCCAGCTCGTAGAGCGCCCGGGTGGACTGGGGGGACAATATAACACAGAAGCCCAGTTCACGGAAAAAGGTCTCCCAGAACGGGAAATTCTCGTAAAAATTCAGGACGCGGGGGATGCCGATGGTTCCCCGGGGCGCGCGGTCCGGGGACAGCGGCTCGTAATCAAAGATCCTGTGATATTTATAATCAAAGAGATTGGGGATCTCCTTGCGGGTCTTTTCCTTGCCGAGGCCGCGCTCACAGCGGTTGCCGCTGATGAACTGCCGTCCCCCCTCAAAGCGGTTGACGGTGAGCACGCAGTGGTTGGTACAGCCCTTGCAGCGCGTCATGGAGGTCTGGTATTTCAGGCCGATGATCCGGTCCAGAGGCATCATGGTGGTTTCGCGGCCTTCGCAGCGTTCACGCGCGATCAGCGCCGCGCCGAACGCGCCCATGATCCCCGCGATATCCGGCCGGACAGGGTCGCAGCCCGATATTTTCTCAAAACTGCGCAGGACCGCGTCATTGTAAAAGGTGCCCCCCTGGACGACTACGTGTGAGCCGAGATCGGCGGGGCTGGTGATCTTGATCACCTTATAAAGGGCGTTTTTGATGACTGAGTAGGCCAGCCCGGCGGAGATATCCGCCACGCTCGCGCCCTCCTTCTGCGCCTGTTTGACGTTGGAGTTCATAAATACGGTGCACCGGCTCCCGAGATCGGTCGGGTTCCGGGCGAAAAGCGCCTCTTTGGCAAAGTCTTCCACGCTGTAATTCAATGACTTGGCAAATGTCTCAATGAACGAGCCGCATCCGGAGGAGCAGGCTTCGTTCAGCTGGACGCTGTCTACCGTGTTGTCCCGGATGCGGATACATTTCATGTCCTGCCCCCCGATATCCAGGATGCAGTCCACCTCCGGGCAGAAAAATTTCGCGGCATAATAGTGGGAGATCGTCTCCACTTCGCCCTCGTCCAGAAGGAAAGCGGATTTCAGGAGCGCCTCCCCGTACCCGGTGGAGCATGACCAGGCGATCCTGGCCCCTTCCGGAAGCAGGGCGCGGATCTCCCGCATAGAGCGGATGGGTGTTGTTAAAAATATCCTGACAACGAAAAGATGCGGCCACAGGAATTGATATATTTTCTGCAAATTTTTGCAGGTCATCCACCGCATCCGTGTTCCAGCCACCGCCGCCAACGATCATGAGTGGGCGCTCGGCTTTCTCCAGAAGGTTCTTCATGGCTTCCAGCTGATCG
>CANRGP010000082.1 GCA_947630085.1 uncultured Lachnospiraceae bacterium
ACGCTCCGTCCGTCCCTGGCCACGATGCTGTCCGGGAAGATCTCGCGGACTTTATTGATATATTCTTCCGGGTGCGTGAGGGACGGGCTGTAATGGGTCAGCCAGAGCTGCTTCGGCCCGGCCTCCTTTGCCAGCCGCGCCGCCTCGTACATGGTCATGTGCTTATAATCGCGGGCCTTCGACTCCTTGCCGTCCTCTCCGTACATTCCCTCGCAGATAAAGAGATCGGCCCCGGCGGCGTACTCGGCGATCACGGGGACCGGCCTCGTATCCGTGCAGTACGTGACCTTCAGGCCGCGGCGCGGCGGGCCCAGGACCATATCCGGCGTATATACAGCGCCGTCCACCGTCACATTCTGCCCCTTCTGGAGCAGATTCCAGGCTTTTAAGGGGATGCCCGCGTCCCGGGCACGTTTTACATCGAAGCGGCCTTTCCTGGGTATCGACACACTGTAGCCGTAGCAGACCACATTGTGATTGACCCGGAACGCTTCGATCCGATACGGCCCCATCTCCAGGCTCTCCCGGTTCTCCGACAGCTCCAGACAGCGCAGCTCAAAGGGAAGCTCCGGAGCAATGATGCGCAGGGAATCGACAACACGCCTGAGCCCCTTCGGCCCGATCAGAAGAAGCGGCTCCGTCCGTTCCGCGTTCCCCATCGTGAGGAGCAGGCCGGGAAGTCCGCTGCAGTGATCGGCATGATAATGCGTAAAACAGATCGCGTCGATCGGCTTCGGACTCCATCCCTTTTCCTTCAGCGCGATCTGCGTCCCCTCGCCGCAGTCGATCAGCAGATTGCTCCCGCCGCAGCGCAGCATCAAAGAGGTCAGCCACCGATACGGCAGCGGCATCATCCCACCCGTTCCAAGCAGACAAACATCAAGCATTTCCGGTTCTCCATTTCCTTTTTTTGTTCATGCGCCTCACGCATCGTCCCTGCCGCCGTTCCGGATATACACATCCATCTTGCGGTACGGGATCTCGATCCCCGCCTCGTCATAGGCGCATTTCACCTGTTCCGTAAGGTCCCATTTTGCCTTCCAGTATTTTTCCTGGGCGATCCACCCTCTGGCGGCCAGGACGACGCCGTCCTCGGCCAGCTCGCTGACAAAAATAAGCAGCTCCTCCTCGTGGAGAATGTCCGGATAGCTGTCAAAAAGCCTTTTGAGAATAGCCTTCGCCTTTTTCAGGTCGGCCTGATAGCTGACCGTAACGGAAATCTCCAGCCTGCGGCGTTCCTCGGCCGTCACATTGATGATGCTCATGTTCGACAGCTCGCCGTTCGGCATAATGATCTGGCGGTTGTCGATCGTTCTCAGCGTAGTGTAAAACAGGCTCGTGGCGGCCACAGTCCCCTCCGACGTGCCGCATACGATATAATCTCCGGCACGGAAGGGCTTCAGAACCATGATGATCACGCCGCCGGCAAAGTTGCTCAGATAATTCTGAAGCGACAAGCTGATGGCCAGCCCGACAGACCCCAGAAGCGCTATAATGGACGCGGAGCTGACTCCGACCCGTTCAAGCGCGACGAATATCGTGATCCCGCACGTCAGCACATAAATGATCGACGACA
Source organism: uncultured Lachnospiraceae bacterium (assembly GCA_947630085.1). GTDB lineage: Bacteria > Bacillota > Clostridia > Lachnospirales > Lachnospiraceae > UBA3402. The sequence continues at coordinate 1,577 of CANRGP010000082.1, forward strand.
AAAAGGAGCGGAGCGAATCGTCCAGATGGACGCGCTCGAACGCCTTGTTGAGCATCTTGCGGAAAAGCTTCGCAAGCTGAAAACCGATAAAGACGATCAGCACCGCATTCAGGATATTGAAGCCCATGGTCCTGAGAGCGGGGCCTGCGTTTTCCGCCGTCTCGGTAATCACCCGCGCCGCCGTGGAATACGTTCTTTTAAGGGCTCCCGAGGGAACCGTCTCCTGCGGAGCCTCCTCGGTCTGCGCCGCGCTCTCCGTCTCCGGTTCCGGGATATAGATCGTCTCTCCGTTCTCCCCGATCATATACGCCATTCCGTTTTCATCCAGCGCGGTCCATGTCTCCTCCGCCGAAGAGGAAACTACGCCGGGTCCGCCGCTGATATCGGCTTCCTCGGTCTGCGCTCCGGCCCAGCTATTCCCGGTTTCAAGAAGGTCCTCCCCGGAGGCTTCCGCATCCTCCCCCGCGTCTCCCGCATTTTCCTGGGAGCCGGTCTCCTGCCCGGCGGGCGGCCCCGCCGCTTCCTGGGCGCCGTCCTGTTCCGTGCGGCTCTCCTCCCGGTCCGTCTCTCCGGGCCCGGGTCCATCCGTTTTGGATCCTCCGCCGCCTTCTTCCGTCCCGCTTTCCGAAGCGCCGCCGTCCTGCGTATCCTGCTCTGCGGCGCCTCCCGCGCTTTCTTCGCCGGTCTGCTCCGCCTCCTGGCTGCTCCCGGCACTTTCCGCCTCATCCTGTCCCGCGGTGCTGTTTTCCGCACCCCCCGGCACGGCGCCGCCCCCGGCCCCGCTTCCCGCGGCGCTCCCGCCGGCATTCTCCCCGACGGCGGCTCCCGGACTTTCCACGGTCTCTTCCAGTCTCCAAATCATAGATCTGTTCTCCTGTTATCTCATTTCCTATTGATCCCCCGGCGGGCAGGCAAAAACGTGGATCCCCAGCGGGGCGACACGGACAGCGGCGGACCATGGCCGCCCGTCACATTCCTGCGCCTCTCCGGGCAGGGGATCGGGATTCGTGACGCCGCTCCCGCCGTACTCCTCCAGGTCGCTGCAGAATATCTCCCGGTAATCCCCGGCGCACGGTACGCCCACTCTGCGGCCTTCATACGCCTCCCGCGAGAAGTTGCAGATCACGAGAAGCGTTTCCTCCGGCGTCCTGCTCCTTCGCAGATAAATCAATATATTGGAATCGCCGCTGAGGCAATCCACCCATTCAAACCCGTCGGGATGATGATCCATGCGGTACAGCGCGGGGTGTCCCCGGTACAGTGTATGCAGGTCCCTGACATAGTCCCTCATCCTGCGGTGGTTCTCAAATTCCAGAAGCTGCCAGGGGACCGCCGTCTCCTCATCCCAGTCGGAAATCATCGCGATATCCTGGCCCATAAACAAAAGCTTTTTGCCCGGCTGCGTCATCCAGAAGCCATACGCGGCCCGCAGAGCGGACAGCCTGATCTCCAGCGTCTCCCCGGGCATCTTGCTGACCATGGAGTATTTCCCCCGGGAAAACTCGTCGTGCCCCAGCGCCAGCATAAAGTTCTCGCTGTAGGCATAGAGCATCGGGAAGGTAAGTCCGCCGTACCGGCCGCTCCTGCGGCAGAAGTCGGCGTTCATATAGCTCAGAAATTCCGCCGTCCAGCCGTTATTCCATTTCAGATCGAATCCCAGTCCCCCGTCTCCCGTATCCGCCGTCACCTTCGGCCAGGCGGTGGAATCCTCGGCGATCAGGACGGCGCCGTCCCCCTGCTGACGAAGCACGGCGGACAGCCGTTTCAGGAAATCCACCGCGTCCAGATCCTCGTTTCCGCCATACAGGTTGGGGATCCATTGACCCGCTTCCCGTCCATAATCCAGGCGCAGCATGGCATCCGCCGCGTTCACCCGGATCCCGTCCGCATGGAACTCCTTCACCCAATACAGCGCGTTGGCCATAAGGAAATTGGATACCTGCGGCCTTTTATAATTGTAGGCCAGCGTCCCCCACTGGGGATGCGTCCCTCGCCGGGGATCCCGGTGCCCGTACAGGCAGGTCCCGTCGAAGCGGGCCAGCCCCACCTGATCACGCGGGAAATGGGCGGGCGTCCAGTCCAGGATCACCCCTATCCCTTTTCCATGCATATAATTCATAAAATACCGGAAATCGTCCGGATCCCCGTAGCGGCTGGTAGGCGCATAATAGCCGATGGTCTGGTATCCCCACGACCGGTCAAGGAGATGCTCCATGACCGGCATCAGTTCAATATGCGTGTATCCCATCTCCTGTACATACTCCGCGATCTCCACGGCAAGCTCCCTGTAATTCAGGAAAGCGGCCTGCCCGTCCGTCCCGGCCGGGCCCCTCTTCCATGAGCCCAGATGAACCTCATAAACGGAAAACGGCTCCGACAAAAACTGCTTTCCCCACGAAGCGCGCCTCCGCATCCATTCTCCGTCCGTCCACTCAAAACGGCCCGTTCCCCAGACGACGGATGCGCTGCCCGGTCTCAGCTCCGCATACATCCCGTAGGGATCCGCCTTCAGCACAGTGTCCCCCTCGGACGTGAGGACCCCGTATTTGTAAAGGTCCCCTCTGCCCACTCCCGGAATAAAGCACGCGAATACTCCGTGATCCCCCAGGCGCTCCATGGGGTGACGGCCCGCGTCCCACCCGTTGAAGTCCCCGACCACGCTGACTCCCCCGGCAGACGGCGCCCACACGGCAAAGCGCGTCCCCTCCACGCCATCCACCGTCATAGGGTGCGCGCCCAGCTCCTGATAGACGTCCATGCAGACCCCCGCGTCGAACCGCTTCAGCGTCTCCTCTCCGATCATCGGCCCGGGTCCTCTTCCGTCCGTATCCGCTCCGCCCATAAGCCACCCCCGTCTCCGTCTTATAGTAACAGTCTAACACGCCTTCCGCGCAAATTCAATGAGAATGTGATCTCTGATACGCCAGCATCAGGTCCACCATCCTCCCGTAGCTTCTGACCCCGTCGGGCTGATCGTTGATCTTGAGATAGGCGTCGTTCATCTGATTGGCCGCCTCCGCCACCTTTCCCTCATACCTGTTCCAGAACGCGTTGTTGGCGGCCAGATCGGCCACGGCCTTTTCATTGAGCCGGTCCCTTAGCATCCGATAGCCCTCCGGATCCTGCGCCGCAAGCGCATTGCCGGCATATACCCACCCGGTCAGATAACCGCTGTAACGGAACGCGCGGTTCTCCGAACCGACGCAGGCCAGATAACCGATAAAATTGGCCTCGTCCTCGCGCATGAACCCGCGCAGATGCGACAGCTCGTGACAGATGGTGTGCGGAATGTTGTAGCCGGTCATGTCCGCGTTGAAATTGGCCTCCACCGTAAACGGAGAATAGATCCCGCTCAGCTGCTGGACGGAAAGGATCCAGGAGACGGCAAGCGGTTTGGGCCTGGGATAATACCCCGCAAGCGGAGGATATTCCCCGGCAAGCCTGTTCATGGCCTCCTGTCCCTCCGCGATCCAGGAGGGATCATACTCCGCCCCGTCCGTCGTCTCGTTGACCATCCTGACCAGATACCCGCACAGATCCCTCAGCTCGTCCACCGAGGATTCCCGCACCTGAAGATCGAGGTAGGACGAGAATGGCCTGCGGTAATAATTGATCCCGCAGCAGGCAGTGTAAAGGAAGGCCAGGAGCCCCGCAAAAAGGAAGAGCGCGGAAAATACACGCGCGGCGGCTTCCCTCCATCCCTCCTTTCGCAGGAAAAGACGGATAATATGGGACAGTCCCCCACATATCAGCCATATAATACACAAATACAGAAGAATCTCAGCCACCGAAAACGGAAATATCCCGAAAAATCTTCCATATATTCCCACTATCCACGGGTATACCCTGAGACAGTACGCCTCTCCGAATCCGGAAATATGCCTGGCGCAAAACTGAAGTACCGCCGCGGCAGCCAACAGCGCCGCGCCGGCCGCTCCCATGCTCCGCCATCTCGTCTTTCGTTTTTCTTTCATCCTGCATCCTCTCACCGCGTTTATAAAAAAAGTATACCACATCTATCCATACGGCCGTATAAATTTTTTCTTACCATTTTCAAAAACCCCTTGCAGAAAAATGACAACTCATTTACACTAGAGAAAATAAGAACGGAAAGAAAGGCATATTTAACATATGAAGAGAACAGATACCTCGAGCAGACGCAGACAGACAGCAAGCGAAGAGGAAGACGAGCCGTTCAGCCTGAAAAGAGAGATCCTTAGCTGGGTGCAGATCATTGTCACGGCCGCCCTCATCGCTTTTGTCCTGGATACCTTTATCATTGCCAACAGCCGCATTCCCAGCGGTTCCATGGAAAATACCATCATGACCGGCGACCGCGTTATCGGTTCGCGGCTCCACTACACATTCGGCAAGCCCCAGCGGGGCGACGTCGCTATTTTTGTTTTCGGCTATTCCTGCCGCGGCTGCGGCGTGGAATACCAGGAAACTCCGGAGGGCGTCTGTCCCAACTGCGGCAGGAACGACCGGCGCAACAAAACGGTCTATTATGTAAAACGAGTTATCGGCCTTCCCGGGGACACCGTTGACATCCGCGACGGGCACGTCTACCTGAACGGCTCCGAAACTCCCTATGACGAGCCTTATCTGCCCGAACCCATGCAATCGCCCGACTACCATTTTGAGGTCCCCGAAGGGCACTATCTGATGCTCGGAGACAACCGGAACTGGTCCTCCGACGCACGCTTCTGGAGATATACGTACATAAGTGAAGACAAGATGATCGCCAAGGTCCTGTTCCGCTACTTCCCCAGGATCGGAACGATCAAATGACGGCAGGAGCCGCCTCCGGCAGACCGATGATCTCCGGCAGGCGGCCCCTGTCTTTTTCTTCACGCGGATCGCTCCGCGTCTTTCCCTTCACGCGGCTTACTCCGCATCTTTTCCCTCGTGCGGATCACTCCGCGTCTTTCCCTCGCACGGTTTACTCCGCGTCTTTTTTCTTCCCGGCGCCCAGCGCACCGAACACTCCCATCATCCCGAACGCGATCAGACCCAGGAACGCCACCGCTCCCGCCGGCCTGTCGTCTCCCGTCCCCGGGACCGCCGCCAGCGGCACTTCTCCGTCCTCTATGACCTCCTGACCGGGCACTCCCGAGAGCGGCGTCGGGTTATCCTCTATCAGCGCCACCGGCACCGGCGGCACTCCCGGCGATGTCGGATACGTCGGGTACGTCGGATAAGTCGGGCGCGGCGGCTCCGTAGGCTCCACCGGCTCCGTCGGCAGCGTCTCCGTGGGTTCCGTCTCCGTCGGCTTCGACGGCTCCGTAGGTTCCGACGGGTCGGTCGGCTTCGACGGTTCGGTCTCCTTGGACGGCTCGGTCTCCTTGGAGGGGTCCGTTTCCTTAGACGGGTCCGTCTCCGTTTCCGGCTCCGTCTCCACGTCCGACTTCGGGTACACGTCCGTCACCTGGACCCCGGCGCTGCTCCC
>CANRGP010000083.1 GCA_947630085.1 uncultured Lachnospiraceae bacterium
GGAGCCGCGGGCCCCAGTATCACGTCGTATTTTTCAAAGGCCCGGTCAAATGCCCTTTTGATCAGGGCTTTGGTGCGAAGGGCTTTCAGATAATACGCGTCGTAATATCCCGAGCTGAGAACAAACGACCCCAGCATGATCCTTCTTTTGACTTCCGGGCCGAATCCTTCCGAACGGCTCTTTTTATACATTTCGTGAAGCCCGTCATATTCCGAGGCTCTCCGCCCGTACTTGACGCCGTCAAAGCGGGAAAGATTGGAGCTTGCCTCGGCAGAAGCGATCACGTAATAGGCCGGGATCGCATACTCCACCAGGCTCAGGTCAAATTCTTCCACGGAAGCTCCCTTTTCTTTCAGCACATCTGCCGCGCGGCAGATCGCCTGGCGCACTTCCTCGTCGAGTCCGTCTCCCATGTAATCCCTGGGGATCCCGATGCGCATCCCCTTCACATCGTCGGCAAGCGCAGAGGTGAAATCGCAGTCGGACCGGGAGAAAGATGTGCTGTCCTTTTTATCGTAGGAGGCTATTGTCTCCAGTATTGCCGCGCAGTCCGATACGTCCCGCGCTATGGGGCCGATCTGGTCCAGGGAGGATCCGTAAGCGATCAGGCCGTATCGGGATACCGTCCCGTAAGTAGGCTTAATTCCCGTAACCCCGCAGAAAGAGCTGGGCTGGCGGATGGAACCGCCCGTGTCGGATCCCAGGGCGTAAAAACATTCATTGGCCGCCACCGCCGCGCAGGATCCCCCGGAGGAACCGCCCGGCACACGCTCCGGGTCCCAGGGGTTTCTCGTGACGCCGAATGCCGATGTTTCCGTGGTGCTCCCCATGGCAAATTCATCCATATTGGTCTTTCCCAGGATCACGGCCCCCGCCGCCTCCAGATTTTTCACCGCCTCCGCCGTGTAAGTGGGAACAAAATTATACAGGATCCGGGAACTGCAGGTCGTCAGCATCCCCTCCGTACACATATTGTCCTTGATGGCCACGGGAACCCCCGCGAGCGGACCCGTCAGTTCCTTTTTGCCGATCCTCTGCTGAACCGCCTCCGCCTGCGCAAGGGCCCGGTCTGCGTCCACCGTCACATAGGAGTGGAGGATCGGCTCCAGCCTTTCTATCTGTTTCAGGGAAGCTCTGGCGGCCTCAACGGCGCCGATCTCCCCGCTTTTTATCTTTCTGCCCAGTTCCAGGGCGGTCATTTCCAGAATACTCATGCTGCTTCTCCTTTCTCTGTGCGCCGCACCGTCACTCTACCGTCCTGGGAACCTTGAATGCGCCGTCTTTCTTTTCCGGCGCGTTTTTTAAAATGCTGTCCCTGTCGTCGCCGTTTACGACCACATCCTCGCGGAACACATTGTTTACGGAAAACACATGGGACATGGGCTCTATGCCCTCCGTGTCCAGTTCGTTCAGCTTGTCGATATAATCAAGCATCCGTCCCATATCCTTTTTCGCTTTCTCTTTCTCCTCCTCCGTAAGCTCCAGCTTCGCCAGGATCCCCACATATTCGATCGTTTCGTCACTGATCACATTGGCCATATCTCAAATCTCCTTTTCTGATAGTTCCGCGGCTGCGTCACGGATCAAGCCGGGAAACGTCCCTGGGAAACAGGGATGCTTCCCTTACATTCTGTTCTCCCAAAAGGCGCATGGTCAGCCTCTCCAGGCCGATCCCCAGACCGCCGTGAGGCGGCATACCATATTTAAAGATCATCAGGTAGGACCTGATATCCTCCGGATCCATTCCCCGCTTTTCCATTTTCTGAAGGATCTGCCGGTAATCATGTATCCTCTGCCCGCCCGTAGTCACCTCCAGGCCGCGCATCAGCAGATCAAAGCTGAGCGTAAAGCGCTCATCCTCCGGATCATCCATCGCATAAAACGGCCTCTTTTTGGACGGATAATGGGTCACGAACACGAAGTCGCTTCCATATTCCTCCTCAAAATATCTTCCGATCAGGAGCTCCTCCTCCGGTTCAAGATCATAAGGATTGCGGATCTTGCGGTCATATTTTTCCGCTACCAGCTCTTTGGCTCTGTCAAAGCGCACCGACGGGATCCGGCTCACATCGGGAAGCTTCACCTCGAGAAGGTCAAGCTCCCTCCGGTAATCCCGGTCAAGAAGCGCCATCGTATACTGGAGGAATCCTGTCTCCATGGCCATCACATCTTCAAAACTGTCAATGTATCCCATCTCAAAATCCAGGCTCACATACTCGTTCAGATGCCGGGTAGTGTTATGCTTTTCTGCCCGGAAAACAGGCGCCGTCTCAAACACCCGGTCGTAAACCCCCACCATCGTCTGCTTATAAAACTGGGGGCTCTGGCCCAGCTCCGCTTTCTTGTTGAAATAGTCCAGCTTGAACACATTGGAGCCGCCTTCCGCTCCGCGGGAAACGATCTTGGGCGTATGCACCTCTGTAAATCCCTGACTCATGAGGAATTCCCGGAACCCTCTTACGATCCCCTCCTGGATCTTGAATTTCGCCCGCTCCCGGACATTCCGCAGCGAGATCGGACGCAGGGCCAGCTTGGCCTCCAGGGAAGCGTTCATCTTAAATTTATTCACCGCCAGCGGAAGGACCTGGGCCGGCTCCGAAAGTACGCGGATATCCTCAAGACGCAGTTCGACGCCAAACGGGGCCCTGTCTTCTTTTGCTGCGCGCCCCGTCACCTGGACGGCCGATTCCTCCTTGAGATCCCTTATGTCAAAACCGGTGACGCCTTCCTCCCAGACGCATTGAACCAAACCCTCGGCTTTCCGAAGAATAACGAATGAAATCTCTCCCATCTGGCGGACATTATGGACCGCCCCGCGCATTTTTACGCTCCGGCCAATGTAATCTCCGCTCAGAAGTTCACTGACCGTGATATCCTCCTGCCGGTTCACTCCGCTGATAAATTCCATAACAAGCCCTCCTTGTTCCCGAAAAATTGGATCCTGTCCCGCAGGATTCCCCGACTGCGGCGGCGGCATAACATAAACGGCAGCCTTCCCCGCGCCGCGGTGCGGCCCCGCGGAACATTTTGATCTCACAGGACAGCGATCCCCGTAAGAAAATGAAAAACCGTCCCGAAATACATACTGTATTTCGGGACGGGATATTCCTTTTGAACCCCGCGGTACCACCCGCATTGAGACGGCCGGCCAACGGCCCGCAGCGCCTCCTCTCAAAACGCACATAACGCGTGCCCGCGGATATGCCTACTGCCGGTTCAGCATATCGGCTCCGGAGTGTTCCCTTCGTCGGTTCCCTCCTGACGGCGCTCTCAGTCGGTGACGCCCTCTTCCTGTCAAGTTCCCCGGCAAGAGTCTCCTTCTCAGCCGTTGTCTGTAAAAATTATAAAAAATAATACCATAACACTTTAGCAATTTCAAGTTAAAAAATGTACAAATTTTATCGGGCTCCGTTCAAAATAGACGGTAAATATTTCTCGTCCTCCGGCTTCATCCTTTCATAGTAAAACAGATACTGCTGCATCACGCCGGAAAATCCCTCATAGCGGGAAAAAAATTCTTCCGCGAGAGCGGAGGCTCTTCTTCCCTCCGGAACGGAAAGAGCTTTTCTGCTCCTGGGAAGATATTCTCTGAACAGGATCTTACGGATCCAGGTATCAATAGGAAACGCGTCGATGTGATGAAGGCCGAACAGGCAGATGCAGTCAGCCACCTTCTCTCCGATCCCGTAAAATGAAAGAAGATATTTCCGTGCCTGCCCGTACTGCATTTTCCTAAGGAGCTCCAGATCCAGATCCCCCGAAAGGACATCCTCACACAGACGTTTTATGTATTTGGCCCGATACCCGAGCTTCATATCCGTCAGATCCTCCAGGGATGCCGCGGACAGCTCAAGCGGCGTAGGAAAGGAATACGCTTCGGGCTCCGGGCTCCCCAGGCAGCGGTCCCCGTACCGCCCTGTCTCCGGAAGGATCCGCTTCCCATATCTCGCGGAGATCCTTTTCACCAGCGCCCGGATATTGGGAATGGATTTCTGCTGGGATATGACGAACGAAATGATCGTCTCCCAAAGGTCCTGGCGAAGGATCCGTATCCCCGAGCCGAAGCGGGACGCCCTGCACAAATATCCATCCTCCTCATCCGCCGCCGACAGATACGCCCCGTAATCCGTCTGTACGTCAAAATAATTATCCCAATAAGGAACCTCATCGTCCCCGCAGAACCAGAGCATCTCGTCCCCTCCCTGAATCGCCAGGAGAAGACGGCCGCCGCTGATGATCCGGTATCCCTGCAGCTCCTTCCGGGCTTCCCCGAAAAAGTCATCCCGGAGCTCCCAGAGGGCCGCCGTCTGCTCCGCTCCCAGCTCTTCCATCCGAAAGCACTGGCCGGACAGGGCGATCTGACGAAGATCAAACGGATCTATTTTTCTGACGATCATACTCTTCTCTCCTCTACATACAGTATTCCGTCCGGCGCTGGATCCGTATCAGACCCGCCCGGCAGACCTCTTCCTCCAGCCTCCCTGGACATACCGGGCCGCGGTCACCGCCAGAGAAACAACCCATCCGATGCAGAACGACCACCAGATGATCTCCACTCCCCAGACAGGAGCCAGACATACCGTGAGCACCAGCCGGATCGCAAAGCTGAGCAGCGTAACCGCCACAAACCATCCCATGTCCCCGCTTCCCTTGAACACCGATTTGATCAGTACATAGGTGGAAAACACCGGGAGGAACGCGCCGACTACACGCAGATACGATGTGCCGATGCGAATGACCGGAAGCGTATCCGCCTCGCTTTCTTTTATAAAGAGGCCGATCAATGTATCCGGGCAGCTCTCAAACAGCGCCGTCAGAGCCAGACAGATCAGACCGCAGCTGACCAGAGCCGCGGCAAGTCCCTTTCGGATCCTGTCCATCCTTGCGGCCCCATAGTTCTGTCCCACATAGCCTGCCAGAGCGTTTCCATAGTTAAGGGGAACGGCAGAAGCCAGATTCACCACCCTTGCCGCGGCTGCACTCCCCGCCATCACCGCAGGCCCAAAGCCGTTGACCGTGGACTGCACGATCACCGAACCGACAGAGACAATGGACTGCTGAAGGGCCGACGGGAGAGCCATTCGGAGCATAGCGCGCAGCAGATCCGGATCAAACTCCGCAAAAATCCCCCGGATTTTCCTGTCTGCGAAAGAAGATCGGGGCGGGGCCAGCTGCCTGAGAAGCCCGCGTATCTGCACGGCGGATGCCGCCGCTGCCACCGTCTGGGAAAGGGCCGTAGCCAGGGCCGCCCCTTCCACACCCCATCCGAACACCAGAATGAACAGCAGATCCATCCCGATGTTGAGAAGCGACGAGACCACCAGGATCCAGAGCGGAGTCCGCGAATCCCCCAGCGCAGTAAATATGCCGCCGAAGGAATTGTATATGAAGATCGGAAGACATCCCAGAAAATACAGCCGGAGATATCTGGCCCCCATCTCCACAAGACCGGCCGGTGTATTGATAAGGATCAGAAAGCGCTCCGCTCCAAACCATACCGTGGCGGAAGAGACAAGGCCCGCTGCCGCGGATAAGAGCACCGATGTCACCGCGCAGGCCCGGATCCGCTCCGGTTTCCCCGCGCCGAAATACTGGGCCGCCACCACGGAGCCCCCAAGGGAAAGTCCCGTGGCAAGCTGAACAAACACCGCCGTAACGGTCCCGGAATTGCCGACGGCCGCCAGGGCATCCGCGCCAAGCCGCTTTCCCACAATGACCGAGTCCGCCACCTGGTACAGCTGCTGGAACACATTGGAAAAGATCATGGGAAGCGCAAAGAAGAGAACCGTCGCAAGAGGGTTCCCTTCTGTCATGTTTCGAGTCCTCGCGGACAGAGACCGTACAGGCATCGGGGCATCTCCTTATGTGCAAACAACAGATCCTTCGATAGGATGCCCGGCCTTCATACCGGGATATACATATCCTTCCGTCTCTTTTACAGTTATTCGCTTACAGGCATTTATATGCCACTATCGTCACAGTCCCTTTTCCCGGATATCGCTTCATGCTGTACTTCTTCGGAAACGCTTCCAGAAGTTTGGGAAGATTGGTATAACCATACGTTCTGACATCAAAATCCGGCTTCGCCCTCTTGATAAACTGGCCGGCAGAGCTGACGTTCACATAACCGTCATCGTCCTGATACTTGTCGGAGGCGATCCGAAGCAAATCGTGGATCTCCTGCATATTATCCGGCTCAGGTTGAGATGTCTTCTCCGCCGCCGGCACATCCTTCTCTTCCGCCTGTCCCGACGGCTCCTTGCGCGGAGCGGGTCTTCTGTCATTTTCCAGGTTTTCGAGGAAAATAAACTCATCGCAGCTGTTTCGGAATGCCTCAGGCGTCTTTTTTTCACCCACACCCATCACATACACACCCGATTCGTGAAGGCTGATGGCCAGAGGCGTATAGTCGCTGTCACTGGCGACAATGACAAACGCATCATAAATATTCCTGTGCAGAAGGTTGATGGTGTCGATCACCAGAGCCATATCCGTGGCGTTCTTCCCCGAAACATAGTCAAACTGCTGCTCCGCTTTAATCGCCAGACGCTTCAGTTCCGCTTCCCAGTTCTTGAGCACTTCCTTCTTCCAGTTTCCGTAAGCCCGCTTAACCACGATCCTCCCCCGCGTAGAGATCTCACGTATCACCAGTTCCAGCTTGGAGAGCTGCGTATTGTCTGCATCGATCAGAAGTACGATCTTCTGCAAGTTGTCCATCTTATCTCCTCCCGGGCAAAGTAATCTCTATCCGGTCCTGCCTGCGAAAAGCGAACCGGATACAGTCCAAAACAAGAACATTTGTTCTATATTGATTATACCCCTTTCCTGGGTAAAGTCAAGACATATTCGCCTTGAGTTTCCGCAGTTCTGTTCACCGATAATACATTACTTATGAACATCTTTGAAAAAATCTCAAAAATATAAGG
>CANRGP010000084.1 GCA_947630085.1 uncultured Lachnospiraceae bacterium
ATATTTTCCTACTGTTTTTCGTGTAGCAATAATCTGCCGGTTCAGATTTGTCAGGCAGACCTTATCATCATCAATCAGATCAAATGCCCCGACTCCGCTTCGTGCAAGGGCTTCACAGGCATATCCTCCTACACCGCCAATACCAAAAATCGCAACTTAAGAAACTAATTGAACTTATCAACTGTCAGCTGACGGTTTCGGGTGCAGAAAAAGTTAGGAAATCAGAGATGTTAAGTCGCTGTTCTCCTAACCTTTTTGTTTGCGCCTAAGTGTGTACGGAAAGAATTGACCCTGCGGATGTACAAGCTTCTAACGCAGATTTCTATGGATAAACGATTCTGTACTGCTGTGACTGGACAAACTGCATAGGCACGGCGGAGATAGGCTCCGTCTGTCTCCGAAATGCCCGCAGGAAGCCGTCTGCTTATAGATCGGTCTCCTCAGATCCAGCGCGTCAATGATCGCCGCCGGCGAAGATCAAAGACCTGTTCAATGATCTCCACGTGTTTTTCCTCCGCGACCGTTCCCGTCCCAAAAGTATCGACTGCGACGGGCACGGGCTTCGCCACGCCGATCGCATAGGCAAGCTCTACCTCCGACCGTTTTGCCGCGCCTGCCGCGACTAGATTTTTTGCCACCCATCTTGCCGCAGTTTTCTCTGAGCCTTATCTCACCTGAATCCGGAAGAACTTATTTTTTCCCATTTTCAGTGCGTACTCTTTCGACGGATCAAATGCCAGCGTCTTCACATCAGTTACTTTTTCGCCGTTGATCTGGGCGCCGCCCTGCACAAATACCCGTCTTGCTTCGCTTTTTGATTTAAAATATCCGCCTTCCACAAGCTCGTTCAGAAGCTGTTCGCCCTGAACCGGTTCCGCCCCCAAATTCACCTGCAGAATCGGCACGTCGTCTGGAATCTGCTTTTGCTGATATACCATCTTGAAATGCTCTTCCGCCTGATCCGCCGCTTCTTTTCCCGCATATAACTCCGTGATCTCATGGGCCAGCATCATCTTCACATCTCTTGGATTCGTTCCATCCTCCAGCAGCTTGCTTAACCTGGCGACCTCATTAGGATGTACATCCGTACACAGGTTATAATACTTAATGATCAGAGAATCCGGAATCTTCATGACCTTCTCAAAGATCACTGCAGGCGGCTCGCTGATCCCCACATAATTTCCAAGACTCTTGCTCATCTTCTCTACGCCGTCGATCCCTTCCAAAAGGGGCATAAACAGCGTAAGCTGCGGGGCCTGTCCGTAATCCCTCTGAATATTCCTGCCCATCAGGATATTAAATGTCTGATCCGTACCGCCCAGTTCTATGTCCGCCTTGATCGCCACAGAATCATAAGCCTGCATCAGCGGGTAGAAAAATTCATGAACAGACAGCGGCAGATGGTTGGTATAGCGATTATTAAAATCGTCTCTCTCCAGCATCCTGGCAACCGTGCATTTTGCAGCCAGCTCGATCACATCGCCGAAAGTCATTTTGCTGAGCCATTCGCTGTTGTAATATACTTCCGTGCGGTCTTTGTCTATGATCTTAAAGATCTGTTTCATGTAGGTATTGGCATTGCGCTCAACGTCTTCTCTGGAGAGCTGTTTGCGCGTCTTGGATTTCCCGGTAGGATCCCCGATCATGCCGGTATAGTCTCCGATGATGATCACTGCAATATGGCCCAGATCCTGCAGCTGACGGATCTTGCGCAGCACTACGGAATGTCCGATATGAATATCTGGCGCCGACGGGTCAAGTCCCAATTTAACACGCAGCGGACGTCCCTCTCTCTTCGCTTCCATCAGCTTCTCACGGATCTCCGGAACGGACGTGCTCTGCGCTACGCCCTTTAATATGACCGCGATCTGATTTTCAATATCCTTTTCTTCCTCTGTCATCGGGCCAAAACGAACCTCGCCGCAGTCCTTTCCGATCACGCCCGTCTCCACCTGCGCGGAAAAACTCTCTTTTAACAGGGAAGCCAGCTCCTCACAGGCCGCGTCGACGACATCCTTGTTCGTCTCAAAACCATCCACCGGAAACACGAGATTCCGTGAATTCTCAGTCACGCGCCCTGCCGGCATCTGTCTCCAGATCCAGCGTCTGGTCCTTATAGAATTGCCTGAAACATATACCGGCTCTCCGACTTTCAGCGCGTCTCCGTCCATATGATTCTCTTCATTCCTGCAATCGTCCTCCGTCGTAAAGCGGAGCCACAGATCCCCCTGCATGGTATCCATATCATGGACACCCACCGGCACCCGGTATTTCAGGGAAATATAATTCCCCAGCGTCACAACCGGACTCATCTCCGGAAATTCTCCCTTTTTGGACACCCGGTTCAGGATCGCCTCGATCGAACACGGATATTTTGACGGATTGATCCCGATCTCTTTCATCGCGCCGCGGTACAGCAAGATATTCTCATCTTCTTTTACAGGCTTTTCCGCAAAATCTGCCGCTGCCCGCTTTACTTCTTCCCGCAGCTTATCGGCTATAGCCTCTTTGCGGGAAACATTATCCACGCCCATAGCCGTTACCACTCCGATATATAGTCCTTTTCCCAGTTCCAGGATCCTCTTTTCAACCCTAAAAAACATAGCTTCCTCCTGATCATTTTCATTTTTCAAATAGTCCTGCTCAAAAAGACGGATCAATCCGCGCGGCCGGCTGACGCTCGTAAACGCCCCGCGGCATGAACCTCTTTCAGTATTCGGTATATACAGAAACGGAGAGAAAGTTTCGGTCGCTGAAGTCGTCGCCGGCAATTTTACAGCCTGTCTCCCCGGGCCATTCAAAAATTCCTCCGTTTTATGTTAGTATATTTCCCCATAATAGATTTGTCAACTAAATCTAATACCCGACCATGTCCATGGCTGTTTCAAATGGCTGTAAATATTCCAAAAAGCAGGGGATCATGACCGTCCGCCCGCCAAATCCTAAATATGTTCCTAAGCCTTATGAGCAGATGGACCATCCATGCCAGGTGACATATTAAGCACAATGTATAGAGCCGCCAAAAAAATTTTCGGCGGATGTATAATATCCCCCAAAAGGGCAATACTGTGATTAGTACCAAAGAGAAAGTTAAATACTTATCCTCCCCTTTTTAGCCGGTTCCGCTGCCGCGAAGCAGCGGGGCCGGTATTTTTCGTATGTGCTTTCATTCCGGGCTTCTCCTTATTCAAACTGAGAGGCGTACAGCTTATAATAGTGCCCTTTTTCCGCCATCAGCTCCTCATGCGTTCCCTGCTCTACCACGTCGCCGTGATCGACCACAAGGATGCGGTCGGCGTTCTGGATGGTGGACAGCCGGTGGGCGATCACAAAGCAGGTCTTTCCGGCCATCAGCCTGCGCATCGCCTGCTGCACCTGGCGCTCCGTTCCCGTATCCACGTTGCTCGTAGCTTCGTCCAGAATCAGCATATTCGTATCGTACAGCATGGCCCTGGCGATGGTGAGAAGCTGCTTCTGGCCTTTGCTGATATTCCCGCCGTCCTCGCTGATGATCGTGTCGTACCCCCTGGGAAGCTGCATGATATAATTGTGGATCCTGGCCGCCTTCGCGGCCTCCACCACCTCTTCCATGGACGCCCCCTCCTTGCCGTAAGCGATGTTGTCGTAAATGGTCCCGTAAAACACCCATGTATCCTGGAGAACCATGGCATAGGTCCGTCTCAGGCTGTCCCTGGTAACACGCCGGATCTCGTTCCCGTCCACATAGATCGCCCCGGAGTCCACATCATAAAAACGCATCAGCAGATTGATGATCGTGGTCTTTCCGGCCCCGGTGTGCCCGACAATGGCGATGGTCTGCCCGGGCCGCGCACTCAGGTTCAGGTTGTGCAGGATCGGTTTCTCCGGAACATATCCGAAAGCGACCTCTTTCATCTGCACGTCTCCCTCCACCTGTCCCAGGACCTTCGCCCCGTAAATGTCCTTTGTCTCTTCCGGCTCATCCAGCAGGCGGAATACCCGTTCCGCCGCGGCGAGAGCCGAATAGATCTCATTGATGATGTTGGCGATCTCATTGATCGGGTTGGAAAACTTCCTGGAATACAGCACGAAGGATGAGATCTGTCCCAGATCCACAATCCCCAGGAAATAAAACAGCGCCCCGGCAAGCCCGATCAGGGAAAGTCCCAGATTATTGATAAACCCGATCGTC
Organism: uncultured Lachnospiraceae bacterium; assembly: GCA_947630085.1. Lineage (GTDB taxonomy): Bacteria > Bacillota > Clostridia > Lachnospirales > Lachnospiraceae > UBA3402. The sequence continues at coordinate 4,172 of CANRGP010000084.1, forward strand.
GGCCCCATGGTCATTCCCAGGGAATCCGCGTCCCGGTACGCATCCGCCGCCGCGTGATTGATGGCGCTGAATTCCCGGCAGACTCCGTTCTCGTAAGCATAAGCCAGTATGGTCTTCTGTCCGGTAAACATTTCCTCCACGAAGCCGTTCATCCGGCCGTAGGCGGCGCTGCGCCGCGAATAGCGGGGCCTTGTCCGTTTTCCCATGTAGCGGGTATATCCCACCGCGATCGGCAGCGTAATAACCATACAGGTCACCATGGGGAGGGAGATCACGCACATCATGACGAAAGAACCCACCACCGTCACCACACTGGTTATGATCTGGATCACATCGGTAGAGAGGCTGGTCCCCAAAACATCGATGTCATAGCTGACACGGCTGATGATATCCCCGGCCTGATTGCGGTCAAAAAATCCCACGGGAAGCGTCATCAGCTTGTCAAAAACATCCTTGCGCATCCTGCGCACGATCCGGCGGCTGACCCGCATCATTCCGATATTGACCAGAAAGGCCATGATCCCGCCGAAAAGATAAGCGGCCAGCATGAGTCCGGCGTAGTGAAACACCTTGTCAAAATCTACCAGGCCCTTTCCGGCTCCCGCCGCGCTGATGGCCTTCCCGGCAAATCCCGGGCCCAGCAGGCTCCCCACGTTGCTGATAAAGGCACAGATCGTCAGCGCGATCACGGCCGGACCGTATTCCTTCAGATAAGAAAGAATTCGGATCAGGGTTCCTTTGGCGTCTCTGGGTTTTTCTTTTTTTCCTCCCCGGTCTCCTTTTCCCGGCATCCCAATTCCTCCTTTCAGGCAATCGCGCCCATCTGTGTCTCAAAAATGTCCCTGTATTCCGGACAGGTTTTAAGCAGTGTCTCATGATCCCCATAGCCGATGCAGCTGCCGTTGTCCATCACCAGGATGTTGGTCAGGTTCATGACGGAGCTGACCCGCTGCGCGATCATAATGGTCGTGGACTCTCCATATTTCTCAAAGATCGCCTTCCGGAGCCGGGAATCGGTCCTGTAATCCAGGGCGGATGAGGAATCATCCAGGATCAGGATCTGGGGCTTCGCCGCCAGGGCGCGGGCGACCAAGAGCCTCTGCTTCTGGCCTCCGGAAAGGTTCGCCCCCTTGATGTCCGCCACGAAGTCCAGCCCGTCTTCCAATATGGAAATGAACTCCCCGGCCATAGCGGAATCCGCCGCATCCCATATGTCTCCGTCGGTCAGCTCGCGGCCGAACGCAATATTCCTGCGCAGCGTGTCGTTGAATACCATATCGTTCTGAAAGACCACCCCGAATTTCCGGTGGAGCTCGTCCTTCTCGTAGCTCCTCACATCGCGTCCGTCCACAAAAACGCCGCCGTCCTCCACATCATAAAACCGCATGAGGAGATTGATGATGGTGGTTTTTCCGCATCCGGTAGGCCCGATGATCCCGAGGCTCTCCCCCTTCCGCACGGTGAAGCTGATGTTTTTCAGGCACAGCTCCCTTTCGGAAGAATCCGCTTGCCCCGTCTGCTCCGCTTCCGGCGTATGGTCATGGTAGCTGAAATTCACGTTTTCAAACCGGATAAAGCCTTCTCCGGACGGTTTTCTCGCCTCCTCCGGCGCAAGGATCCTCTGGTCGGGGACCACCGCAAGGATCCGGCCGATCCGGTTGGCGGAAGCGGATGCCTTGCTGATCATCATAAAGATCCGGTTGATGGCCATAACTCCCTGGAGGATCAGATTAAAATAGGTGAGGAAGGCCAGGATCACTCCCGGCTTCATCTGCCCGTTGTTGACCCTGACAGCCCCGATAAACACAACCAGCGTCAGCCCCACGTTAAGGCAGAGCTGCATGATCGGGGCGGGAAGCGCCATGATCGTACTGGCCTTCACGTCGTTTCTCGTCATAGTGTCATTGGCCTCTCCGAAGCGTTTCTTTTCGTACTCCGTCTTGGAAAGGGCCTTGACCACGCGGATCCCGGTGATATTCTCCCGCATGACGCGCACCACGTCGTCCAGGCTTTCCTGCACTTTGTTATACAGCGGAATACCGTATCGGGAAACGCCGATGACCACCAGAATCAGGATCGGAAGCATCACGCACAGAACCGATGAAAGCGCCACATCCATGGTCATGGTGACCAGGATCCCTCCTGCCATCATGATCGGGGCCCTCACGCAGATGCACTGAAGGGACTGAACGCAAGACTGGACGTTGTAGCTGTCGCTGGTCATACGGCTGATGAGGCTGGGAAGTCCGAAGGCGTCGAACTGCTTCCCGGAAAGATTCGCCGTCTTTTCAAACAGATCCTGCCGGATATTATAAGAAATATTGTGTGCGTTTTCCACCGCCCGCGTGTTTGCCGCCACATTGAGCTGCCTGGTCAGGATCGCCACGGCGATCATGGAAAAGCCCCACAGGAATACGGGAAGCATCTTTCCCGCCGGCACCGTCTCGTCGATCAGGTGCTCCAGGATGTACGGGAGCATCAGTTCGCACAGAGTCGCCAGCATTTTTACTCCCATCACCAGGGCAATGCTCACCCGGTAGGGTTTCATATATTTGAATATGAGCTTCATATTTTTATCCTCTCCGCAATCCGGCCGCCGTCTTCATC
>CANRGP010000085.1 GCA_947630085.1 uncultured Lachnospiraceae bacterium
CTTGGAGCGGAAAAACCGCTTGAGCACCAGCCGCATGGGCGAAATGACGCGGACGCGGTCGGCGATCGCCTCCTCCAACTACTCCTACGTGGCGCTCGGGCATCTGCACAAGCCCGAACTGGCGGCCGACCTGAAATCCGCCTGTCCCGGGAGCCCGGAGCCCCTTGACTGCTCGGAGACCGGCCCTCACGGGATCTATGCCGGAAGCATAAACCCGGTGACCCGAAAGGTGGAATCTCTGGATTTCGTTCCCCTGTGCCGTTCCCAGTACATACAGCTCATCGTCAATATTACCCCGCACACGACGGCATCGGAGCTCGAGTTCCGGATCTCCCAGGAGATCCGCCGCCGCGGGGAGCAGAATATCTACCGTTTCCGGATCCGGGGCCGCCGCGATCCGGCCGCGGAATTTGATCTCCGTGCGCTCACCTCCAGATACCGGATCCTTGAGATCACGGACGAATCGGAACCCCTTTATGATTTCAGCGCTCTCTATGCGGAGCACCCCGGCGATATGATCGGCTTCTATATCCGGGCGTTTGACAAACCCGATCCCAGCCCGGTAGAGAAAAAGGCGCTCTACTACGGCATCAACGCCCTGCTGCGCACGGCCGACGAAAGGAGCTAACCCATGCGGTTTCTGGACCTACAGATAAACGGATTTGGGAAATTTCACGATAAAAGCGTGTCCTTTGAAGATGGGATCAATATCGTATACGGCAAAAACGAAGCCGGCAAATCCACCCTGCACACTTTTATCCGCTGTATGCTTTTCGGCATGGAATCCCCCCGGACAAGAGCCTCCCGGAAGGACCTGTACGGAAAATATCTGCCCTGGGAGGGCGACAGCACATTCTCCGGCACCCTCCGGCTTGAGCACCAGGGCCATATATACCGTCTCCAGCGCGTCTTTCAAAAAGACCAAGCCGCGCTCCATATTTTTGATGAAACCCTCGGGCGGGATCTGGAGGCTACGCAGCCGCTGATGGACGAGCTTCTCGGAGGGCTTACGGCCACTGCCTACGATAACACCATCAGCATCGGCCAGCTGAAAAGCGCTACGGAGGGCGGGATGGCCGCCGAGCTTAAAACCTATATTTCCAATATGAATACGTCGGGCAGCGTGGCCCTCAATATCGCCAAGGCATCCGCCTTCCTGAACTCGCAGAAAAAAGATCTGGAGGCGCAGCTGACGCCGGAGGCCGCCCGTTCATATACCTCGCTTTTAAGCGAGATCAAGGAGATCGAGAAGGACATCGCCCTTCCCGAATACGAAAACCGGCTCCCCCAGTTCAACAGGCTCCGGAGCGACACACGCTCGGAGATCGAACAGAAACAGGCCGAAAAGGATGAGGCGGCCCGGAAAGCGGCGAAAAACCGGGCGGCCCTGTCGGAGAATCATTTTACAGACAAGGATTCCATTCAAAAATACCGGCAGCAGACCGAGGATATCCTGTCCGATTACCGGGCGACCAAAACCGCCGCCGAGAAAAAGGGGCCGCGGATCCTGGCGGGGGTGTTCGCCGCATTCTCCGCGATCCTCGCGATCTGCGCCGTGATCTGCGCCGCGGCCGGATCCCGCATCTCCTTTATCCGAAGGCTGGGCGTTTCTCCCCTGATCTTTTCGGCGGCAGCCACCCTGTTCGCCATCGTCTTCTTTGCCGTCGCCTTCGCAATGTACCGGCGCACCGTGCGGCTCCGCAGAGAGGCGGCTTTAAGCGGTCAGGCGCTTCAGGAGATCTTCCGCCGCCACCTGGGCGATACGGACCTCTCCGACCAGGCTTTGGAGGCGTTCCGGCAGCGTATGGCCGAGTTTGAGCGGATCTGCTCGTCCGCCGAGGAAGAAGAAGCCTCCGTCAGGACTCTTACCGATCAGATCTCCCTGCTGACGGACAAACAGAACCAGTGCAGCGAAGACATTGAAAAGCAGCAGAAGGTACAGTGGGAACTGGAGAAAAAGCTGGAACTCCTCTCCAGCTACAAGAACCAGCTGGAAACGTTAAAGAGTACCCTCGCGGAAAATCAGCGGATATCCCAGGAGATCTCCTCCATCGAGCTGGCGCTGGAAACCATGGAAGAGCTCTCGGAAACCATACGCGACTCCTTCGGGCTGTACTTAAATAAGGCCGCGTCTGATCTGATCAAGGGTATTACCGGGGGAATTTATTACAGTATGTATATAGACGAGAATCTGAATGTCTTTATGAACACCAGGACAAAGATGGTTCCCGTCGAACAGGTCTCCAGCGGGACCATGGACCAGATCTATCTGGCTCTGCGCCTGGCGGCCGCCAGGCTGATCCAGGGAGAGCGGGAAAATATGCCCCTGATATTTGACGACAGCTTTGTCCTCTATGACGACGAGCGCCTGAAGAGCGCCCTGCGCTGGCTGAGCCGGTCATATGACGGCCAGCTGATCATCTTCACCTGTCATCAGCGCGAGGCCCAGATGCTGACCGCCAATCAGATCCCCTACCATATGATCTCTCTCTGAACCTGAAATGTCCGGGGGCGGCTTCCTGTGGAAGCCGCCCCCTTCGTTCCCGCAAAAGCGGTCCGATCATTCCTCCGTGAACTGATCCTTCCCTACATAGCAGACGGGGCAGACCCAGTCCTCCGGCAGATCCTCAAACGCGGTTCCCGGCTCGATCCCGTTATCGGGATCTCCCTCCGCCGGATCGTATACATAGCCGCACACCTCGCACACATATTTTGTCATTATAAAACCCTCCTTCCTGCCTCGGCGCTTTCCGCCCCGTGGCGTCATTCTCAGTCTACCACAAATCCCCGGATTCTTCCATTCCTTTTCGAGATTATTTTTGACGTTTCCGTTTCCGCCCGGAACGGTTGACACACGCGGATCCGATTGGTATAATGACGGGGATCCAACATATGGTATTGCCCCTCTCTATGAGAGAAAACAGACCGGGAGGACTTGTATCTGCAATGGAATTTTACATCGAAAAGGCATCGAAAGAAGACTATCAGCTTTTCGCGGACGTGATCCAAACCGTATGGGAAGCGATGGAGCATAAAGAATGGTATATGGCGGACAACGCGGAATACACCCGCCGGATGCTGGACAGCGGCAAGGGGATCGGCTACAAGGCCGTGGAGGAGGAAACCGGCTCTGTCGCCGGGATCCTGCTGGTGACCTTTCCCGGCACGGAGGAATCGAATCTGGGGCTGGATATCGGTCTTCCCGAAGATGCGCTCCCCCTGGTGGCCCATATGGACTCCGCGGCCGTCCTTCCCCGCTTCCGGGGAAACCGTCTGCAGCGCCGGCTGCTGCAGGCCGCCGAGGAGGACCTTCGGGCAGGCGGCATCCGGTATCTGATGTGCACCATCCATCCGGACAACGCGCCAAGCCTGCGCACCGCCCTCGGACTGGGATACCGCGTCATGACCACAAAAGAAAAATACGGAGGCAATCTGCGGGCTGTCCTCCTGAAAGAGCTTTCTCCTCAGGGGGATGCCTGAAGCCTCCGTATCCGCATATATCACATATCACGGTTCCCAGCTCAGCCTGTGCAGCTGCCCCGCAAGGTTCATGCCGCGGAATCCGTTCTGGCGCAGGGCTTCATACAGGATGATGGAAACGGAATTGGACAGGTTCAGGGAGCGGATCTCTCCCCACATGGGAATGCGCACGCACCGCTCCCGGTTCTCCACCAGGATCTCCTCGGGAATGCCCGCGCTTTCCCTGCCGAACATGATATAGCAGTCCGGCTCATACGACGGCTCCGTGTAAAGCCTTTCGGCCTTGGTAGTCGCCATATAGATCTTCGCTCCGGGATTCCGCTCCCGGAAGTCTTCATAATCGTCATATACGGTCACATCCAGCTTGTCCCAGTAATCCAGACCCGCGCGCTTCAGCATCTTGTCGTTAAGCCGGAATCCCAGAGGGCGTATCAGATGAAGCCTCGTATCCGCAGCCACGCAGGTACGCCCGATGTTCCCCGTATTTGCCGGCATTTCCGGCTCCAGAAGTACGATATTCACGGTCTTCCCCCTACCGGGCCTCCCGGTCAAGCCTCTCCACAAAGCGGCTCATCCGGCTGAAGGCTTCCTTCAGGTTCTTCAGGGAGGACGCATACGAGACGCGCAGGAAGCCCTCTCCGCAGGCCCCGAATGCCGTTCCCGGAACGGCGGCCACCTTTTCTTCCCGAAGAAGCCGGTTGGCAAATTCCTCTGAAGTGAGCCCGAAGCGGCTGATATTGGGGAACGCATAGAACGCCCCTTCCGGCTCGAAACAGTCGACTCCCATCTCCTTAAACGCGTGGAGCACAAATCTTCTCCGCTGGTCATAAGACTCGCGCATCATCTCCACGTCCGGATCCCCGTCCCGCAGCGCGGCGACCGCCGCATACTGGCTGGTCGTGGGCGCGCACATGATCGCGAACTGGTGGATCTTGAGCATCTGCTTCAGGATCACCGCCGGGGCCGCCGCATAACCCAGGCGCCACCCGGTCATGGCGTATGTCTTGGAAAATCCGTTGATCAGAACCGTCCTGTCCTTCATGCCCGGCAGGGAAGCGATCGACACATGGCGTTTGTCCCCATATGTCAGTTCACTGTATATCTCGTCGGAAAGAACGAACAGATCCTTTTCCTCGACGATCCTTGCGATCGGTTCCAGATCCTCGCGCCTCATCACGGCCCCCGTAGGATTATTGGGGAACGGCATGATCAGGATCTTGGTCCTGTCCGTGATCTTTTCCAGGAGCTTCTCCGGAGTCAGCCGGAAATTGTCCTTCTCCTCCAGGCGGATAGCGACGGGCTTTCCGCCCGCCAGGATCGTACACGGCTCATAGGACACAAAGCAAGGCTGCGGGATCAGCACCTCGTCCCCCGGATCCAGCATGGCCCGCAGGGCCACATCGATGGCCTCGCTTCCTCCCACCGTCACCAGGATCTCCGATTCCGGCTGGTAGGTCAGGCCGGCGCTGCGGTACAGATAATTGCAGATCTCGCTCCGCAGCTCCTTGAGTCCGGAATTGGAGGTATAAAAAGTACGCCCCTTCTCCAGCGAATAGATCCCCTCCTCCCGGACGTGCCAGGGAGTGTCGAAGTCGGGCTCGCCCACACCCAGAGAAATGGCGTCTTTCATCTCGCTTACGATATCAAAAAATTTCCGGATGCCGGACGGCTGGATCCGGACTATCGTCTCCGACAATGGATTTCTCATGGGGTAACCAGCATCCTTTCGTCATGAATTTCCTCTACCAGCTCCGTTCCGTGATCCTTATACTTTTTGAGAACAAAATGTGTCGCGGTGCTGAGCACGGAATCCAGAGTGGAAAGCTTGCTGGAGACGAAAAGAGCTACCTCTTTCATGGTCTTCCCCTCGATAAATACCGCAAAGTCATAGGCGCCGGACATAAGGTATACGGCGTTGACCTCGTTGTACTGGTAAATGCGCTCCGCGATCTTGTCAAAGCCCATCCCTCTCTGGGGAGTGACCTTTACCTCGATCAGGGCCGTCACCTTCTCCTGGGAGGTGTTGTCCCAGTTGATCAGGGTGTGATACCCGCAGATGATGTGTTCTTTTTCCATCTCCGCGATCTCATTGGCCACGCTCACCTCGCTCTCACCGAGCAGAACGGCAAGATCCCGGATATCGATCCTCGCATTTTTCTCAAGAATGCCCAAAATCTTTTCTCTCATCTTCTTATCCTCCTCATTTCCGATTCCGTGCCTCCCGCGCAAATGTGCGCTGCCACCGAAGAAACTCATCCTCCCGCGGCCTCTCCATAAAGCCGCAGCTGCCTCCGGCATCCACTCTCCTGGCGGCCGCCTCCGTCACGCGTCCGATGACCTGCGCGCGGATCCCCCTTGCCGCCAGATCCTCACAAAGCCTGTGCCCCCGGTCAGCGGCGAGGATCACCAGTCCCCCGCTCAGCAGGCGATACGGGTTCAGGCCATATGTTTCGCATATTTCAACGGTTCCCTGACGCACAGGGATCTCTCTCAGATCGATCGAAAATCCGACGGTGTAGGATCCGGAAAGATTCCAGAGAGCGGTGCAGATGCCGCCTTCCCCGGCTTCCTCCCATTCCGACGCGCCCAGGCTGACCCAGTCAAGAGCCGGGACCGCCAGCGCCGGATATTCCCGCTCGTGCTCACGGACCCATCTCCGGGAAAACCATCGGCTCAGCTCCTCTTCTCTCTCGGCGGCGATACGGCAGGAGCCCTCAAGGCCCGCATAGCCCGCCGCCACCAGATCCTGCTCCGGCCTCATCTCTCCCCGCGCGGCCCTGGCTGTACGCCCTCTCATTATACGCCCGGGCCTCCGGAGATATCCGTATTTCCCACAGCGCCGGGGCCCTGGCTGATATCCGGGGCCGGAGCGGTCTCTTCGGGTACCGGGGCCGGATCTGGCTCCGGGATCCCGGCCGCCGGGCTGGATGCCGCGGGCCCTACCCGGTAGATCGCCGGAGAAGCGGCGTAATTGTCGGTGTGCAGGAGTGTCCGCTCCACCTCCTCGCCGTCGATATACACGCATTTCCACAGCCTGGACTGACGGCCGGTGTGGGAGGACTGCACCTTTA
>CANRGP010000086.1 GCA_947630085.1 uncultured Lachnospiraceae bacterium
GCATATACCAGACCTGATCCAGGCCGTACTCTTCAAATGCCTGTCTGCCAAGAAGCAGATGACCGTTGTGTATGGGATCGAAGGTTCCTCCCATAATGCCGATTTTTGTCATTGGGTTTTCCTCCTTCTCCCGCCGTCAGGGAAGGACGATCTTTCTCTTTTCTTCTTCCCGGGCCGGTCTGTAAAGTACGATCTTATTGCCGATCACCTGTACCAGCTCCGACCGGGTGCGCTCCGCAAGTGTCTGCGCCACGGCCATATGGTCATCCAGGCAGCCTTTCAGGATGGAAAGCTTGACCAGCTCCCGGGCTTCCAGGGCCTCGGAGACGGCATCGGTAAGCTCCGGCGTCACGCCGGATTTGCCGATCTGCAAAATCGGATCCAGATTCATGGCCAGGCCCTTCAGCCAGGCCCTCTGTTTTGATGTCATACCCAAAATCCTCCAAAACTCATATTATGTTTTTCGGATCCGCCATCCGGCGGAGATCCGGCCTATGCGTAATAGTCGAATGAAAATCCGTACATTTTCACCGTATCGCCATCCTGGATCCCTTCTTTGACCAGGTCGTCAAGGATCCCGGATTCCTTCAGAAACTTCTGGAAAAATGCAAATCCTTTTTCTGATTCCAGATTGGTGTACCCGAGCATCTTTTCGATCCTGGGGCCTTCGACCACATAAGCCCCGTTTTCATCCCTGACGATCGTATAGGGAAGATTGGAGCCTGCCCGGAGCAGGGAAACGTCAAATTCCTTTTCAAAGACGCGCGGGGTCCTGGGCGTGCTTTTCAGGAGATCGTTTACCGCATACAGAAGCTCCTTTACGCCGCTTCCCGTTACAGCGGATATGGGAAACACCCGAAAGCCCTCCGGCTCAAACTCCTGCCTCAGCCTGTCCACCGGATCCCGCCCCTCCGCAAAAACAGCATCCGTCTTGTTTGCGGCGATCACCTGCGGGCGCTTCAAAAGCTCCGGGTCATATTTCTCCAGCTCCCGGTTGATCACACGGATGTCCTCAACCGGATCGCGGCCCTCCGTAGATGCGGCATCGACCACATGGACAAGCACCTTCGTCCGCTCAATATGCTGCAGGAAATCATGGCCAAGCCCCACGCCCTCCGAGGCTCCCTCGATCAGTCCGGGAATATCCGCCATCACAAATCCTGCTCCGCCGTCGAGATCCACCACCCCTAAATGGGGATCCAGCGTTGTGAAATGATAATTGGCTATCTTGGGCCTGGCATTGCTGACACGCGAAAGAAGGGTGGATTTTCCGACATTCGGGAATCCCACAAGGCCCACATCCGCGATCACCTTCAGTTCCAGAAGGACCCACAGCTCCTGTCCCGGCTGTCCCGGCTGCGCATACTGCGGGGCCTGCATGGTCGCCGTGGCGTAATTCATGTTCCCGAGTCCGCCTCTTCCGCCTTTTAACACCACTTCTCTGCGGTTTTCACCGGACATATCGGTGATGACCTTTCCGGACTCCAGCTCTTTGATCACGGTGCCTTCCGGAACGCGGATCACCAGATCCTGGGCATTTTTTCCGCTGCAGCGGCGTTTCCCTCCGGGCTCTCCGTTTTTTGCAACAAATTTCCGGGAATAGCGAAAATCGGTCAGCGTATTTAATCCGTCGTCGATCTCAAAGATAATGTCTCCGCCCCGGCCTCCGTTTCCTCCGTCCGGACCTCCGGCCGGAACGTAAAGCTCCCGCCGGAAGCTGACGTGGCCGTCGCCTCCGTTTCCGGATTTGATAAATATTTTAGCACGATCTGCAAACATAGATACCTCTCATACAAAGCTGCCGGACTGCAGCGCCGGGAAAAAACGGCCCGCCAGTACGGCGCAAGCCGTCATTCCCCTGTTCTGCGCGCCGCCTACGTGAAAATGGCTTCATACAGATCTTGTATGAAGCCATCGGCAACAATCATTGGATTTACTCGGCAGCAGCCGCTCTCGGATATACAGAAACCTGTTTTTTGTCTCTGCCTTTCCTCTCAAACCGCACAACGCCGTCCACCTTGGCAAACAGCGTGTCATCGCCGCCGCGGCCCACATTGATTCCCGGATGGATCTTCGTACCGCGCTGCCGGTAGAGAACATTGCCTGCCAGAACAAACTGGCCGTCCGCTCTCTTCGCCCCCAGACGCTTGGACTCGGAATCTCTGCCGTTCTTCGTGGAACCGACGCCCTTTTTATGAGCAAATAACTGAAGGTTCATCTGAAACATCATTTGTCACACCTCCTCAAATCGAATATTGATATACGGTTCTCCGTATGCCTCCTGGATATTTAAAAGCCCAAACACCAGAGAATTCATAAGGAGCCCTGATTCGGAACTGATCCGGTCCGTAAAGCGGAAGTCAAACATTCCCGTCGTCTCGTCCTCATCCGCGAAGAAGCGGTCATCGGTAAAATGCTCTACCGAATTGGCCATATTCAGAGTCATGGCGGACACCGCCGCACACACGATCTCCTGCTCTTCCTGCGGGTCATCGGCAAGCCCGGCATGACCCATCAGCCGGATCCCTCTGTAATTGTGTTCCGAATCCACAAGCACAGTCACACGTATCATGATCAAGCGTTGATCTTATCGATCTTGACCTGGGTAAAAAGCTGTCTGTGACCGTTCTTCTTGTGATAGCCTGTTTTGCTCTTGTACTTGTAAACGATCACTTTCTTCGCTTTACCCTGCATCTCCACGGTCGCGGAAACGGTAGCTCCTTCGACAGTCGGGCATCCGACTTTGAGCTCGCCGTCATTGACAGCAAGCACCTGGTCAAAAGTTACTGTCCCGCCGGCTTCGGCGTCAATCTTTTCAACCCGAATGACGTCGCCCTCGGATACCTTGTACTGCTTACCGCCGGTAGCAATAATCGCGTACATATCCGGCACCTCCTCTTATCATTACTCGCCAATTACGGTGCCCGGACCGGATAACCTGTCCGGAACTTGTAAAAACCTCATTGTGCGGCACACTAACAAATCATACCATTTTCCCGCCAGATTGTCAACTGCAAGTTTTTCTTTTCTTCTGAAAACCGTCATGCGTCTCGGACGCACCGCACTGCACCTGTTCATAGAGCGGCCGTCTGATCTTTTTCCTTGTGATTTCGGCAAGGCCAAGCTTTGTCATATCCACTACCGTCGTCTTCACCGGATCCGAAAGGCAGCATTCCGAAAGAGCCCGCATTACTTCTTCCCGGTACGCCGCGCTGTCCATATTGATGAAATCGATCAGAATGATACCCGAGAGATTGCGGAGGCGCATCTGCCGGGCCGCTTCCGCAGCCGCTTCCCGGTTGATCATCAGGACGGTATCCTCCATTGTCTTTCTGCCGGTGTATTTTCCGGTATTCACATCGATAACCGTCATAGCCTCCGTGGGCTCGATCACAAGATAGGCGCCGCTTTTCAGCCAGACGCGCTTCTGAAGAGCGTCGCGAAGGTTTTCACGGATGGCGTAGAGTCTGTCAAGAGGGAGCGCCGGATCCCGGTAAAGGCGGAGCTTTCCGAGATTTCCGGGCTGCTCCCGGCCAAGATAGTCCGAGATCTCTTCAAATATCTCCTCATCATCGGTCAGGATCTCATCCGCGGTCCCGGCATCTCTGTCCCGCAGACGGGCAATGTACTGCGGCGGTTCCGAAAAGAGAAGGCTCCGGCAGATTCTATGGGGCGCCGTCTCCACGACCTGATGAAAACGTTCTTTCAGTCTTTCGGCCTCAGCCGCTATCGCTTCCGGCTCCGCGCCGTAAGCGCCTGTCCGTATGATCAGCCCGGACGACGGATCGGCCGAGGGGAGCAGGCGCTCCGTGATCTGTTTTTTCCAGCCGTCATCTGTGATCCGGGAAGAAAAACGGATGCTGTTCCGGGAGGCAGACGGGTCTGCCGTGAGAACGGCGAAGCGTCCCATGAAGCTCAGTGACGCGCTCAGCACCGGATCCTTTGTCTTCACCGCGTCCCGTGACACCTGGACAACGATCTCATCGCCGGGCCTGAGAACCTGTATGGGAGGCTTTTTCCCGCTGCTTTCTCTGTCCGGCTCTTCTTCTTTTCCCTGAGGATCGCAGTCTTTTGCCGTCTGTCCGGGCTCGCGGGCAAACCGATGGACGGGATTAGCCGTCAGGCTGTAATAGCCGACAATCCCCTCTCCCAGATCCACAAACGCGGCATTCAGATTCTTTACTACATCCTTCACTTTCCCTACATAAATATTGCCGAGAAGCGAAGGCTCCCCGTCGTCAAGGTCTATCTGAACGGCCCGCCGCCTGTCATCCATGAGCGCGGTCAGGATCCGTCCGTCCATTTTTGTAATGATCAGCTTACTCAATGTATTCTCCCAATGCCTCAAGGGGCACAAACCGGCGCTCCTCCCCGTCCTCCAGGCAGGCATATACCTCTTCTCTCTCCTCCTGGAAGGTAAAGGCAGGAAGCGGACGGCCCCAGTATTCGTAAAATGCCTCCATGACCAGGGCAGGCTTGATATTGTCCGCGCTTCCGGCGCAGAGACGCATACGGATGCCCCGCGGCAGAACGGTTCCGGTTCCGGACGCCGCGCGGCCCGCTTCAAGGGCTTCCCGCAGAGTATCCGTCAGGGGAGCCTCCTCAAGCCGGTAGATCAGAGGTTTGATATCCGTCTCCCTCTCTCCTTTTTTGCTCTTTCTGATCACCGGGATCTGCTCCTGGGCATAGAAATCGGAAAGAGCCTTATAGAAAGCATCCGGGTCCTCGGGAACATGATCCGGGCGAAAGCCGAGCGTATAATCCGCGGCGGCCACCAGGGACATGGCGCTCTTCGCGGAATCGTCAAGCCTCCTGTACGAAACCACCCGGACCCCCTCCGACATGGCAGCGTTCAGGCGCTCCGTCATTTTTTCGGAGCTCTCTGTGGAATTCACCTCAATGTCCAGATACTCTCCGTTGCTCAGGATCCCCACTCCCAGAGGAGCCGCAAACGACATGATCTGATGAGGACTGAATCCTCCGCTGTAGCGGATATCCACTTCCGCCCTCCGCATGGCTTTCTGGAAATACCGCATCATGTCGAGATGTCCGATGAATTTCATGATGCCCTGCTTTTGAAACTTAATCCTGATTTTCATAACAGACACCCCCTCCCAACGCTCGGGCGCCGCACCCGGAGCAGGCCGCACGGCAGTTGGGCGTGACCTTCCCTTCAAGGGCTCTCTTCCACTCGCGCTTCAGAAATTCCTTGGATACGCCCGCATCGATAAAATCCCACGGAAGCGTCTCTTCCGGGTCTCTCTCCCGCACGGTATAAAAATCGGGATCCACTCCACAGGCATCAAAGGCCGCCATCCACACGTCATTGTCAAAATTCTCTCCCCAGGAATCAAACAGGGCGCCTCTCCTGTACGCTTCCTCCACTACGGCCGCCGTTCTCCGGTCTCCACGGGCAAGTACGCCCTCCAGGACGCTCAGATCCGCCTCATGCCAGTTGTATTTCAGGCTCTTGAAGTTCTTCATCTGCCGGAAAGTATCCCGCACCAGCCAGGCTCTCTTCAGGAATTCTTCCGCGGTACACTGTGACGCCCACTGGAACGGCGTAAACGGCTTGGGCACAAAGAATGAAGAGCTGGCAACAATCTGTACCTTTCCGGGAGCACGGTCCTCCTTGGGAATGTCATAAAACAGTTCGGCGATTTTCTCCGAAAGAAGGGCTATGCCCTTCATATCCTCTTCCGTTTCCGTCGGAAGTCCCAGCATAAAATAGAGCTTGACACGGCTCCAGCCGCCCAGGAAGGCGTCTCTGGCCCCGTTCATGATGTCATCCTCGGTCAGCCCCTTGTTGATCACATCCCGCAGTCTCTGGGAACCGGCCTCCGGGGCAAAGGTAAGGCTCACCTTTTTCACATCCTGCACACGGCTCATCACGTCCAAAGAAAATGCATCTATGCGCAGGGAGGGCAGGGAAATGTTGATCCCCTTGCCCTTCACCTCATCCAGAAGGAACAGGATCAGCTCCCGGATCCTGCTGTAATCGCTGGAGCTTAAAGAACTCAGGGAGATCTCTTCATGGCCCGTGCTTTCCAGCATTTTAACGGCATAATCCTCAAGCCATTCCAGGCTGTGCTCCCGAAGCGGACGGTAAATCGTTCCCGCCTGGCAAAACCGGCACCCTCGGATACATCCTCTCTGGATCTCCAGGACCACGCGGTCCTGAGTAGCCTTGATAAAGGGGACCAGCGGCTTCTCGATATACGGGGCGTCGTCCATATTCACCACCAGCTCCTTGCGGACGCGGGCCGGCGCACAGGGATTGTTGGGAACAAAGGAAGCGATCGTCCCGTCCCCGTTGTAGGCGACGTCGTAAAAAGCCGGCACATAAAGGCCCCCGATCCCGACGGCCGCCTCCAGAAAGCTCCGGCGGCTTCCTCCGCGGCGTTTATTGACTTTGTAAGCCTCGAAAAGCTGCCCGTAGACCGTTTCCCCTTCCCCGATATAGAAAATGTCAAAGAAAGGCGCTAAGGGCTCCGGATTGTACGCGCAGGGCCCTCCGCCGATAACGATGGGAT
>CANRGP010000087.1 GCA_947630085.1 uncultured Lachnospiraceae bacterium
TCCTTTAAGTCCTCGATGGACACGGAGGTGTCATAGAATTCCTCGTCCGGGATCCCGCCATTCTCCTCCGACGCGTCGCCCGATGTCGCCACACGGACCTTCCCGCCGTCCGGCTGCTCCCCGGTCTGGGTTTCCCCGTTTCCGGTAAGCTCCTCTCCGTCCAGAACTCCCTCGTTTTCGTTTTCGGTAAGCTTCTCTCTGTCCAGGGCTCCCGTATTTCCGGCAAGCTCCTCTCCGGTCAGAGGCTCTCTCACCTCCGGAGCAGGGACCGTCTCCTCCGCGGCCGTTCCCGCCGCCGAGGCCGGCGTCCTTGTCGCGGAAGCCGGGAAGGAACAGAGGCTGAGCGCCATTGAGAACGCCAGGACTGCCGCTCCCGCGCGGCGCCCGATTGATTTCCATCCGCCTGTTCGCATACCTTTCATGATCCTGTTCTCCTTTCCTTTTCTCATATCCGTACTGCCGCCGAAACGGCCCGTGGTTTTTTCTCCTGGCGGAATCTTCCGTACTTCTGTGGATATTTCCGAGGACTACAAAAGCCTTTCGCAGATGGGTATACTCTGCGAAATGCCTTTTTTTACCGTTTCTTACTTTTTCTTTTCCAATTATACTACTTTCGGCAAAGAAAAGCAATAAATCGCCTGTAAAAAAAGAAAAAAATGTTAAAAAATATGCCCCGCGAGATATCTTGCGAGGCACTTTTTCTTTTAAAGCGGGCGGATCCTCGCGCGGATCCCGGTGAGGCAAACGTGAAAAGCCCACAAAAGCCTGTAAAAAACGTATAAGCAGTCAAATTCGCCGTCAGCGGGAACCCCGCTCCAGCCCCGTAAATATCGGGCCAAACCGGTCCTCCCTTTTTTCTTTAAGCAGTCGTTTTGCGCAGTCAAACCGGTTCCTCCCTTAAAAAAAGCCCGGAAATCCGGGCTTTTTTGACGTTTTTCGCAGAGTATACCCATCTGCGAAATGCTTTAAGTATGAAGCCTTATTTTTGACTCTTTTATATGTCCGTAAGATGCGCCCGGATCCCGGCGCTGATCTCGTCGATGCTCTTCAGCCCCTTTTCTCCGCAGCAGTCGATGACCGTCCATCCGTACTTTTCTACAAGCAGAATGCTGTTGGCATAGGATCTCTGAAGAAAGTCGGGGTCCGTCTCATGAATGTCCTTCTGCGCGCCGTGCGTGATCTTGTTCTCCCGGTCCTTCATCAGCTGCAGGGAAATCTCCGGTTTCACGTCCAGAAAGAACACCCGGTCCGGCACGGGGAGCCCTCCCTTCACATATTCAAAATCGTATTCCCAGTCGAGGAAAGCTTCCTTTTCTTCGCGGGTCCGCAGCTTTGACGCCTGATGAAGCATATTGCTCGTCACATAGCGGTCGCAGATGACAATATGATCGTCGCCGGATTCGTAGAATTCCTTCCACTCCCTCAGATAGGAGGCAAAGCGGTCCACCGCGTAAAAGGCGGACGTCACGTAGGCATTGACCGCGTCAGGGCTGCTTCCGAACCCGCCGGCCAGGTACATTTTGACCAGGGCGGAGGAATCGCTCCCGTAGTTGGGATATGTCACCATTCTGGCCGGCCTCCCCGCCGCCCGGTAATATTCGTACAGCAGACGGCTCTGCGTCTGCTTCCCGCTTCCGTCGCTTCCTTCGATCACAATGATTTTTCCCATACCCGTTCTCCTTATTCGATGATATAGACCGTCTCGTTTTCCCGGCTCGCCATTCCCTGTACCGGCATACCCAGTCTGCGCCATGTCCGGATGAGCTCCACGGTCCGGCGGCCGATCGCCTCGCCGGGGGCCAGGACCGGGATCCCCGGCGGATAGACATAAACATATGCGCCGGAGGTCTTTCCCTCGCTTTCGCCGAGAGGAACGCATCTCCTTTCACATTCCAGCGCCCGGAACAGGGGAAGCCGGACCTGGGGGCGGATCTGCAGAGCCGTTTCGGCGTCCGGAAGCCGGAGTGGTTCTTTCGCCCCCGAAAGCCGGCGTTCTTCCTCCGCCTCCGGCGGGTGGGCGGCGCTTCCCCGCCCCTCTTTCGCCTCCGCCAGCTCCCTGTCTATCCGGAACAGCGCGTCTTCAAGCCGCCCAAGGACCTCCTCGGAATCCATCAGCGAGGTGATCGCCACGATATAGTCGGGGCCGCTCATTTCTGTTTCCAGTCCGTATCCGCGGCGAAGACGCTCCGCAAGCCGGATCCCCGTCAGCTCCGTCCCGCGGGCACTGACCACGATCCGGGCCGGGTCCAGGTCATATCCTCCCGCCGCCCGGATCTCTTCAAGATCCGGAAGATGCAGGGCGCGCATATCCTTAAGCCGCCCGCGCAGCCTCTCCAGACGGCCGGCAAAGGCGTCCATTTCCCCGCGTCCCTGCCCGTCCATATATTCGATACAGCGCTCGATCCCCGCCATAAAAACATAGGACGGGCTGCTCGTCTCAAACACCCGGAGCCACTGCGCGATCCTGTCCGCGTCGATGCGCGGCCCCGTCAGATGAAGGAGCGCCGTCTGCGTCAGGGAGGGCAGTGTCTTGTGCAGGCTTTGTATAACGGCGTCCGCGCCGCAGGAAACTGCGGATTCCGGGAATCCCGCGCCGAACGGGAAATGCGCCCCGTGGGCCTCGTCCACGATGAGGGGCGTTCCGAATCTGTGGCAGACCTCCGCCGACGCCCGTATATCCGTCACGACGCCCTCGTAGGTAGGGGAGGTGAGAAGCACCGCGTCGATCCCTCCCTGTTCCAGCTCCGCCTCTATCGCGGCGGCGTCGATCCCTCCCTGTATACCCGTCCTGCCGGTCAGCCCCGGATACACGTACCGCACGGAAAGCTCCCGCAGGGCTGCGGCATTGTAGGCGGAGCGGTGGCTGTTCCTCGCCATAAGAAGCGTCCCGCCCCGCCTGGCGGCGGCGCTGACGGCGGCCAGCACCCCGCAGGTGCTTCCGTTCACCAGATAGAATGTCCGGTCCGTGCCGTACACCGACGCGGCCCATTCCATGGACGCTTTAAGGATCCCCTCCGCATGGTGGAGGTCGTCGAATCCCTCGATCTCCGTGATGTCGATGGCGAAGGGATTGGGGAAGTCTCCGGGAAATTCTCGCTCCGTCCGGCGCTTGTGACCCGGCATATGGAAGGGGTACGCCCCCTCCCGGCTGTATTCCGTCAGCTTCCGGTAAAGCACCGGCTCCTTTTTTTTCATTCGCGGTCCCCCCTGTGCGCGGCGCCGCCGATGCGGTCGGAGGCTTCTGTGCCCGGCGCCTGCCTGATACGGTCAGTTTACCACACGCCGGGCGGGTTCGTCAATTTCCGCGGGGCCGGTCCGGTTCAGATTTTTTCTCAGCTTTCGCCCGGGTCCGTCCGGCTCAGATTTTTTCTCGGCTTCCGCCTGATCCGCTCGGCTCAGATTTTTTCTCAATTTCCGCGGGGCCGGTCCGGTTCAGATTTTTTCTCAGCTTCCGCCCGGATCCTGCGGCCGCGTGTTAAATTTGGATCCGACGACCTTTGACAAATATTTTTCATGTAGTATAATTTTTCTTAAAGTCCGGACGCGCCCTCGCCGCGAAGGGCGGTCTCCGGGTCGGTTTTGGGGAAGGAGGATCCGTCGCATGAGAACGGTTGAATTTAAGATGGAGAGGCAGGGCCTTGTCCGCATCGGACAGGAGGTTTCCGTCACCGCCCACGAGGCTCCCAGCGGAGTCTGCTACATCGTGGAGCCCGCGGTCGCCATGTCCGGCTGCTATAAGGGACGGGAGCGCCTGAAGTCCCGGGAGGGCGTTATCCGGGATATAAAGCAGACGGACCGCGGCTATTATCTCGTGGTGGAGTTCGAGGCGTGAGGGGGACGAACCAAACCTGTACCTGCTACATATGATAAATCAGACCGTCAGATATAGGACGGCACTGAAAACAAGGAGTGGATCATATGTTTTTTAATCCGTTTTGCAGTTGTAATTCCTGTGTATCGGACACCGAGAGCTGCGGAAACTGCTGCTGCGGTTCGTCCGGATGTCCCGGACCGCAGGGCCCGCCCGGACCTCCCGGCATTCCGGGTCCGCAGGGAGCTCCCGGTCTTCCCGGACCGCAGGGCCCGCCCGGACCCATGGGGGCTACCGGCCCCGCCGCCATTGTAGCCGTAGGTACCGTTACCACGGGCGCACCCGGAAGTCCCGCGGCGGTTACGAATGTGGGGACCGCCCAGCGGGCGATCCTGAACTTTACGATCCCCGCGGGGGCTACCGGAGCGACAGGCTCCGCCGGACCGGCCGGCCCCGCCGGAGCAACTGCCGCATAAGCATATGCCCGGACGGACGGGAAAAATTTATTGCATTTCATTTCTTACGATGCTATAGTTATCCTATCATGATCATGGAGAGGGGGCGCGTCCATGAAGAACAATACTACCAAAATCCTAATCATCAGTATCGTCTTCATTTCCATTTTGTGCGTGCTTGATTTTTCCTATCTCACCTATCGGATCAACCGAAAGGGCGCCGAGGCGATCGGAGATCTGGGCGCCATTTATATGTCCGGAATGAGCGAGCAGGCCGCCGCCCATTTCGGGACTACCATTGAGCTGCGCCTTTCCCAGGTGGAGGCCCTGGTGGATTCCATTCCTCCGGACGGTTTCCGCGACAGCGAATCCACGCGGGTAGCGCTGAGCTACAGCGCCCGTGTGCGCGGCTTCGATCATCTGGCGCTGCTCGGCGGCGACGGCGGCTTTGAGATGTTGTACGGGAGCCAGATGGAGGCGATAGAGGCCGATTCGTTCCTTCAGTCGCTCCGGAACGGCGAGGCCAAGATGACCACCGGACTGGACGAGCTCGGAGAGAATCTGCTCCTTATGGGCATCCCCGCGGACTACTCCATGGACAATGGCGGAACGAGCGCCGCCCTGGTTGCCGCCCTTCCTGTTTCCTATATAAGCGATACCCTTTCCCTCGATATGGACGGGGCCATGATCTATTATTTCATCATTGACCGGGACGGGCAGTTCATTGTCCGGGACGGCAGCATTTCGGACGAAAGCTATTTCCAGCGGGTGCGTGACCGCTATGAAAGCGTAGAGGGCATGAGCGGCGAGCAGTACCTTGTCGAGCTGGAAAAGGCGATGGCGTCCGGCAGGAACTACACCAGCGAATTTACCATTGAGGGAGAACGCCGCCATCTGTACGGGACAAGCCTCCCCTATTCGGAATGGTACCTTCTCCTTTTCATGCCGTACGGCAGTCTTGATCAGACGATCAACGCCCTGGGGCGGGACTGGACATTGTCGGCGGGGCTCGGCTGCGGGCTGATCCTTGTCGTGCTCCTGGTCGCGTTTGCCTTTTACTTCCAGCTGACCCGGCGGCAGATCCGGCGGCTGAAGGAGGCGCAGAAGGCCGCGGAGCGTGCCAACCGCGCCAAGAGCGAATTTCTGTCCAACATGAGCCACGACATCCGGACGCCCATGAACGGGATCGTCGGAATGACCGCCATTGCAAAGGCCAATCTGAACAATCCGCAGCAGGTACAGAGCTGCCTGTCAAAGATCGACCTCTCCAGCCGCCATCTGCTGGGGCTGATCAATGATATCCTGGATATGTCCAAGATCGAAAGCGGCAAGCTGACGCTGCATATGGAACCGCTTTCTCTTCAGGAGGTCTTCCGGGGCATCGTCAACATCGTGCATCCGCAGGTCAATGCCAAAAATCAGCATTTTCATGTGGAAGCCCACGACATGATCTATGACCGCGTCCTGTGCGACAGTGTGCGCCTGAACCAGGTCATTCTGAATCTTCTCGGCAACGCCATAAAATTTACCCCGGAGGGGGGAAGCGTCTGCGTGAACTGCTATGAGGAGCCGCTTCCGGGGGATGGCGGACGGATCCGCTTCCATCTGCGGGTAAAGGATACCGGGATCGGCATGACGGCGGAATTCAAAGAGCGGATCTTCGATTCTTTTTCCAGAGAGGACGATCAGCGTGTCCAGAAGACCGAGGGCTCCGGGCTGGGAATGGCGATCACCAAATATATCGTGGATGCTATGAAGGGAAACATTGAAGTGGAAAGCGCGCCCAACGCGGGAACGGAATTTCATGTGACCCTGGATCTGGAGACGGCCGGGGAACCCGAAGCGGACGCGTCCGGGTGGATCCTCCCGGCCTCCGAAGAATATGGTGCGCCCGACGGCGGCACGTCCGGCTCCGAAGACGGCTTCCTGCAGATCTCCGAGACTCACCCGTCCCGGGCACTGACCGGAAAGAGAGTCCTTCTGGCGGAGGACAACGAGCTGAACCGGGAGATCGCCCAGGAGCTTCTGTCCGGGCTGGGGCTGCTCC
>CANRGP010000088.1 GCA_947630085.1 uncultured Lachnospiraceae bacterium
GATTCGAACCTTGAAAATGACGGAGTCAGAGTCCGTTGCCTTACCATTTGGCGATAGCCCATTACTTGACGCCGCTGTCTGAATCCGCGACAAGAAGAATTATACAATAGCTTATATGGTTAGTCAAGGTTTTTTTAAAAAATATTTTTCTCAGGAAAGTTCCCTCCTGAGCTTCCGGATCGCCCTGCTGTATCTGGAGAGTACCGTGGAGAGGGGAAGACCGAGCAGCGCGGCGATCTCCCGGTGCTTCAGGGAGGCCAGCACATGAAGCAGCACGATCCTGCGCTCCTCCTCCTCCAGGGAGCCCATGGCGTCAAGGATCGCCTGGCGCTCGGAAAACCGTTCTACATCCGGATCCTCATCCGCGGGCTCCCACGGAACGTCCTGTTCCCGGAGAGCCTCCAGGCTGTCGCAGGGGTGGGATCTCTGTCTGCGCAGCCGTCCGTAGCACAGGTTCCGCGTGATGGTGAAGAGCCACGCCATCGGCTTTCCGCCCGGCGAATACGACCCGACGCGCCTCCAGGCCGCCAGATAGGCGTCCTGCATCACCTCCTCCGCGTCCTGTACGTTTCTGACAATGGACAGCGCATACGCGTAGACTGTCCTTGCCGTCTGTTCGTAAAGCCGGCGGAACGCCTCCGGGTCGCCCTCTTTCATCCGGAGCAGCAGCCGGTCCTGATCGTCTTCACAGCCCTGGGGAGCCTGCATATGAAACCTCCTGTATCCGTCAGTCAGGTTCCGGCTCCTCCGCCACAAATGTGTATTCCACCGTCATGACACAATAGCAGGAGGGATCGGCCGTGTGCACCTCATCCGAAACCTTTGTCCTTATTGTGTCCCACATATCCTCCTGATACTCCCTCGGGATCACAAGATCGAAGATCAGATTGACTCTCTCCGTGCCTCTGATCACGCGGAAATCGTGAAAACGCAGCCGGGCGTCGATCCGACCCAGACATTCCTCCAGAAGGTCCCTGTAGCGCTTCACCCCTTCGTCCTTCGTCTCCACCGGATCCATATGGATCACCAGGAAGATCCCCAGGGTCCGCAGGCAGTCTCTTTCTATGGTGTCGATCACCTCATGGCTGTCCCGCACGTCCGCGTCGCCCGGAACCTCCGCGTGGATGGTGGCCATACTTTTTGAGGGACCGTAATTGTGGACGATCAGGTCATGGGTCCCGATGATCCCGTCATAGCTCTCCACGAACTCGGTGATCTTCCGGTACATCTCCGGGTCGATGGGCTCCCCGATCAGCGGCTTTAAGGTGTCTCTGGCGATGCTGACGCCCGCGTACATGACCGCGGCGGATACCAAAAGCCCGATCAGGCCGTCCAGATTAACGCCCCAGATGCCGAAGATCACCATGGAAAAGATCGTAGCCGAGGTGGCCGCCACGTCGCCCAGGGCATCCGCGGAAGCCGCCGCCATCACCTTGGAACGGATCCGCCTGCCCATCGTCCGGTTGAACACCGACAGCCACAGCTTCACCGCCACGGAAAGCAGAAGGACCGCCACCGCGACCCAGCTGAAGACCAGCTCCTCGGGATTTCGGATCTTCCCCAGGGAGGATTTGAACAGCTCGAACCCTACCTGTATGACAAAAAACGCCACAATAAAAGCGGAAATGTATTCGATCCGCCCGTGTCCGAAGGGATGGTCCGCATCGGCCGGCTTTCCCGCCATCTTCACCCCGACAAACCCGACCACCGACGAAGCGGCGTCGGAGAGGTTGTTGAACGCGTCGGCCGTCACGGAAATACTCCCGGAAACCATGCCGATGAACAGCTTGGCCGCAAACAGCACCACATTGCAGCAGATCCCCACGATCCCGGCCAGAAGCCCGTATCCGGTCCGGACATTCTGATTTTCCGTATTTTTATAATCCTTTACAAAATGCCTGATCAGAAACTCTGTCACTGATAGATCACCTCCGTGAGAAAAACCCCCGTTTCATTCCTTACATTTCTGATAGGCCAGGCGCTCCTTTCCGCCCGGCAGATATATGATGCCGCAGCGGGTGAAGCCCTTCCCGGCCAGAAGGGACTGCATGACAAGGTTGTCCCTGTGCGTATCGATGCGCAGATTGCCGCACCGGGCAAATGCCCAGTCGAGGCAGAACGCGCCGGCTCCCCGGACGATCCCCGCGGAGGCGATCCGATGGACCACCCCGTAGGGAAGGTCATTGAGCCAACGCCCTTCAAAGATCTCCCGGTATGTGGGATCCTGCCCCTCCCGGTAATAAAATACGGCGGCGATCCGTTCTCCCGCCATACAGGCATAGGCGCATTTCTCCGCGATGTCATGCTCGATCAGGTCCCTGGGGGGATACCCGTCTCCCCACTGGCCGGGATTGCCGTGGTTCGCCATAAACCGTCTGGCCCCGGCATAGATCTTCATCGTCTCTTCGATCCGGGAGGGCTGCAGAAGGCAGATGCGCAGTCCCTCCCCCGCCGCTTCCCCGGCGGAGTATGTATTTTTTTCTTTCCGCGCCATAAGCGCTTTCCTTTCTTTACATTTTTCTTTTCATTTCCCGAAATTTCCTGTATACTGATAATACGGGGGGGACAAAGGGCAGCGGCCCGGCGCCCCGGCCGGCATTCACAAATATCAGGAAGGGAGATCAAGTATGATGCAGGAAAACAATTTGCAGGCGGATTTCTCCGCCACCATGAAGAAAATCGAGGCAAGCAACGCGGGGCAGGAACGCTATGCCAAAAAGCAGTACCGGATGTCCCAGATCAGCGCCGCCGCCAACATCCTGGTGCTGGCCATCGTCGTCTATCTGACCGTCATCCTGGTGCCCAAGGTAAACAGCGTGTTTAACGACCTGAACGTCATCCTGAACAATCTGGATACGATCACCACGGAGCTTGCCGCCATTGATATCGACCAGATGATGAACAATGTGGACGGCCTTGTGACGCAGAGCTCCCGCGATCTGAAAACCGCCATGGAAAAGGTCAACTCCATCGACATCGACACGCTCAATTCCGCCATTCAGAATCTGAACGACACCATCAAGCCTCTCGCCGATTTCTTCCATATTCTCGGATAACCGATTCTCGGGAGCCGGAACCCCTGGCGGGTTCCGGCTCCCGAGAGTTCTATACCGGGCCTTGCGGCAGGCCATTCCTCATTCTTCCCTCAGACTCATCCCATCAGCGCGGCGATCTTCTTCATGACCTCGCTGACCTTGATCCCCTGCGGACAGATCTGCTCGCATTTGCGGCAGCCCCGGCACTGGTCGGATCGGACGGTCTGCGCCTCGTAGGCTTCGCGGACTCCGCTCTCCCCGTATACGCCGTAGCGGTTATAGGCCCTGAACAGCTCGGGGATATTCAAACCGAACGGGCAGGGCATACAATACGCGCATCCCGTACAGTCCACCATGGATGTCCTGTCAAATATCTCTTTGGCCTTCGCGTAAGCCGCCAGCTCCTCCTCGCCGAGCATACCTGCGGCGCTCCGGTCCGCATAGACCAGATTGTCCTCCAGCTGCTGCGGGGAGCTCATGCCGCTCAGGAGGAAGCTGATCTCTTTCTGATTCCAGACAAAATCCAATGCGTGCTCCACGGGGGTCTTATCCGGTGAGAAGCACCGCGCGACGTGCTCCGACAGAGATGCGAGCCGTCCGCCGAGCAGGGGTTCCATCACGATGATCCCCAGGCCCTTTTCCGCCGCATAGCGGATCCCTTCGTCCCCCGCCTGATCGTACCGGTCGATATAGTTGTACTGGATCTGGCAGAATTCCCACTGATCCGTCTCGTCGATTATCTCTTTAAACACCTGTACCTCATCATGGAAGGAAAAGCCGATGTGGCGGATCTTTCCCGCCTCTCTGGCGCGGACCATATGATCCGCCAGATGAAGCGCGCGCATTTTTTCCAGGCGCTGCCTGTCCAGGGCGTGAAGAAGATAAAAGTCAATATGGTCTGTCTGAAGCCTGTCCAGCTGCTCGTCAAGGAAACGCTCAAAATCCTGCTCCTCCTCCACGAGCCAGATGGGACATTTCGTGGCAAGATACGTCCGCTCCCGGTATCCGTCCTGAAGCGCTCTTCCCAGAAGCTTCTCGCTCTCCCCCTGATGGTATGGGTAAGCCGTATCGATGTAGTTCACTCCCCTGTCAATGGCGCGGCGCACCATCGATATGGCTTCCGCCTCGTTTACCCTGCCGTCTTCCAGGAGCGGAAAACGCATACAGCCGAAACCCAGAGCGGAGATTTCCGTTCCCGTATTGCCGAATCTGCGGTACTGCATAGATATCCTCCTTCTTCCGACACGGGCCGCCGGGGAGCTTTCCCCGGAGCGGCCCCTGCATTATCTCTGCACTCTTCCGGACGCGTCTCCGCCAGCCAGCGTTTCCACCTCCGCGCGCGTCACCAGGTTGAAGTCGCCCGGTATCGTATGCTTCAGGGCCGACGCCGCTACCGCAAACTCCAGGGCGCCTTTCATATCCCTTCCGTCGAGAAGCCCGCAGATGACTCCCGCGGCAAAGGAGTCCCCGCCTCCGACCCGGTCCACGATGGGCGTGATCCGGTATTGGCGGGAATGGTAGAACTCTCTCGTCTTCCCGTCCATTATGCAGGCCGACCATCCGTTGTCCGAAGCGCTGTGGCTCTCTCTCAGTGAGCTGACGATATAGCGGAAGCCGAATCTGTCCGCCATCTGGTTAAAAATGTCCACGTAGCCCGCCAGCTCCAGTTCGCCGGATGTCACATCCGTCTTGCCGGGCCGGAAGCCCAGCACCTTCTCCGCGTCCTCCTCGTTGCCGATGCACACGTCCACGTACTGCATCAGCCCCGTCATGACCTTCATGGCCTTCTCCGAAGACCACAGCTTCTTTCGGAAATTCAGGTCTACGGAGACCGTCACGTTATGGGCTTTGGCCGCTTTCAGCGCCGTCTCCGTGAGCGCCACGGCGTCGTCGCTGAGCGCGGGGGTGATCCCCGTAAAATGGAACCAGTCCGCGTCTTGAAAGATCCCGTCGAAGTCAAAATCCTCCGGCTTTGCGGTGGAAATGGAGCTGTGGGCCCGGTCATAGACGACCGTGGACGGCCTCATGGCCGAACCGCTCTCCAGAAAGTATATCCCCAGGCGCTCACCGCTCCTTACGATATGAGATGTCTGCACATTGTATTTGCGAAGCGCCGCAACGGCACATTCGCCGATGGGATTGGACGGGACGGCCGTGACAAACTCCGCCTCATGTCCGTAGTTCGCCAGAGATACCGCCACATTGGCTTCCCCTCCTCCATAGGTCACATCGAATTCATCCGCCTGAATGAATTTCTCGTTGCCGGGGGTGGACAGTCTCATCATGATCTCACCCATCGTTACTACCTTTGCCATCTTTTTTTCTCCTTATTTTGCTCTGGCGGCCGCTACCGCTTCCACAAATTCCCTTGCCTTCGCCGTGACCGCCTCAAAGTTGCCTGTCGCGGCTCCTTTGGTCAGGCTGCTTCCCGTTCCCACGGCGTAAGCGCCCGCCCGGATCCATTTGTCCACATTGTCCACGTCCACGCCGCCGGAGGGCATAAACTCTCCCTGAGGAAGCGGCCCCTTGAAGGAGCTGATCGCCGAGGGCCCCAGAATATTGCCCGGGAAGATCTTGATCACGTCGCACCCGGCCTCCAGAGCGGTGATCGCCTCCGTGGGCGTCATCACGCCGGGAAGCATGGGAACGCGATAGCGGTTGCACAGCCGGATCGTATCGACGTTCAGGCCGGGACTGACCACATAGCTGGCGCCCGCCAGGATCACCTGCCTGGCCGTCTCCGGATCCAGGACCGTCCCCGCGCCGATGACGACCCTGTCGTCGCCGCGGTATTTTTTCGCCATCGCCGAAATGAACTCCACCGGATTCCCCTCGTCCATGGTCATGGTGATCTCGATAAAATGGATCCCTCCCCGGACGATCGCGTCCACCAGCTTTTCGCCCTGCTCCATATTCTTCGCCCGGATGACCGCCACCAGGCACTCTTCCCTCATCTTCGACAATACCTGTTCTTTTTTCATAGGCTTTTCTCCTTTTCTCTCTTACTCTGTTTTCGCACGCAGACCCGTGCAAATTTGCTGATTTCAGTGTACTATTTTCACCCGGCTTTGTCAATGTGAACAATATGCGGGGCGCCGGCAAAATATCCTCCCGGGCGTCCGAACAAAAATAAACCGTTTTACAGAAACGTTTTCTCATGCTATAATCCCGAGTTTGACACTTATGGAAATCAAAAACGGCTACAAACCCAGTAATAATGCGGGCTGCAGCCGTTTTT
>CANRGP010000089.1 GCA_947630085.1 uncultured Lachnospiraceae bacterium
GAACCTCCGAATCCAGAAATCCGATGTTCCGGGTCATATGTTCGATATTCTCCGTAGGAAACATATCCGTAAAGACAAATTTTGCATCGACGCCGATGTTGCGCAGCATGGCCGCGCGGTAGCTCTGGGCATATTCAACGCCGCTGGAAGCCCATCCGATGCCAAGATTAAAATTGTACACCATATTGAGATCTGTCCTCCCTTCCCGCGATATGCTCTGCCGGTCCCGTCACAGGGCCTGTCCGGTGCGCAGCGTATCTGCAGACCGTATCAGGCTCATGGGAACAGCACATACATTTCCCCTGTCTTCGTATATTCCGCTTCGCCCAGAAACACATTCCGCACAATGTCGCGCCTTATGGTATCCTGCATCCGCATAAACGCCAGATACGCCTCCGCGTGATACTCAAACACCGGGTTTCTCTGGGCCGTCGCCCTGCCTCCCACCACTGCCTGCAGCTGCTGAAGATAGTCGATCTGCTCTACCCAGGCGTCGTCCACGGCCTTCAGTGTGCAGAGGCGGACGAAGGCATCCAGCTCGTCCTGCGAAGCGAACGTGTCCTTTTTCCGGCGCCAGGCCGCGGATGTAAACGTCCGGATCGCCCGCTCAAGCTCCTTTTTCTTCATATTCCCGCTGTGCAGGAAACGGTTGTCGAGCGTATAGGACAGGTTGTTCAGGATATACCGGTTGATGTCGCCCGGCAGGAGCCGCTTTGCGCCGCGAACGAAAGCCCGGGTCGTCTCGGCCGCAAGCCTCTCGACCGTCTCCGTCCTCAGGCTCTCTCCGTCCAGAAGGCGGTTGCGGACATCATACATCATGTTTCTCTGACGCCGGATCACCTTATCATAATCTACGGACATCTGCCGGAGGCTCACGGCCGTTTCCTCCTGCCGGTTCCGGGTCCCGTTGATCAGTCTGCGCAGCTTCCGGGAGGAAATCCGATGCCCGTGGTCCACATATTTCTCCAGCGTCTTTTCCCCCGCGGCTGCCACGACATCGTCTTCCAGCGATACGAAGAACTGACTGCATCCGGGATCTCCCTGTCTGCCGGCCCGGCCCCTGGCCTGCCTCTCCAAACGCACATTGGCCATACGCCCGATGCCGATGACCGCCAGCCCTCCCAGCTCCTTTGCTCCGGGCCCCAGCCGGATATCGGTCCCTCGTCCCGCCATCCCGGTAGAGACCGTCACCGCTCCCTTCTGTCCCGCCTCCCGGATGATCTGTGCCTCCCAGTAGGCATTATTTGCATTCAGCACACTGTGGGCGACCTGCTTTTCCACCAGCAGACGGGAGATCAGCTGGGTACCCGCGATCGAAGACGTGACCACCAACACGGGCTGGCCGTTTTTATGGCGCCGCAGAATCTCTTCCACGGCCGCCCCATACTGTTCCTCTGCCCTCCTAAAGAACCGGTCCGGCTTGTCCTCCCGCATAATGGGACGGTTGGGCGGAACGGTGACGACGCTTTTTTTGTAGATCGTGCGCAGCTCCCGTCTCGCGTCCGCTATCGTCCCGCTCATTCCGGACATCCTCGGAAACATGAGAAAGAGGTTCTGGTACGTGATCGCCGCTACCGAACGGGTCTCCTGAGTCAGATCGACCTTCTCCTTGGCCTCCAGGGCCTGGTGGATACCGCCCCGCAGCTTCATGCCCGGCATCAGGCGGCCGGTACCGTTGTCGAGAAGCGTCACTTCGCCCTTTTCCGAGATCACATAATCCCTGTTGCGCTCCATGAGTACATGGGCCCTGAGCGCAAGCGTCACATGGCGGTTGATCTCGAAATTTTCTCTCGCGTAAAACCCACGGATCCCGAAAAAGCGCTCCGCGTAGGCGACGCCTTCGTCCGTCAGCCAGACGCTCCGCTCCTCCTCAATATAGTCCCGTTCTTCCTTTAGCGTCGTCACAAAAAAATCCGCCAGGCCGTACAGGTTCGACTGTACTCTGGGCGCGCCCGCGATCACCAGCGGCATCTGCGCCGCATCCAGGAGAACCGAATCCGCTTCGTCAATGATAACGTAATAGAACTCCCTCAAAAACCGATCCTCCGCACGCGACACCAGATTGTTGAAAAGATAGTCAAACCCCAGCGCCCCGTGGGTCGTATAGACGATATCGGCTCCGTACACAGCCTTTTTGTCGTCGTTTGAAAACTTCTCGCCCTCCCGCTCCACTCCCGCGCGCACGCTCAGCCCCAGGAACTCATAGACCGGCCTCATTTCCTCCGCGTCGCGGACAGCGAGGTATTCATTGGCGGTAACCAGTATGCTGCTCTTTCCCGTCAGGGCATTCAGGTACAGCGGCATGGTCGCCGTCAGAGTCTTGCCCTCCCCGGTATTCATCTCCGCCAGATAGCAGAAATGAAGGGCAATGGCGCCAAGGATCTGGCAG
The DNA here is from genome assembly GCA_947630085.1 of uncultured Lachnospiraceae bacterium. Lineage (GTDB taxonomy): Bacteria > Bacillota > Clostridia > Lachnospirales > Lachnospiraceae > UBA3402. The sequence continues at coordinate 2,390 of CANRGP010000089.1, forward strand.
TCATAAGGATCCTTGCCCAGCAGGCGCCTGTCCGCCTCGCAGACGACCGCAAACGCCTCCGGCAGCAGGCTGTCCAAAGACGCTCCCGCGGCCAGCCTTTCTTTGAACACCGCCGTCATGGCCCTGATCCCGCCGTCATCCAGCAGACGCATCCGCGCCTTTTCTCTGTTCACTTTATTCAATATCCGATAAAACCGTCTCTTCATCGCTGTCCACTTCCGAAATAATGATGGAATGAAAATGAAAATGCGTCGCGCCCGCGCCGATCAGCTGCACTTCATAGCTGTAGGTCCGCAGCGGGCACCTGAATTCCGCCTCTTTGTCCCGGACGATCCGACTGCCGATCTCCTCGTCGTACCGGTCAAAGTAGAGCAGTCTCAGCAGCAGCCCTTCCTCCACATCGGCCTCCGCATTCAGGCTGATCCTGTAGCGTCCCTCTCCGTCGATCAGCGGCAGCGAAGGCTCCACGCGCATCATCTGGTAATTCGTTTTTGAAAACCACCGCTTGATAACCGTCCCCGGCGGCATCAGCGCATTGCTGAACTCCACGTCCTCCCTGCGGTGAAAATAAATTTCCGAACCGTATATATATGTGTTGCCGGCATATTCATTCCAGTATATCCTCCATGTCTCTCCCGCTGTCCGATCCAACATAGTATCTGTCAAAATCCCTTTCTATAATCTTTCTGTACTGGCTGACGAACCAGCCGACGATCCCGTGAGTGTCATCGTTGTGCCGCCCATGGAGCCCCTTCCCGTAGATTCTCGCCCCCGCGTCCTTCAGGTGTGACTGCAGCATCTCGTAAGCGCATCTGTCATAATCGTCCTCGATCATATACGCAGCGGCAAAACGCGTGCGGCTCCAGTCGGCACGGTCAAAGGCGTCCCAGAATCGCCGGTTCAGCATCCGCACGGCTTTTTCATCCAGACCGCCGCTGAATTTCTTCAGCACATCCAGCGATGTGGGGAAGCCTCCCGACCGGTTGATCCGCTCGTTGGCGGCCACCGTTCCGATGTTGGTCAGGGGCTTGCCCAAAAGGATCGTATGCGGCTTCAGCCGGCACCCATAATACAGCGCCCCGTATGTTCCCATGGAGAGCCCGGAGAGGATCAGCTGCGAACTGCCAAATCCCAGCTTCCGCAGGCAGTCTTCAATGATGTCCGTCACCAGATCCTCATATTCTTCCGATCCCATATAGAAGGCTCCCCCCTCCAGGCGGGCCTCGGAGAGCAGCAGAAAGGGATGCTCAAACCGGCGCATCATATAATATCCTTCAAAGCCCTCCTGCGTCTTGTATCCGGAAAAATATACGCAAAGCGGCGGTTTCCGGTTTCCCGGATCGAAATAGTGAAATATCTCCTCCCGATCCGACGCGACCGTTCTCTTTCCCCCGGGCAGAAAGCAGCCGCAGCCTCTCCGGGAAAAACGATCATGCAGGGCTGTGATCTTCAGCCTTCCCTTTCCCCGGGCATGAAGAGACACGAAGACCGACCCCGGATTTGTTATTGGATCAATGCGGATGATATCATCCATTTCCTTCTCCGAAAATATCCATTCATTATGAAAATCCGCTACGGATCCGTATACGAACTGTGTAAATTTCAGCATCAGCTCCACCGTCGGGTCCTTCTCGTATTCCAGCCAGAAATCTATCGGCTGCCCTACGGTCATCGGTATATTATATCTCCAGTAAACGATCTGTCCCCATTCGCTCCCGTACTCTCCGTTCAGCTCCACCCCCTGGGATCCGTCCCAGAAGACCGTTCCCTGAAATCCCTGCGCAACAGATACATTCTCCGGCCGGTACTTCTCCCCATATGATCCGGAAAAATAATTCGGCAGTCCCTCGCTCAGCAGCTCCTCAAGCTCTCCTCCGGAGAGCCGTCTGCCCACCTTCCGCCGGTACAGGGCTTCCGTATCCGATCCCTTCGGCATACGCAGCTCTTCCGTGACGAACAGGCAGTACGCCCGGATATGGCCGATCAGATATCTGTATTCGCCGCCGCTTATCTCCCGTGACAGGATCGCCGCGTCAAGATCCCTGTCCGGGAGCTCCTCAAGGTCCGGCTCATAATACCATTCGACTCCGTCTGCAATTTTCATGCTCCTGCTCAGATCAGCTGTTCCCAGCTGCAGCACCTTTATCGTATTCAACGCTGTTGATAACCTCTTTCCATTGATGAATCAGCGAATCCGCCGTATGCTTCTTTCCCAGCTCGTATGAGTGGATCATAGCCCTGTTCCAATGCGTCAGATTCTCGAGATAATAAGCGAGCTTTTCCTTCACCTCCGACGGGTCCCGGACCAGGCTTCCGTTCTTTCCGGGAACCATGTACCGGTTCGGAGCCCGCAGCAGCTGCGGAATCCCTAGGCTCACGCAGAGGATCTGCAGGAACAGATCCGGAGCGTCGGCCAGATCCAGAAGGATCCTCTGCTCTCTCACACATTTGTTGACGGACAGTTCATTGAGACACTGCTCCACGGTAAAGAGGACCGGCATCCGTTCCTCTTCCTCCAGCAGATTCTCAAACCGCCCCGCGCTCTCCTTTCTGGCCCAGGCGGAAGGAAAACCGTTTTTCTCCAGCATCTTCCCCACCTGCTCCAGAATCACCGTCTCCCGGTTGTATGCGGCATTCCGCGTAAACAGATGGACTCTGGCATCCGTATTCTGCTCCATATACTCCGCAAGGACCTTCACGGTATCCTCCAGCTGCTCCGCCGTCAGATGATCCACGGGCACAAGGATTTTCTGCACATGAAGCTGCATACTTATGCCGGAATCGATCCTGGTATCATAAGGAGGAATGCTCGTTTTCTTCCGGTCTCTGAGCGCCGGATGCCTTTCGACCATGCCGAGATTGTCCTCTGAATCCGTCACGATACAGCCGGCATCCTCCAGCAGCCGCACCGCATCCGTATCACCCGCCAAAGAGACGCGGTCGCCGAATATGGATATGATCTTTTTCCTCCCGCCGAGGCACTGTTCCAGCAGGGCGGAATGCAGATGATGAAGCGCCACGCAAAAAACATCGGTCTGTTCCGTATTTGCCAGATAAGCGGCGAACACCTCCCCGATCACCTCCTCCACAGAAGCATACCGGTTTTTCCGGAACGGGATTTCCCGGAACGCCCCTTCAGCCGTTTCTTTCGCGGGGATCCGATAATGGGCGCTCCTCGGATTGACGGCCGCATGGCCGTCGGCAAACAGGCACAGCTTCCAGGTCCCTTCTTCGGAAAGATACTGCTCATACGCCTTCTTTCCATTTTCGTAGACGACCGTACAGGAGAGGAAGCCTCTGTCGTCATAAACATTCTTTCTCTTTATCTGTCCCCCGACGTACAGGTTCACCTGGATCGGATTCCCGTATTCGCCGAATTCGATCTGCGCATACTTCTCGCCGCGCAGCATCGCGATCACCGCAAACGGCGAATAGATAAATTCTATGTTCTTCGGCCAGTTCAGGTTATGAAAGGACAGCAGGGTCTGTCTGCTTCTTTGCACCTCCTGGATCGCGTCAAAAACAGACCAGTAGGGCGCGCGGAATACCCCCTGGCGGTGCAGGAAATGCCGCAGATTCGGTGTATGGCTCAAAAGCAGGATCTTATATCCGCAGACATCATTTCTCTGAAACAGCTGGATCTGCTTAACCGTATCGTCGGTCTCGGAGCGCATCCTGCGGATATGCCACATCTGTTCATTTTCTTTCCATTCATGATCCAGGTACCAGGCCGGGATAAAATATAGCATCGCTGTCTTATCTGCTTCCTTTCCGGTCCGCCTCCCGCGCCGGCAGCAGGTCGTACCATTTTTGTTTTACCTTCTCGGTGAGATACTGTCCGGCGAT
>CANRGP010000090.1 GCA_947630085.1 uncultured Lachnospiraceae bacterium
GATCCTCCCTTAAAAAAAGCCCGGATTTCCGGGCTTTTTTTGACGTTTTTCGCAGAGTATACACATCTGCGAAATGCTTTAAGTTATAGATGAAAAAAACGGCATGACCGAGATCATGCCGTTTCGTAAATTCCGTATAAACTAGTTGACAATGACCAGCTCCGTGTCCTTGTCGAAGATGTGGATCTTGCTCACATCCAGCGCCAGCTTCACAACGCTGCCAACTCTGGCGGTTGTTCTCGGGTTCACGCTGGCGGTGAAGTTGGTATCCACCACATCGAAATACAGGTTCACGATCGAGCCCAGCAGCTCGTATACGCGGACAGTCGCCTCGATGGTGCTCTTCGGGGACTTCTGGAGCCACGCCTCGTCATCGTGCAGATCCTCGGGACGGATGCCCATGGTGACGGTCTTGCCGACATATCCCTTGGACTCGACGGCCTTTGCCTTGTCGGCCGGGATGGTGATCTTGTGATTGCCGAAGCTGAGCGTCATCTCGTTTCCTTCCTTGCCGACTACTGCGTCAACCATGTTCATCTGCGGAGCGCCGATGAATCCGGCAACGAATTTATTACCGGGCTTGTCGTACAAGTTCTGCGGGGTGTCTACCTGCTGCACCACGCCGTCCTTCATAACGACGATGCGGGTACCAAGGGTCATAGCCTCGGTCTGGTCATGGGTAACGTAGATGATGGTCGCCTGCAGTCTCTGATGCAGCTTGGAGATCTCAATACGCATCTGGCCTCTCAACTTGGCATCCAGGTTGGACAGCGGCTCGTCCATAAGGAATACCTTCGGGCTGCGGACAATGGCACGGCCCATGGCAACACGCTGTCTCTGGCCGCCGGACAGAGCCTTCGGCTTACGATCCAGCAGATGCTCCAGGTCAAGGATCCGGGCCGCCTCATGAACCAGCTTGTCGATCTCCGCCTTCGGGGTCTTGCGCAGCTTCAGGCCGAACGCCATATTGTCATATACGGACATATGCGGATACAGAGCGTAGTTCTGGAACACCATGGCGATATCTCTGTCCTTGGGCTCTACATCGTTCATCAGCCTGCCGTCGATATACAGCTCACCGGAAGAAATATCTTCCAGACCGGCGATCATACGAAGGGTGGTGGACTTACCGCATCCGGAAGGACCTACGAAGATGACGAACTCCTTGTCCTCGATCTCCAGGTTGAAATCCTTAACCGCAACAAAGCCGTTGGGATATGCCTTTGTGATGTTCTTCAGTGACAAACTTGCCATATCAAATATCCTCCTCTTAAGGGTATGGTAGTGGGAGTAATCAAAAAACCTCCCTGTTTCTGTTTATCATCATACACGAAACGGGAGGTTTTTGCCATATGGCAAATCACCAAAATATTTTTTAGAATTTGTCTAATCTGCATATCTGTTGCGAATTTTGCCTTAATTTATAATATATAGCACAAAATTTTTTTGTTTTTCTGTCAATATTCAATAAAGCCCTCTCCCAGGACTTCCCGCACATCGCTCATAATCACGAATGCTTTCGGATCATATTTCCAGACCAGGTCCCGGATCCGGACGATCTCCTTGCGCGACACTACGCAGAAAAGCATCTGTCTGGTCTTTCCCGAATACATCCCGGTAGCGGGGATCGCGGTGACTCCCCGGTCCATTCCCTGAAGGATGGCCTGGGCGATCTCTTCGCTCCTGTCGGAAATAATGACGGCCTGCTTGGAAAATTTCATGCCCTCCAGGATGCCGTCGGACACCTTGGAGACCATGAAAATGGCGATGCAGGCGTACAGGGCCTTGGTGATGCCGAACACGGAGGCGCCCGCCACCACGACCATGCCGTCAAGGATCTGCATGATCTGGGAAATGGAATAGTGCCGCAGCTTTCTGCAGATCAGGGCCGCCAGCATATCGGTCCCCCCGGTCGTGGCCTGGGCCAGGAATACCAGGCCCGCTCCCGCGCCGGAGACGATGCCCCCGTAAAGGGCCGCCAGCAGCAGATCGTCGGTCACGACAGGCATCTCCGGGATAATGTAGAGGGAGAACGAGAGGACTGCCGTGGCCACGGCGGTCCTGCGGATAAACCCCAGTCCCTCCAGCCTCCAGGCTGCAAGAAACAGCGGGATATTGATGAGGGTATTGCCGGCCCAGAGCGGAAGCCCGGTCAGGTCCTTGATGATAATGGCAAGGCCGGACGCTCCGCCGGTGACAAGGCCGACAGGGTCGTACAGATTCTTGATGGCGAAGCCCATGATGAAGGCTCCTAATGTCAAAAGCACATAATCTGCAAATACCGGGCGGTTTTTGAACATGGTCTACACTTTCTCGATCCGGTCGTCCATGATCCTGATCTTTCCTTCCTTCAGCAGACGTCCTATCGCCCGCTTAAACGCGTTTTTGCTCAGCTGAAATTCTTCCTTTATAACCTCGGGCGCGGCTTTATCGGTAAAGGGCAGGCTTCCTCCCCTTGCCTCGACGGCCTCCATGATCCGCCGGGCGTCGGCGTCCATCTGGATGTATGCCTTTTCCCTGGGGCTCAGATCCAGCTTGCCGTCCTCGCGTACCTTCACCACCCGGGCCTCTACCACGTCTCCCAGGCGGATCCCCCCGTAAAGCTCCTTTTCGGGGATCATTCCGTAATAGCGGTTGTCCACCGCCACAAACGCCCCCAGTCTCTCATTGATCTCGTATACGGTCCCGGAAACCCGGTCGTCCTTCCGGTACGGGGAGTCGCTTCTCATATAACGGTATACGTTCATGGTAGCGGCCAGACGGCCGCTCTTATCCTGATACACGGCCACCAGGCACTTCTCGCCCTGGCGCACGGGATGGTTCTGCTCGCGGAAGGGAAGGAGAAGGTCCCTCTCCAGTCCCATATCCAGAAAAGCGCCGATCCGGCTCACCTCTTTGACCGTGAGCACTCCCACCTGTCCTATGGTCAGCAGGGGCATCTGTGTGGTGGCGATCAGCCGGTCGGAGGAATCCTTATAGATAAACACCGTAAGCCGGTCGCCGATGGCGGTCCCCTCCGGGACCTGCCTGCGGGGAAGCAGCACGGATGCCTCGTCTCCGCTCTTCTCGCTCAAAAATACTCCAAAATCCTTCTGTCTGACTACTTCCAGTTCCTGGATCTTTCCCAGTTCGATCATATTCTCTCCTCCGGGGCGTCCGCGCCCCTCTTCTCTCCCGTACCGGCATCCCCGCTTCCCCTGTCCTTCATCCAGATCACCGCGTGGATCCCTCCGTCCGGGCTGCACAGACAGACCGTGCAGTCTCCCTCCGTCCGGGTAACGCGGGGAAGCATCACGTCTCCCAGAACGGCGGCCTTCTTATATTCGACCCGGATCTCCCCGATGCGGAACCCGTCGGGAAGCAGCTCCCTTGCAATCTCCACATACTGGGCGTTGTTGACGTGACGGTTGGTATCGAGGTGGTGCTTCCCGACCGTCACCGGCTCCCCCTCTTCATACTCCTTCGGAACCGGTATCTTCCGGGGCGCGATCTCCATGGGGAGCGGCGGCTTCAGATCCCCGTATCCCGCGATCACGTCGGCGTCCACCCGCACCGGGCGGCCCGCGTTCAAATCATAGTAGAACCAGACGGAGCTGGCGCGGACCGGGTACCTTCCCTCTCTGTCGCGGATGAAGAAGCTCCTGTATCCGTAGCACCCCTTGAAATCATAAGGCCACGTTCCGATGGCGATCTCCTCCCCCAGCTCCGGGAACCGGTCAATGACGATCTGCCAGGAGGCGAGCCACCAGGCGCATCCGCGCCGGCGCAGATACTCCAGCCCTTTTCCGATGTCCTCCGACTGGAAGGTGGAGCAGTCCTGCAGATAATTGATGATCCCTGTCAGGGAGAGCCTGCCGTCTATATCCGTCTCACTGTAGCGGACACGGCTTTCAAACTGATACATATGGTTTCCTTTCCGGGCCATGCGGCCGTAACGGCGCGGCATTCCGGCGGCCTTCGCCTGCCGGAACGCGGCTTCCCAGTATTTTCCAGCGCTTACCACAACGCTTGAATTAAACTGACCTATTCTTCTGTGAAGGCTGCTCCGACCACTCACACAGAAGCAAGTCCAAGCCATTCTTCCACTGTCTTCGTCGGCTGGCCGACCGCATGGGCGATCACGTCCAGACTGACGCCGCTTTCATAAAGACTGCGGGCCGTTTTTTCGTTAGCCTTTCGTGCCGCTTCTTTCTTTTCGCTCTCCACATACGTCTTATAAATATATTCATCATCGAAAAGCGTCATCATAATATTGCTCCCCTATCCCGGGATGCTCTCTAAAAATTCACACAGAAGCAAGGCCAAGCCATTCTTCCACTGTCTTCGTCGGCTGGCCGACCGCATGGGCGATCACATCCAGACCGACACCACTCTCATACAGTTTCCGAGCCATATCCTGAGCCGCTTCCTTCTTTTCGCTCTCCACATACGTCTTATAAATATATTCATCATCGAAAAGCGTCATCATAATATTGACAACCTCCTTCTCCCTTGCCTCCAGGTACTCTTTGAGATAATTCCTGTCCCTGCAGATACGGATCGTTTCCATGACGGCCTGCCGGGTTCTTCCATATTGTCTCACCTGCTCGTTATAAACCCGTGTAAAGCCGACATATTGGTTGATGATATCCCCTTCTTTACCATCATATATCATTTTGACCTTAACTTCAATATCCGAATGATGGTTGCCGAAAAAATCTTCTGTCAACAGCATATGATTCGGATGCGACTTACGATCCCCCGTATAGATCACATACAACTCCGGTTCTGGAAGCTCTATCTTTCTGCTTGCATATACGTTCTGCCCGGTGCTCTCAATGTATTCCTGCCATGTCTGAGCAAGATACATCAGGCTCCGTATCAGAATATTCGGTGTCCATGTACTCTGTGCCTCAACCAGCACGATCAGACGTTCCCCGATCTGAAAACCCAGGTCATTATACATCTGATCCAGAAGGACATTTTTCAGCGTGACGTTGCTGATGTTCTCTTCCGTCGCCTCTGTATCTTCCGGATGAAGCGCCTGATACAGTTTCAGAACATATTTCGTATCCTGAAACAGGTCTGTAAATACACTGTCTTTTATCTTTCGCTTCGCCTCAGGCTTTCCATTTGCTGCCATCATATTTCTCTCCTTTTCACCCTGCATAGAATATAAAGCAGTCAGTTATCGACGGGTTCTCATGGCACAGGAATACTATTTAAGTTTATCATATCTGATTCCTCGTTGCAAGCAGATTCCCGTAGCTGATGCCGTGACACATCAACCGTAAGGGGCAATACATCATCTCCTGACCTCCCCGCTGAAATCGTCGTCCAAACGGCCTTCACAGCCGAAAAATCCAGTATTTAAGCCATTTTCCGGGCATAAAAGACCCCGGAAGATCATCTCTTCCGGGGTCTCATTCGCTGGGCTACAAGGATTCGAACCTTGAAAATGACGGAGTCAGAGTCCGTTGCCTTACCATTTGGCGATAGCCCATCGCAATGACATGTTGTATTATAGCCTAACATCTCTGATTCGTCAAGAGGTTTTTTTATTTTTCGGTACGCCCCGTTTTCGGTCTGTCCGGATCAGTAAGTCTGCGACGGGATGACCTCAAACGAAGTCTCGTATTTTTTTCTTTCCAGCTCTCCGGACAGTTCCCCGGCCGAAAGATCCGACAGGCGTTTCTCGTCTCTGAGCTTCAGCCGCACGTTCTTGTCGATCAGGCTCCGGACGAACGCGGCCTTTACCAGCGAGATCCCGTGCTCTTCGGCGTCCGCCTCCAGTTCCTCGTCTTTTTCGACCGTACTGACGTAAGCGGCAGCCCCGGCTTTTCTCGCGCGCAACTCCGTCTTCGCGTGGAGCGCCGCCTCGTCGGCGAGCTTCTGCAGATCGACGGGCATCCCGTTTTCGGCCGCGCGCACGCCGATCAGGACCGCATCGTCGTCGGTCAGCCGGTCCTCCTTCTCAAGCGTGTCAAATATCATCGCGATCGCCTTCTCGAGGGAGGCTCCGCTGTATTTGTTTTCGCTTTCCGCATCGGCGCCTTCCGATCCGAAAGCCGCTTCCCCGCCGTCGCCGAATCCGATGACC
>CANRGP010000091.1 GCA_947630085.1 uncultured Lachnospiraceae bacterium
CGCGTATGTCCGGAGGTGCGAGTCATGCCTCGGCGCGTATGTCCGGAGGTGCGAGTCATGCCTCGGCGCGTATGTCCGGAGGTGCGAGTCATGCCCCGGCGCGTATGTCCGGAAGCGTGTGACACCAGGCTCCGCTTCACTGCCGGGATGCTGTGCCGCTCCGCTATCCTGCCCGCCGGATGCCCGCGGCGATTTTATTTGGCAGGATTGGCGGCTTTGTGATGGAAACGTTTCACATAAATTTTATGTATATTTTCCACAAAATATAAGATAATAAATTGGGCATAACAGCGAATATTGCGCAGATTAAGAAAGTATATTGACAAAACATGGAAGAATAACTATAATTTAATCAACCCTGAACGTGAAACGTTATACAACGAACAAACCACCAAATGATCAGCTTTATGTAAAGAGAAAAGAGGGATAATATTTATGAAGAAAAAGGCAGCAGCGGCTCTTTCCTTTTGCCTTGCAGCTTCAGCTGTTTTTGCGCTTTCAGCCTGCGGCGGAGGCGGAGAGGGAAGCACGGCAGTTTCCGACGACATTGTGAACGGAGACTTTGAACAGGTTGAAGACGGAAAATGGGTTGGCTGGACCAGAGAGGATGCCGCGTTCAATTTCCGGGGCGTCGTGAGCGATGAGAAGATCGGCGGGGCTCCCATGGAAAAGAGCGGAGAATATTATTTCGCGGGACCAAAGGGCGGCAATCCTCCGATGAGAGGTACGCTGACCTCGGATCCCTTCCGCCTGGGAGGCAACGGGTTCATCACATTTAAGATGGGCGCCGGAAAGGACACGGAGAAGGTCTATGTCGAGTTCTTTGAGGAGGGCAGCGACACGCCCATCGCCAGGGTGGCGAATGAAGACTGCGACGGCGTTTTCATTACGGAGCACCTCATGACCAAGGTAGTCGATCTTTCCGCCTATGTCGGCAAAAATATTTATATCAAAGTAACGGACAATGACGACGGGAACGATTTTTCTTATGTGAATCTCGACGCCTTTAAGGTCTGCCAGAGCGATGAGGAAGTGGCGGCGGCCGAGGCGGAGCACGAGGCGCAGATCGCTGCCTACGGTGAGAAGCCTTTTGAGGAGGACGAGACTTCACAGGAGATTGTGAACGGAGGCTTTGAAACAGGAGATCTGACCGGCTGGAAGACGCTTGAGGGAACGGCTCTGACCCGCGCGGGAGTGGTTTCCACCAGCCAGCGATACTGGGATGACAGAGCGGTATACGGAGAAGGCGAATATTATCTGGACGGATCCAACAACGGAGCCATTCAGGAGAACCTTACCGGAGCCATCCGCTCCACCAAATTCACGCTGGGCGGGGACGGATATATCTCCTTCATGATCGGCGCAGGAAACGGGAACTGCTATGTGGCCCTGTGCGACGGAGAGACAGATGAGGAGCTGATCACCGTACGCAATGAGTATTTCAGCGATCCGGCGCTTGCCCTGACGCTGCTCCGTACATATATGGACGCGGGCGAATATGTCGGAAAGGTTGTGTACCTGAAGGTGGTTGACGCCAATGACGGCGGCGGTTTCGCATTTATGAACGTGGACGATTTCCGGGTATCCCTCACGAAGGATCAGGTGGCAGAGCTGGAGGTCGAGCAGATGGAAAAGGCGCAGAACGAGACATATAACTCCGCCTCCTATGACGACCTGACTTCGCTGAGAAATTATTATTCCTCGTATCCGTACCCGGTTCCGCTCAATTCTCTGGCGATGACCGTTTACGCACCCAATCAGGTGGTTGACTGCGGGACCGTGGATCTGACCGCGTTTATCGCGGATGCAAAAGCCGCGTACGGAGAAGAGGAGATCACGGATCTGGCCGTCACGAAGGTCGCCGGCCCCGACGGGGAAGCGGCCGAAGGGTTTGACTCGTTTGATATGAGCGCTCCGGGCGCCTATACCGTAACATACGGCGCAGAATATGAGGGCAAGACCGTTGAGGCTTCCTTTACGGTGATCGCTGTGGCGGATCACAATAACGTTGCAAACGGCGGATTTGAGTCCGGGAACCTGGCGGGGTGGACCGTTATGACAGACGGATGGAGCATAGTCGAGGGACAGCCCGCGGGCGTGATATCGGCGGTCAGCTACTGGGACGAAGCCCTGCCCTACAACCAGGAGGGCGACTGGCACCTTGACGGATGGAATACCGGCATTGACGAGGCAGGGACCTGGAGCGTCCGCTCCACAGATTTCACGCTGGGAGGATCCGGATTCATTTCGGTGCGCATGGGAGGCCATGCCGCCGCGGTCCACGTATATAAAGCCGACGGCACGGAGATCGGATATTACAAACAGAACCGCTTTAATGACGCTAACTTCCCGAGTGTGGGAGCAGGCGGCTCCTGGGCGGATATGGGAACGTATGTGATGGATCTGTCTGACTACATCGGCGAGGAGCTGTATATCGTTCTGGCGGACGAGGAGGCGGAAGGCTGGGCGCACGCATTTTTCGACCAGGTGGTGACGTACTACGAGACGGAGCCGGACTGGGCGGCGCTTTCGGATACCGTAGCGGACGGAGGAACGGGACTTGAGGTTTCGATCCCCTGGCAGCTTGCCGAAAATCTCATGTAAACGGATGCTGCTGCCGGCCGGACATTTTTTGCCCGGCCGGTTTTGCAGATACGTGAAGGAAAGGAGCGTCTTATGAAGAAAAAATGGATCGCGGCAGCGCTTCTGGCCGGTCTGTGCGTATCCCTGTCCGCCTGCGGCGGAGATGCCCATCAGAAGAGCCTTCTCCTCCATCTGGCGTTTGATGAGGGCAGCGGGACCACGGTCTCGGATTCTTCCGGGAATCTGCCGGATACGGACCTGAACTATGAGTTTTCCCATGCCGCTTTTATGGAAAGCCAGGATCCGCAGTGGCGCACGGACGGCATAAGCGGCGGCTGCATCCTTCTGGACGGCAGCAGTACTTACGTTACATATAAGCGCACGGATATCACCGTGGAAGGGCCCGCGTTCACCGTACAGGCGTGGATCGCGCCCCGCACCTTCGAGTGGGACGATCCGTATGCGGCAGAAAACGGGACGGACAGCCTGACCGGGATCGTAAGCCAGTCCGATAAGGCGGCGGACAAAGGCTTCATTCTGGGCTACGAGCGCTTCGGACGCCTGAGCTTTCAGGTGGGGACCGGCGACGAGTGGCTTTCCGTCTGGTCCAACGGAGACAATCTGAGCAAGTATGAATGGAACCTGGTCACCGCGACATTTGACGGAGCGGCCGGGGAAATGTGCCTGTATCTGAACGGGGAGCTGGTCGCTTCACGATCCGTTCCGAAAGGAGCCCAGATCGCGGGAGCCTCCAACAAAACGCTGGTGGTGGGACGCAATCTGGAGGGCGAGAGGATGACAGCGGGCTTTATCAATGTGGCGAGCGGCTATCTGGATGAGGTAAAGCTGTACAGCGAGGCTCTGAAGGCGGAGGAGATTGAGAAATATTATTCCGGGATCACGGTTCCCGAGATCGACTTTGACGACATCTGGCTTCAGAACATCCTGACCGGCGACTACACGCGCCCGCAGTTCCACGGAGGGCCCTACCAGTTCTGGATGAATGAGCCCCACGCCCCGCTCTATTATAACGGGATGTATCATCTGTTTTACCAGGCCAACATGACGGGGTCATATTGGCGAAACATCTGCTGGGGCCATCTGGTCAGCACGGATATGGTGAACTGGAAGCCCATCAAGGAGGCGATCACACCCACGGAGGACAGCGTGGTCCCGGACGGCGTGTGGTCAGGCGGAGCGACGCTGGATAAAAACGGAACGCCGCTGCTGTTCTTTACCGCCGGAAATGATGGGTTCCGCGATGTGGAAGGACTGATCTCCAACCAGAATATCGGGGTCGCCTATCCGGCCGATCTCTCCGACCCGGAGCTTACGGATTGGGTCATCTGCGACCGTCTGGCCGTGATCCAGAAACAGGGAGAGGGACGGACAGGAGAGTTCCGGGATCCCCATATCTGGAAGGAGGGCGATTCCTGGTATATGCTTGTGTGCTCCGGGAGTACGGATTCCAACGGGGGCTCCGCGCTTTTATATACGACGGACACGCTGGAGCTTCTGGAGGACGGCACGGTCGATATGGACTGGCAGTACAAAGGCCCGGTCTATGAGATGGAGGGACAGTCTGCCCTGTACGGGACCAGCTGGGAGCTTCCCATCATTCTTCCGGTGACAAACGAAGCCGGGACGATCACAAAATATTTCTTCTCGATCTCTCCGGCTCCGGCCAGCATTGCGGACAACAAGGTTTATTACTGGCTGGGGGATTTTGATCCGGAAACCGGAAGGTTTACTCCCGACGAGGCGTTTGAAGGCGAACCGCATCTGCTGGATTACGGAGCGAATGTATTCACCGGCCCGAGCTGCCTGGTGGATCCGGTCAGCGGCAATATTTATATGTTCAGCATTATGCAGGATCAGCGGGGCGCCGCGGAGCAGGGAGCGTCCGGCTGGGCGCACACCGTGGGTCTGGCAAGGAGGATCTGGCTTAACGATGACGGAACGGATCTGATGATGAGTCCCATCGACGCTCTCAGGGATCTGGAGGAAGAAGTGCTCATCGACGAAAAGGACCTTACGCTTGAGGAGGCCAATGAAGCGCTTGCCGCCGTTGACGAAGATATGCTCTGCATCCGCATTACCGCCGACATAAAGGATGCTCAGGAGTTCGGGATCAATATGAAGCAGGGCGGAAAATGGGACTGCACCACTTATCGCTACGATGTGGAGGAAGAAACGATAAACGGGCGCACGGAGAACAAGGGCGAGGGATGCAAGGCCGCGGCGGTCAGCGGGGCTCTGCCCAACGCGGACGGGAAGATCTCCATGGAGATCTACATTGACCGCTCTCTGGTGGAGGGATTCTTCAACGATTATAAGGCGATCAGCATACGGGCGTATACGGATGATCCCGACTCGCACGCCATCAGCCTGTTCTCGACCGGATCCGTCACGATCGATTCCCTGTATGTGGCGAGGATGGGTTCCGTCTTCGACTGAGCCGAGAGCGGCAGGGTATCCGGAACGGGCGTTTCGCCTGACAGCATCGGTTCCGAAGACGCGGAAATGAAAAAAATAAAATTACCTACTACACAAAACAGAGATTATCGTGTATAATGCAAGAGTGCCCGGATCTGTCTCCTGCAAAATGACTGCGGGAGACGGGAACGGCACTCCCGGGAGATGTACTCAAGTGGTCGTAAGAGGTCGCACTCGAAATGCGATAGGTCCGCAAGGGCGCGTGGGTTCGACTCCCACCATCTCCGGTTGATGGGCCGCTGAGAAGCAGAAAGGGATTGACGCTTCGCAGCGGCCGGATTGTTCCTGGAAGAAAGACGGATCGCCGGGAACGGACAGAAGATACAGGGAACGGATGATCTTTTTAAAATAAAGGAGGGTATACCATGGATATTATGCAGGCCATAAACGAGCGTCATTCCGTGCGTGCCTATACTTCAGAAAGGATCGAGGACGAAAAGCGGGAGAAGCTCCGGGAGGTTGTGGATTCGGTGAACGCGGAAAGCGGCCTCGGCATTTTTATCCGCTATGATGATCCGGAGGGTTTTGATTCCCGGATGGCTCATTACGGCAGCTTTAAGAATGTGAATAATTACATCGTACTGGCCGGCCCGAAGGACCGCGATATCGAGGAAGACTGCGGCTACTATGGGGAGCGGATCGTGCTGGAAGCCCAGAGACTGGGACTCAACACCTGCTGGGTCGCGCTTACTTTCAACAAGAAGATGGTGAAGACGCTGATTCCCGAGGGACAGCAGCTGTGCATGGTGATCGCGCTCGGCTACGGGGAGAACCAGGGGACGTCCCATAAGGGGAAGACACTGGACCAGGTGGTGATTTCAAAAGGAAATATGCCGGACTGGTTCCGCCGGGGAGCGGAGG
>CANRGP010000092.1 GCA_947630085.1 uncultured Lachnospiraceae bacterium
TGATGGCCGGACCGAAAGCGGCTCCGAACACGCCCCAGGCATTGGACACCAGATCCATGATGGACCCGGCGTTGGGATTGGAGGCAAGAAGCAGGGCAAACACGGCGATCGCGAGGACCACCAGGCGCCCGGCCCACAGCATTTCCTTGTCGCCGGCCTTGTTCTTTCTGAAAACAGGCTTGTACACGTCGCTGGCAAAAGCGCTTGCGGCAGAAAGCAGCTGGCTGTCCGCCGTACTCATGGAGGCTGCCAGGACCGCCGACAACAGGATCCCCGAGACCACGCCCGGGAAAATTCTGCGGACCATTACCACAAATACCAGGGAATCATTGTTGACGGTCTCGTCATAGCCCAGGAAAATACGGCCGATGATTCCGATCAGCGCGGCAAAGATCACGATGAGCACGGTCCAGCTGATCCCGATCTTCGCGGATTTCTTCAGATCTTTCTGGGATTTCAGAGACATGAACCGGATGATAATATGCGGCATACCGAAATATCCCAGTCCCCAGCCCAGTCCGGAAACGATATCCTTCCAGCTGGAAAAAGCGTTCCAGTATCCGGGGGTATCTACACCGGCGGCCGCGGAAAAGTCGATCATGGACGCCGCAAAAAGCGGAGCGATCAGCATGGCGCCCAGGATCAGCATCCCCTGGAAGAAATCGGTCCAGCACACGGCGGAAAAGCCGCCGAGGAACGTATAGCCGATAATGATGACAGCCGCCAGATACATGGCCGCCGTGGTATCCATGCCAATGACCGTATTAAATAATGTTCCGCAGGCCTTAATGCTGGAAGCGGCATAGATGGTGTAGGCAACCAGAAATACCGCCGCGCAGAGGATCTGGAGAACCTTCGACTTGGAAAGAAAGCGGTTGGTAAGGTACTGGGGAATGGTGATGGAGTCATTTGCCACGATGGAAAACCGGCGGAGCCGGGGCGCCTGATAGATCCAGCTGATGGTGTAGCCGATAGCCAGCCCTACGGAGATCCAGATCTGTCCGAGTCCCAGGGCATATATGGAAGTGGGCAGCCCCATAAGCACCCACGCGCTCATATCGGAAGCGCCGGCCGACAGCGCGGTAACCCACGGTCCCATCTCTCTTCCGCCCAGAAAGTATGTCTTTTCACCGCCGGTGCGGTTCTTGATGAAAAACCACACGCCGATCGCAAGCATGAAGATCAGATAGATTACAAATACGGCGACTTCAGAAATTTTCATAATGTTTCCTCCCTAAAAATCTCTTGAAATTTCACGCCATCTACTGTATCATATGCTGTATGATTACAAAAGCGAATATTTATCATGCTTTTTATGACAAGATCAGATGCATGGGAGGATCCGATGGACATCAATATTCAGAAATATATGGCTTTTATAACGACTGTGGAATACGGAAGCTTTACCAGGGCCGCCGCCATTCTCAACTATTCCCAGTCCGGAATCAGCCGCATGATCAGCGACCTGGAGAAGGAATGGAACGTATCGCTTCTGGAACGCGACCGGTCCGGCGTGCGTCTCACATCCGACGGCACCCATCTTCTCCCTTATGCAAAGAGAGTCTGCGACGAATATCAGCGGCTGAAGCTGCAGGTGGACGAGCTGAACGGCGTGCAGACCGGGCTTATCCGCATCGGAACCTTTTCCAGCGCCGCCACCCATTGGCTCCCCGGGATCATTTCCCACTTCCGCGTCCTGCATCCCAGCGTGACCTTTGAATTCCTGATCGGCGACTATGCGGAGATCTCCCAGTGGATCCTGGAGGGGAGGGTCGACTGCGGCTTCCTGCGGCTCCCGGCCTCCGCCGACCTGGACGTCACTTTTGTGGAAAGCGACCGTCTTCTGATCATTCTTCCGGAGGACCATCCCATGGCCTCCTGCAGTCTTTTTCCACTGAACAGGCTGGCCGACGAAACCTTCATCCTCCAAGGAAAAGGCGACCGCGCCGAAGCACAGGACTTTTTTGACCGATACGATCTGCATCCCCGGGTGTTCTGCACGACCTGGGACGATTATTCCATCATGTCGATGGTGGAAAAGGGCCTGGGGATCAGCCTGCTCCCCGAGCTGATCTTAAAGCGCACGCCCTACAACATCCTTATAAAGGAGCTGGACGTTCCGGTGGTGCGCGACATCGGGTTCGTCCTTCGGGACAGAAAAACCGCCTCACTTGCCGTGAAGCGGTTCATGGAATATCTGAAATACCGTTGATATTAAATCTAATCCCCGTATCCTGACGGGTCAGCTCGCGCTGATCCCCGCCACCGTCACGTCCGGTATTGCCACGGCAAATGGCCCCTCGTAAGCTGCCGAACGATAACGCTCTCTGGAAAATGTCATATTTTCCTGCGCCTTCAGGATACTTCCGTTCAGAGAGCCTCCGGTGATCCGCTTGATATCGGTACCGTCATACAGATATGCCAGCCGGATCTCTCCGCCGAAACAGCCTGTCATGGAGTCCATCTGAAAATCCGAAAACAGCACGACATGGAGGCAGGGGCGCTTCTTCATCTCCGAAAAAGCTGCCGAGCCGGTCGGAACCTCGATCCATCGGTACTCGCCGGTCGGCTCGATCCCCAGATAGTGCGCCATACGGGCGCCGCCCTGGATCGTTCTTACGACGCCGTTCTCCAGAAGCGTCCGGTCGGTCAGCGCGATCCCCTGGCTGTCATAGGGTTCCGCCGCTTTCAGGCGGATCGTCAGGGCATCCCCCCTGACAGACTCTCCCTGCACGGCCTTTCCCACCTCATAATCCGAATACCGCTGATAGATCATCCCCGCGGAGGCACGGTCCACATAGTAGCTCACAAGGGTGTTCACATTCTCCCCGGACAGGATCACCGTATACGTTCCTCCCGGGGCCGGCTGAGTGGCCTGCGCGCGGTCGCGTGTCTGACGGAGCGCGTGTTCCACATCCGCGCGGAAAGCTGCTTCGTCCGGCTCCCGCATGGCGAACCTGTGGTGCGTCTCGACATCGTTCGGCGTTATGCACTGGATCACATATTCCCCGTTCACTTCAAAGGTTTCCCAGCTGACGTCCACGCCGCGGGAATTGACGACCCGGCGGATCTTTTTAACTGCAAAGATCTCTGCGGAATTGACAAACACATCCTCGCAGACATCGGAAGCATACAGGATCTCTGCGACCCGCATCATACACTTCTCAAGCGGCATTCCCGCAAACCCGCTCTCCGAGGAAACCGGCGTTTCTTTTTTTCCTTCCGGCAGTGGATAGTACGGGTTCCGTACAAAGGACGCCGCGTGGTAAGCGGACTTCAGCGTCCTTTTCAGTTCTTCATCGTCCATGCCCGGATAGACCGGTACGGTGGAATCCCCGGTAAAGCGTTCTCCGTCCTTTTCCGATATGCAGTAAACGCTTACCTGATAGTCGGTCAGCGTCGTGCGCCGTTTCAGGTCCAGATTCTTTTTCACGAAGAAGCCCTCCGCCGACCAGGAGCGCGTCTCGCGGATGCAGTATGTATCGATCCCCAGCCCGTTCAGAATATCCTGTATTTTACCGATCATAGCGCCTCTCCTCCTTTTTCATCCCAGACGGATCCGCGCCTTGATATACGGGCCGCCGTCGGACACCTTGACCCATTCCTTGTAACCCTTGCCGCAGAAGCCGCTCCCGGAGAGCTGCGGATCCGGGGACATCATGGAGATGGATTTCAGAAGGTCCGGGACGTAGCCTGTGAGCACGATGGGGGAAAAGATCCTTCCGGTAAGCCTGCCGTCCCTGATCTCGCGGGCGATGCTGACCATACACTGGATCCCCCAGTTCTTCGGATCCTCCATGCCGCTCGAGGGCTCCTCCAGCAAAAACCCGTAGTCAATGGAGGCGATCATGTCCTCCACGCTGTCCGTTCCTCCCTCGAACCAGGTGTTGGTCATCCGGGTGTACGCCTTGCGCCGGTAGCTCTCCCTGCGCCCGTTTCCGGTAGGTTCGGTCCCCAGGATCCGGGCTGACTGGTAATCGCTGATCCCGGTCCTCAGGATCCCCCTGTCGATCACAACCGTATCATGGGCCATAATCCCCTCGTCGTCAAAGAAATACGTGCCGGTCTGCGCGAGCGCCGCCGCCCCGTCATGCATGGTCACCAGAGGAGACGCCACATACCGGCCGATATATTTTTCCGCAAGAGCACGTTTTTTTACAAACATATCCATCTCAACGCCGTGTCCGAATGCCTCATGGACGATCATTCCCGTCACCTCCGGGTCGCAGACGCAGTCATACTCCCCGGCTTCTATGGGAAGACTGTCAAGGAGCTCAAGAGTCGTCCCGGCGGCCTTCTCCATATCGGCGTCCAGCTGGTCCATAATCTCCATTCCGCCTAAGAGCGAGGCGGTCCGGAAGCTGCTTTTGATCTCCTGCCCCTTCGCGGCTGCGGCCACTGTCATGCCCGTGGTCCAGAGGATGTTCTGTTCCAGGTCTTTTTTCGGGGACAAAAACAGCTTGGAAGTATGGTTCCAGTTGATCTGGACGATACAGTCCAGGATCTTTTCGCTGAAAGCGAGGCCCCTGTCGCGGATCTCCTCCATCCTTGCAAGGATCTCATCGTCGTCCGTCTCCTCCGGATCCTTCACACATTCCGTACTTCCCTGAAAGACCGTTTCCTCCTCCTCCGGAAGGGTGTATTCATTTTGTCCGATCCCCTCGGGGAACGCCCCTTCCGAAATGGCTGAGGTCTCCGCGATCTGTCTGAGGATATCCGGAATCGTGTCCTCTGTGATCTCGTTAAAGGAATGTTCCGACCAATACGTTCCGTCAAATACCTTTACCACGAATCCCCTGGCCGACAGCATTCCGCTCCCGTTTATGTCGGAGAGCCTGCGGTTCACCCTGTAGATCTTTTCCCGGCAGTCGGATGCCAGAACAGACGCATACGGATATCTCTGCTTCAGATCCGCAAGCAGCTTTTCCAGAAGCGGTCTGACCGCACGGATGTATGGGCTTGATTTTGCTTTCATCGACGCCTCCTTACGCTTCTCCGGTCTTCGTCTCACGCATGATCTTCGCGGCGATCTCCTCCTGCAGCTGCGCGATGAATTCTCCGGGTTCTTTTTCTCCCTCATCACCGGCGAACCGGCTGCGGACGGAGATCACGCCGTTCTCCTCTTCCTTCTGCCCCACGATGATCATATAGGGGATCTTCTGCAGCTGTGCCTCACGGATCTTGTACCCGATCTTCTCGGAACGGTTATCGACCTCGACACGGATGCCGGCGGCGTCGAACTTCTCCGCCACCTGGGCGGCATATTCCTCGAACTTCTCGGAGATCGGCAGCACCTTCACCTGCACCGGCGCCAGCCAGGTCGGGAACGCGCCCGCGAAGTGTTCGATCAGTATGCCGATGAACCGTTCGATGGAGCCGAAGGCCACGCGGTGGATCATGATCGGCCTGTGCTTTAAGCCGTCCGCGCCCTGATATTCCAGTTCAAACCTCTGGGGAAGCTGGAAATCCAGCTGGATCGTTCCGCACTGCCAGGTACGGCCGATGGCGTCCACCAGATGGAAATCGATCTTCGGTCCGTAGAACGCGCCGTCGCCCTCGTTGACCACATAGTCGAGACCAAGCTCGTCAAGCGCCGAGCGCAGCCCTTCCGTCGCCATCTCCCAGTCCTCGTCGCTTCCCATACTGTCTTCCGGCCTGGTGGAAAGCTCTACATGGTACTGGAATCCGAACAGGGAGTAGACCTCATTGATCAGGCGGGCCACACCCTTGATCTCGTCCTTGATCTGGTCCGGCGTCATAAAGATATGGGCGTCGTCCTGGGTAAAGCAGCGGACACGCATCAGGCCGTGGAGCTGGCCGGATTTCTCATGGCGGTGGACCAGTCCCAGCTCACCCATGCGAAGAGGCAGATCGCGGTAAGAGC
>CANRGP010000093.1 GCA_947630085.1 uncultured Lachnospiraceae bacterium
TTGGGGATTATTTAACGAATGTTTATAAGCAGCGTATCTGGGAAACAGTTCTGTGGAAAGAACTGCGGAAACTCAAGGTAGTAGTATAATAAGACACGGAAAAGTAAGAAACGGTAAAAAAAGGCATTTCGCAGAGTATACACATCTGCGAAATGCTTTTTAGTATGAAGCCTTACTTTTTGACTCTGTTATTCTTCACTGTAAATGCTGATTTCCTGTGCATCATTTACACATATGACCGGTTTTCCGGAGCCTGATTCAAGACCTTCCTTTTTAAGGATATCATCCGAATCATTGATTGTGCCGCCCTCGATTACGTTTAAGTCCATCTTTACATTGTCAGGAAATTTATCAAAGTAAACGGAAACGCTTCTGAAAGGATCTAATTCTGAACCATCCAATGTAATATTATGATTCAAATGATCCGCCTCCAAATTAAGATTCACTTGCGAATCGTTTGCATGAATCAGCACATCTGAATTGATCGTATCTAAAGAAACCTGTCTGAAATTGCCATCTATTTCAATTTTGTCAAATTCCTTTTGCGGTATATAAATCATAGGAGAGCCGAGAACATCATTGTCATTTTCCGGATTATCCATCACGAGTTCAATGTTGAGCGTTTGTCCATTCTTGTCACAGTGAACGGTATATGCATGATCCGAATTCAAGTCTCCGTTATAAAATTCCAGGTTTTCGCTTTCACTCCGCTGGATCATAATAGACGAGGCGCTGCCGCTTATATTAACCTGCTTGAGATCTTCAGCCGCAACATCCTCATACATTTTTTCCGGTCTGTGGTTATCTGCTGCGCAGGCTGACAACCCGGCCATGCTCATAAGCATGGCAAGTAGAATGACTGCTCTTTTCATAAAATTGTTTCCTCCAAATCCATGATTCTATGCCGATACAAAACTTCTGCGTCCAACAATGGTTTCCATTCTGCCTTCGTACAGGGCCGTCATTCTTCTCTCCTGGCTTTCAGACCGTATTTTTCGGCCACGTCAGGGTCCAGAGCATCCACATTGATCAGGCACTCGATGTTTCTGGTCGGAAGCGCATCGAACAGTTCCTCCTGCGGTATATCGGGATCAAGCATTCCGACAAGCCCGCTGTCCATTTCATCCAGCGGAATACGGTATGTCACCCTTACATCCACATCGCCGGCCAGGGATCTCCAGTCAAACTGGCTGTTCATGTTGAGATAATCGCCAAAGCAAAGCCCGGGGACCAGCGCCCGGATATCTTCGGGATCCTCATATACATCGATATCGTTCAGGCTGTAATCCTCCCCGTCATACCTTTCGATGCGGATGCTCTCTATCGTGCTCTCATCCATCTCCATGAAACGGACGCCCGCATTTTCCATTACGCCTATTGTCCTGTCAAAGGAAGGATAGAGCGGATAGTAGCAGCGCTCATCCAGATTCTCATACTTGATATTTTTCTCGGCATTATACCGGATGGCCTTATCCATCTCTTTCGTCCGGAACTGAATGGTCCCGATGGGGATCTCCTCTCTTTTTTCCGCCATAGTCATCTCTTCCAGATCCTTCTGATAGGCGAGGAGCAGCGCGCTCTTTTGTTCATTTTCCAGGGCGAGAGGAGTTTTTCCGCCGCTGTCGTACTGCCGGAAATAGACATCTGCCGTCTCGTCGGGCTGCTGGGACAGCACAGGATAGATCCCTCTCTTGTATTCCGCGCTCTCAAAAACGGCGTCGGTCAGCTCCCGCGTCTCCGGAGTGTCCGGAAGCTCATAGCGGCGGTAGATCTCCTTCCCGTTATCCATCCGGAAGCACATGATGAGCGATCCTGCGCCATATCCGCTCGCCTTCGCGTTCTGCGCCCCTTTTCTGGCCAGCTCCGATACAAGATAGGTATCCGTCAGCTTCATATTGTCCATGCGCCAGTTCTGGCCCGATCCGTAGCCCCATGTATAAAAGCTGTTGCCGGCGCTTTCCACGAACTGCGGGCTTCCGTAGGTGATCCAATATTCGCCGCCGTAGTCGTATACAGCGGCCTCCCGGATCCGGTCCGCTTTTGGATACCAGGAGTCATACCCGTACAGGTCATAATATCCGGCGGCTGTCAGGATCAGCGCCGCACAGGTCGAAGCCACAAGACAATATCTTCTTGCAAACAGCTTCCGGAAGTCAAAGTGATAGATGATCTCCATCAGGCAGTGGGTCAGCACCGCCCCGCAGACGGTTCCGAAGATCTCCCATGCCAGGCTGTGATCCGTCAGGTCCCCGAAAAACAGGCCGAAGGCAACACCCATGGGCACCGTGATCAATATTTTAATGATCCCTTTCGTCCGATCAAAAGCCATCGCCTTCCCCGCCGCCTCCGAAGGGCGGATCCGGTACAGTGCATACGAGACCGCAGCGACGGCGGCCGCGGCTGCCAGGACCGCCAGGACCACCACGGGGCGGAATCCTCCGCCGTTCATATCTATGTCATGCGCCATAACCTCATAAATGTAGCTGCATACGGGAGAGCCGTAGTGCATCAGCCCTTCGACAAATTTCTCCTGCTCACCGGCCAGACAGTACGTGGAAAAGCTTGTCTCGCAGTACCAATGGTACAGACCCGACAGGGCCGGACTGTAAAAGAAGAAGACTGCAGTCCCCAAAAGAGCCACCACGATATTCCCCGTCATCATCATGGCCAGAACGGTCACCGAATAGAACAGGCAGTAATAGACGCCGTTCAGCAGTACGCTTTTGATCGGAAGCGTCCCGATGAGATCGGCTCCCGCGCCGGCCCGCATCACCACGGCCGCGACAAACGCTTCCGCCAGAATATAGCAGATCATGGGAACAAGGATGCCGTTCGCAAAGACCGCAAGGAAAAGGCTTCTCCGTTTTACCGGGAGGCTGTGATAGAAGTCCGTCTTTTTGCGGTTGTGGAGGTAGTGGAAGCCGGAGGTCGCCCACAGTATGGCGCTGATGACCAGAACCAGTATGATCCCGTTGGAATGCAGCATATCGACCAGGGATCTCAGCTGTTCCAGACGTTTCAGCGCGTCGTAAGAGGCTTCGTGCCTCTGGAAATTGTTGCACTCCAGAGCGGCGGGCACAGCCAGCCAGAATACGACGCTCAGGATGCTCCATGCGATTACCCATACCCTCCGTTTCAGATCCTCAAGCATGATTTTAAAGCACAAGTTTTTTGATGTCATATCCGGCCACCTCCGTTTCACTTATGAATATCTCTTCAAGGGTCAGAGGGATCACCTCCGCAAAGATCGGCTCGCACGCCGCGATCGCCGCTTCCGCCTCGTCCCGGCTCCCCCGGACCGTAAGCGTCCAGAGGCTTCCTCTGGACTGCGCTTTAAGGATGTTGATCCCGGCGATATCCTGAGGGGTGCGGCCCTGCGGAAGAACGCACTGGATCTTGTGGATATTCAGCTTCATATCCTCCAGATCCTTTGACAGCAGGATCCCTCCCTTGTGCAGCAGACCGACATGGTCGCAGATATCTTCAAGCTCCCGCAGATTGTGCGAGGCGATAACGGGCGTCAGATTTCTCTCCTGCATATCTCCTGCAAAGATGCTTTTTACCGTCTGCCTCATCACCGGATCCAGACCGTCGAACGTCTCGTCGCAGAACAGGTAATCGGTCATGGCGCAGACTCCGCAGATCACGGAAAGCTGTTTTTTCATTCCCTTTGAGAATGTGTTGATCTTCCGTCTGCGATCCATCTCAAAGCTTTCCGTCAGCTTCACATACCGCTCCCGGTCAAATCGCGGATAGACCGTCCGGTAAAAATTCATCAATTCGTCCGGCGTGGCATTATTGAAAAAGTACGGATCGTCGGAAATGTAGAACAGCCGTGATTTAACCTGTGTATCCTCATAAACCTCTTTTCCGTCTATGGTTACACTTCCCTCATCCGGCCTCAATATTCCGGACAGGATCCGCAGAAATGTGCTTTTTCCCGCCCCGTTGGTACCGATCAGTCCGAATACGCTTCCGTCGCGGATGACCGCGTCGATATGATCTACAGCCAGAATATCTCCGAACCGTTTCGTCAAATGTCTTGCTTCTATCATTGTCCGGCTCCCTCCTCTTTCTCTTTTTCCCTGCCCGCGTATTCCTTGTCTATCGCGTCCGTCAGCTTTTCCTTATCCAGCCCCAGAAGCGCCGCCCGCCGCGCGAGTCCGCTCTGCTCCGTTACCAGGGCTTCCCATTCCCTCTCACGGATATGTCCCTGATCCGTCACAAAGCTCCCCCGCCCCTTGACGGAGTAAATGTAGCCCTGGCGCTCCAGTTCCATATACGCCCTCTGGATCGTATTGGGATTGATGGACAGCTCCATGGCCAGCCCCCTCACGGACGGCATCTGGGCGTCCTGCTCCAGCGCTCCCGACACCATCAGCTCGCGGAATTTCTCCACAATCTGTTCATAGATCGGCCTTCGGTCCCTGTAATCCAAAAGAATCATGATCTGCTGCTCCTTTCCCCGCCGGCCGGCAGATATTTGTATAACTGTATTAGTACGATTGATACAGTTATAGCATATTTTTTCTCCCGCGGCAACCTGTTTTTTCTTACGGTATTATGAAGAAACCGATTTCTGCGGAAAAATGCGCCGAATCACAAAAAGGCTGCGGAAAACGAAGCGTTTGGCTTCATTTTCCGCAGCCCTGCGGCTTTCCGGCTAGTCATCCTGCGGCTCGCCCTTCTGGATCATTTGGATCACAACCGCAGATCTCCGGCCGCTCTCAGCAGCCGTACCGTGTTACGGATCACTCCGCGCCGTACAGGCCGATCAGCTTCTTCAGATAATCGTAGCGCTCCTTGGCCTCCGCCTCGTTGCGGGCAAACAGTCTGGCCGCTCTCTCCGGGTTCTTCATCGCCAGAGACGCATAACGGACCTCGCCCTTCAGGAAGTCCTGATATCCTTCCATCTTCGGCTCCTTGCTGTCCAGAGTGAACTTGTTCTCCGCAGCCGGATTGAAGCGGAAGTTGTTCCAGTAACCGGTCTCTACCGCCAGCTTCTCCTCGGTCTGAGCCTTGCTCATGCCCTTCTTGATGCCGTGGTTGATACACGGAGCGTATGCCAGGATCAGGGACGGTCCCGGATAAGCCTCAGCCTCCGCGATGGCCTTGATGGTCTGAGCCATGTCGGCGCCCATGGAGATCTGAGCGACATACACATAACCGTAGCTCATGGCGATGGAAGCCATATCTTTCTTCTTGGTCTCCTTGCCGCCCGCAGCGAACTGCGCCACAGCGCCGGTCTTGGTAGCCTTGGAGGACTGGCCGCCGGTGTTGGAGTAAACCTCGGTATCGAATACCATGACGTTGATGTCCTTGCCGGACGCCAGCACATGGTCTACGCCGCCGAAGCCGATATCATAGGCCCAGCCGTCGCCGCCGAATACCCACTGGGATTTCTTCGCCAGGAAGTCCGCGTTGGCGACCAGATACTTGGCCGTATCGCAGTCACAGGTCTTCAGAGCCTCTACCAGAGCGTCGGTAGCGGTTCCGTTCAGAGCGCCCACGCTGAAGGTATCCAGCCATTCCTTGCCGGCCGCCTTCACAGCCTCGGGAGCCTCGTCCTTCGCGATCAGAGTCTCAACCTTCTCCTTCAGCTCGTCGCGGATCGCGTTCTGAGCCAGCAGCATACCGAAGCCGTACTCTGCGTTGTCCTCGAACAGGGAGTTGCCCCAGGCCGGGCCCTGTCCCTTGACGTTCACAGTGTAAGGAGTGGACGGTGAGGAGTTGCCCCAGATGGAGGAGCATCCTGTCGCGTTGGCGATGTACATACGATCGCCGAACAGCTGGG
>CANRGP010000094.1 GCA_947630085.1 uncultured Lachnospiraceae bacterium
CTCTTTCAAAAAATGCGGTAGAGCAGCACTTTGGACAGGTTCAACCGCTTTTCTGGTGCAGTTTGCGGAAACTCAAGCTTTTTCAAAGATAAAAGGGCATATCCGCCGCAGCATTTCTGCTTTCGGAATATGCCCTTTCTTCCGCCGTCCGCCTGCTCCTACTTGGCATTGCCGGCATTCCCGCGTATCTGCTTCAGTTCGTCAAACACCACGTCGTTCAGCACCTTGATATAGGTTCCCTTCATTCCGGAAGAACGGGATTCGATCACGCCGGCGCTCTCGAACTTGCGCAGGGCGTTCACGATCACCGAGCGGGTGATGCCGACCCGGTCCGCGATCTTGGAGGCCACCAGGATTCCCTCATTTCCGTCAAGCTCCTCAAAAATATGCGTAATCGCCTCCAGCTCCGAAAAGGACAGCGTCCCGATGGCGGACTTGACGATCTGGATCTTCCTGGTCTCCTCCGCATTTTCCTCGTTGACCGACCGGAGCATCTCCAGTCCCACTACCGTGGTCCCGTACTCGCTCAGAATAATATCGTCGATGTCATACTGGCAGTCCGTTTTGTAAATAAACAGAGTTCCCAGACGCTCTCCGGCAATGTCGATGGGCGCAATGATCGCCTGATATTTGCGGACATTCTCCTCCGCAAAGCCCAGGGTGGCAAGATTCACGTTTTCTTTGGTCGAAAGGATGCTCAAAAGCCTTTCGTTCAGCATCTTGTCGATGAAACCGCCCAGATGCTCCTCGATCAGTTCCTCGATCTCTTCCACACCGGGCCAGAGCCCGATGCCCAGCACCTTTCCCTTCTTGCTGATTACAAGAATGTTGGATTCCAGTATCTCACTCAAAACCTGACAAATATCGTTAAAAACCACCTTGTTTGAGTTGTTGTTGTGCAGTAATTTCCCGATTTTTCTCGTTTTGTCCAACAACTGTACGCTCATTCCCTCAAACCCCTTTCTCTGGCGCAAAAAAGAGCAATAATTCTTGAGTTCCACGCAAATTATAACACATCATTTTTACAATAACAATAGTTTTTAGAAATTTATGAATTTTTAATTACTTGCTGATATTTGTACTGTCACTTATTTGACTTTTGCAGTCCGGGTTGATGCAAAGCAGCCGTTTTCCCTTCTCCACCATCAGCCCGCCGCATTTCGGACAGGGAATGGCGGACGGCTTCTGCCACGACATAAAATCGCAGCCCGGAGCATTTGAACAGCCGTAAAACGTTCTTCCCTTTTTGGTCCTGCGCACGATAATGTCCCCCCCGCATTTGGGACATTTTACGCCGGTCTTTTCAAAATACGGCTTGGTGTTCCGGCACTCCGGAAATCCCGGACACGCCAGAAACATTCCGTGGGGACCGTATTTTATGACCATGTTTCTCCCGCACATCTCGCAGACCTCGCTGCTGACCTCATCGGCTACCTTCACCGACTCCAGCTCCTTCTCCGCCTGCTTCACCGCCTCGTCCAGATCCGGATAAAAGTTCCGGACCACGGTCTTCCAGTCCACCGTACCGTCTTCCACGCCGTCAAGGAGATATTCCATATTGGCCGTAAATTTCAGATCGACAATGCTCGGAAAATTTTCCTTCATAATCCGGTTGACGATCCCGCCCAGCTCCGTCACATACAGATTTTTGTTTTCCTTAATTACATAGCGTCTCCCCAATATGATGGTGATCGTAGGAGCGTATGTGCTGGGCCGTCCGATCCCCTCTTCCTCCAGCGCTTTCACCAGAGAGGCTTCCGTATAATGGGCCGGGGGCTGGGTAAAATGCCGGCTCTCCCTGAGTTCAAGAAGCTCCAGCCGGCTCCCCTCCGTCAGGCTGTCGGGAATACCCACGCTGTTCTCGCTCTCCTCCTCGTCGGTATAGATCGACATGAAGCCGTCGAAGGTCATCCGGGAGGCGGACAGATGGAACTCATAGTCCCCCGCCTTTACTTTTACGTTCACCGTCGCATAAACAGCCGGTTTCATCCGGCTTGCCGCAAATCTTCTCCAGATCAGCTGGTACAGGCGGAACAGGTCTCTCTGCAGGGAATCCTTGACCTGCGCGGGCGTCAGCGTAATGTCCGTCGGGCGGATGGCCTCATGCGCATCCTGGATGTTTGCCCCGGCCGCGGTCTGCGGTTCTCCCTTCGCCACATATTTCTCACCGTAATTGCCGGCAATAAACTCCCGTGCCGACGCGTCGGCTTCCGCGGCCACCCGGGTCGAATCGGTACGGAGATAGGTAATCAGCGCGATGGTCCCGCGTCCCTTTACCGCCACTCCTTCGTAGAGCTGCTGCGCGAGGCGCATGGTTTTCTGGGTCGAGAAATTCAGGCTTTTGGATGCCTCCTGCTGCAGTGTGCTTGTGGTAAACGAGATCGGAGCCTTGCGGATGCGTTCCCCGCGCCGGATCTCATCCACCACATAGCTGCAGTCCTTCAGCTTCTCGAGGACACGGTCCACGTCTTCCCGTGACCGCAGGACGATTTTCCCGTTCTTCGTTCCGCTGAATCGGGCGGTCAGGGGCTTTCTGCGGGCCCTTCCCCGGCCGGAATCCCCCGGATTCTCAAAGTCCGCCTCTATCTCCCAATATTCCTCCGGGATAAACGCGTCTATCTCCTCTTCACGGTCGCAGATCATCCGGAGCGCCACCGACTGGACCCGGCCCGCGCTGAGCCCGCGCTTTACCTTGGCCCACAGAAGGGGGCTGATACGGTACCCCACCATACGGTCCAGGATACGCCTGGCCTGCTGGGCGTTCACCAGGTCCATATCCAGCCCGCGCGGCTCCTTCAGTGACGCTTTAACCGCGTTTTTCGTGATCTCATTGAAGCTGATCCGCAGGACCTTCTTGTCCGGGATCTCATCCAGCCTCAGCGCCTTCATAAGATGCCAGGAGATTGCCTCCCCTTCCCGGTCCGGGTCGGTTGCCAGATAGATCACATCCGCTTTTTTTACTTCCTTGCGAAGCTTGGAAAGCACCTCCCCCTTCCCCCGGATGGTGATGTACTTGGGTTCGTAATCGTTGTCCACGTCGATTCCCATCTGGCTCTTGGGAAGATCGCGGACATGGCCGCCGGATGCGTCCACTTCATAATTGCTGCCCAGAAACTTCTTTATCGTCTTGACTTTAGCAGGAGATTCCACTATCACCAGATACTTTGCCATAATACCGCGCCGCTCCTTAAATTCTATATCCTCTTTACATAATAATGGTCCGTGGGCTGCAGAATATACCCTCTCAGTTCCAGCTCCAGAAGAATGGTCATGCACTCTCCCAGCGGCAGGCCGCACGCTTCCACCACCTGATCGATGAATTTAGGCTGTAAATCTA
The DNA here is from genome assembly GCA_947630085.1 of uncultured Lachnospiraceae bacterium. Classification (GTDB taxonomy): domain Bacteria; phylum Bacillota; class Clostridia; order Lachnospirales; family Lachnospiraceae; genus UBA3402. The sequence continues at coordinate 3,338 of CANRGP010000094.1, forward strand.
GGCAACTATACACCATTTTTTCATTCTTTGCAAGAGTCTTTTCATTTTTTTCACGTAGTTTTATCATTTTGTCTCGCTTAATCTGAAAATATTCAAGAATGTCCTCCGGCGACGTGACGGCCGCCGCTCCCTGCCGGATCAGATTGTTGCAGCCCCTGCTCAGCGCGTCGGTAATCATACCGGGAACCGCCATCACTTCCTTCCCCTGCTCCAGGGCGAGCTCCGCCGTGATGAGGGAGCCGCTTTTTTCCCGGGCCTCCACCACCACGACCGCGTCGGAAAGTCCGCTGATGATCCGGTTGCGCATGGGAAAATGTCCGGGATGAGGCGCGGCGCCCAGAGGGAACTCGGAGATGATCCCGCCGTTTTTCCGGATCTGTTCATACATATCAATATGCTCCCTGGGATAGCAGACATCCACGCCGCAGCCCAGGACTGCGAAGGTATCCGCCCGTGCCGAAAGTGCTCCCGCGTGTCCTTCGCCGTCCACTCCGAGCGCCAGGCCGCTGATGATCTGAATTCCTTCCCGTCCCAGTGAAGATCCCAGCATCCGGGCCACCTGCCTGCCGTAGCTGCTGCACCCGCGCGCGCCGATGATCGCGACAGAAGGGGCCTCCTCCTTCGGCAGCTTCCCCTTCACGTACAGGCCCGCGGGTCTTCCATAGATATGCTTCAGCCGGGCGGGATATTCCTCGTCCAGGAAGCTGACAAAACGGATGCCCTTCCCGGAAAGACCGTTGAGCTGCCCGGTGGTATCCGCGATGCGCTCCTTCCACCCGGAGATCCCCGCCGCTGCCGCCCTGCTGATGATCTTCCTCCGGGAAAGCTCCTCGGGACTCCTGCAGAAAATCTCCCGGAACGAACCGAAGCTCTCCCAAAGCGCCTGGATGCCAACCGCCCCCAGCGCGGGGACCTGACACAGCCAGTACAGATACTCTTTCTCGGTTCTTGCCGTCTCTGCCGACGTCTCGGGTAGTTCTTTCATTGTCCCTCCCTGTCCCGCGGCCGGGCCGTCCTGCTCCAGTATTTCTCCTCCAGGCTCCGATATCCGATTGCCTCGCACAGGTGGCTGTGCCCGATCTCTTCCGCTCCGTCCAGATCCGCGATCGTCCTGGCCGTCTTTAGGATCCGGGAATATGCTCTGGCGCTTAATCCCCCGTCCTGGTAAACTTCCCTGAAAAACGATTCCTCCTCCCGTGAGAGCCGGCAGAATTCGCGGATATCCTCCCCGCTCATCTGGCTGTTAAAACGGATCCTCCTGCCTTCAAAACGCTTCTTCTGGATCCTTCTCACCCTTTCCACCCTGGTTCGGATCACGGCGGAGGGCTCCGCCCTCCTTTCGGTCCGCAGCTCGCTGAAGGGCACGGAAGAAGCCTCGACGCAGATATCGATCCTGTCCAGAATGGGTTTGGAAATTTTTCCCAGATACCGGCGTATCTGCGTCTCGCTGCACCGGCATTTGTTCCTGTCCGGATAATGGCCGCATGGGCACGGATTCGCCGCGGCCACAAGCATAAAATCCGCCGGGAACTCGTAGCGCCCGCTCACCCGGGACAGGACGACCTTATGGTCCTCCAGGGGCTGGCGAAGCATTTCAATGGCATTTCTTGAAAATTCCGGAAGCTCATCCAGGAAAAGAACGCCTCCGCTGGCCAGAGACATCTCGCCGGGAGACGGAAGACGCCCTCCCCCCGCCAGGGACTGCGCCGTGGCCGAATGGTGCGGGCTTCTGAACGGCCTCCTGTTCATAAAGGGCCTGTCTGCGGGAAGCAGTCCGCAGATGCTGTATACCTTGGAGATCTCCAGCATCTCCTCCATGGTGCAGGATGGCATGATGGTCGGGATCCGCTCCGCAATCATTGTTTTTCCGGTTCCCGCCGGCCCTATGTAGAGAATATTGTGACGGCCCGCAACCGCCACCTCCGTCGCCCTTCTCATAAGGATCTGCCCCTGCACTTCGCTGTAGTCCACTCCGTATTCTTCTCCGGAGGGCTCCCCGATATCCTCCCCGGAAGAGGATTCCCCCGCTTCCTTTTCCCCTTCCTTTATTTTTTCCAGGATCCGGAAGAGGCCGCGGATATGGCCGATCCCGATGATCCTCATGTCGGGGATCAGCCTGCCCTCCTTCACATTCTCAAGGGGAAGGATGCAGACCGGCCTTCCGCATCTTCTCGCCTCCATGACCATCGGGAGGATTCCCCTCACGGGCTTGACCACCCCGTCCAGTCCCAGCTCGCCGATCAGTATGGCATCCTTGAGGATTCTCCAGTCGAACTGTCCATAGGAGGCAAGCACCGCGGCCGCTATGGGCAGATCAAATCCGGTCCCGCATTTATGTACAT
>CANRGP010000095.1 GCA_947630085.1 uncultured Lachnospiraceae bacterium
CTACCAGGCCGCCGCCCGCCAGGACATTATTCCCCTCGCGGATTCCGTCCGCGGAGCCCTTGTCTACCCGAAACACCTGGAACCAGTCGCCGGAATCATTGGCTATGACACGGGCGGCCGTCTTTTCGTACTGCATATATTCCTGATCCAGCTCGTAAAGGGCGCGGAGCCTGTCCAGCTCGAACACTTCGGCAGTCAGCCGGTTGTTTTCCTCAGTGAGCTGCGCGATCTGGTCTTTCAGCTCTTCGTTTTCCCGCATGGTATTTTTCAGCCTGGTAAAATCATTCACTTCATCATAGACAGCCACACCGACCCGATTGACTCCGGACTGAATGGGCGTGACGACATAGCCTACCGCCGTCCGAAGCGGCGCAAGCCACCCGTCCGAGAATGATGTGACAGCGATCAAAGCGAGACAACATACGGTAAGACCGATCAATATATAGCGGTTATATTTGGATTCCATTATATGATTCCTTCTCTTTTCAGACTGCAGTATGTATGATCTCCGATCACAACGTGATCCAGAAGCGGAATCCCGATGAGTTCTCCGGCCTGCTTCACTCTCCTGGTAAGAGAACAGTCCGCTTCGCTGGGGGTCGGATCGCCGCTGGGGTGGTTGTGTACCAGGATGATGCTCACGGCGCGGTGCTTCAGTGCCTCGATGTAGACTTCCCGCGGGGAAGCCAAGGAAGCGTTAACGGTTCCCTTGGAGATCTGAAGCTCCCGGATCAGGGCGTTCCGGCTGTCCAGAAGCATCACACAGAGATGCTCCTGCTCAAGGTGGCGCATCTGCTCCATATAGTAATCCGCAACGGCATCCGGCGCGGAAAAATGTTCACGCCTTTCGCCGGCGCACTTCCGGCTGATGCGCCGGGAGAGCTCTCCTACGCAGAGAAGCTGGATCCCCTTTACCGTCCCGATCCCCTCCACACTCATGAGTTCGTTCAGAGACAACCGGCAAAGGCCGAGGATGCCGCCGCCCTGACATTCCAGACCGAGGATCTGCCGTGCTGTTTCCAGACTGTTGTGTTTTCTGCCGCCCGTCCGGATGATGATGGACAGCAGCTCCTCGTCGCTCAGCCTCTCCGGGCCCAGACGGACGCACCGCTCATAAGGCCGGTCGGCCGGCGGAATCTCTTTCATTTTTCTTGTCCCCATATGTCCTCCTGCTGCCAGCTCTCCAGGTACGAAAAGGATATAGGGATATCTGTTGTAATGGTATTAGTTTATCATAAAATCCAAATAATGTATACAAGATTCATAAAACCGTAATAAATTGCAGCCGTCCCGGATCGGGAAGGGACAGACCGGTTTCAGCGCCTTATGTCAGCGCCATCTTCGGAAAATCCCGGCAGGATCCCGGCATCGGCAAGCGCCTGGAGGGACTTGAGGATCCCGAGCTTTGCATGGTACCAGGTGAGCCCGCCCTGGAAGAATACGGTATAGGGGGCCCGGATGGGCGCGTCGGCGCTCAGTTCGATCGAGGAGCCCTGGACAAATGCTCCGGCAGCCATAATTACGGGAGAATCGTATCCGGGCATATCCCATGGCTCGGGCGTTACAAAGCTGTCCACGGGCGCCGCCGCCTGGATCCCCCGGCAGAATGCGATGACGGCTTCCGGCCCGCCGAAGGTCACTGCCTGAATGATGTCGTGGCGTTCCTCCGAACCGCCGGGATGGACGGAAAAGCCCAGCTTTTCATAGATGTTCGCCGCAAAAACGGCCCCTTTCAGAGCGCCCGCGACGACCGTGGGAGCCAGGAAAAACCCCTGGTAGAGGGAGGGATTGATCCCTAAGCTTGCGCCCACTTCCCGGCCGAGACCGGGAGCGCTCAGACGGTAGGCGGCCCGGTCGACGCAGCCGCGGCGCCCCGCGATATAGCCGCCGATAGGGGCAAGACCTCCCCCGGGATTTTTGATCAGGGATCCCACGATCATATCGGCTCCCACGTCGGTGGGCTCTATGGTTTCCACAAATTCCCCGTAGCAGTTATCCACCATGCAGATCACATCCGGCTTGATCCGTTTGACAAACGCGATCAGCTGCCCGATCTGCTGTACGGAGAAGGTGGGCCGGTCGGCATAGCCCCGGGATCGCTGGATGGTGACCAGCTTTGTCTTATCACTGACCGCTTCCGCGATCCAATCATAGTCGAATGTGCCGTCCGGGAGAAGGTCTACCTGACGGTAGCTGACGCCGTATTCGGCGAGAGATCCCACGGAGGGACGGATCCCGATGACCTCTTCCAGCGTGTCATAGGGGCCTCCCGCAGGCGACAGCAGTTCGTCGCCCGGCCGGAGATTCCCGGACAGCGCGATGTGGAGGGCATGGGTACCGCTCATAAGCTGCGGGCGCACCAGCGCCGCCTCCGTATGAAAGCAGGAGGCGTAAACATTCTCCAGGGTGTCGCGGCCGATATCGTTATATCCGTATCCGGTGGTCGCGGCAAAGTGAATGTCGCTGACCCGGTTGTCCTGCATGGCCTTCAGGACTTTGAGCTGGTTTTGCTCCGCGCGGGCGTCAATGGCCTCGAAGCGGGATTTCAGTTCGCTTTCCACGGCCCCGGCAAAATTCAGGATCTTTTCGCCGATGCCGAACGCGCGGTACATGGTAGTCAGATTGTCTGTGTGCATGATGCTCTCTCCTTAATTTGGGTAACATACTGTGATTTTATTCCGGCGGCTTCCATGTCCTCCAGAATGCGGTTCAGGACCTTTTCCCTGTCGTGATCAAAATCCGGCAGATTCAGCCAGCGCACATCCCTCTCCCGCTTAAACCAGGTGATCTGGCGTTTCGCGAAATGGCGGGTGTCTCTCTTGATTATGCGGACGGCCTCCTCCAGAGGATATTCTCCGTCCATATAGGCCAGGATTTCCTTATAGCCAAGCCCCTGCATGGAAACCATATCCCGTGTGCATCCCATTGCGGCCAGACGCCGCACTTCATCGACCAGTCCCTGCGCGATCATCCGGTCCACACGGCGGTCGATCCTTTCGTAGAGCTCGGCGCGGTCGGTGGTCAGGACATAGTAGAGAAAGTTGTAGGAGGATTCCCTGGCCCGCTGGATCTCATTGTGAGCGGATATGGGGCCTCCGGTCTGCCGGAAAAATTCGATGGCGCGGATCGTGCGCTTGACGTTGTTGGGATGGATCGCCCGGGCGGAAACGGGATCGATCTTCTCCAGCATAGAATGAAGGTATTCCGGGCCGCGGTCGGCGGCCAGCCGGCCAAGCTCGTTCCGAAAAGCCGTATCCCCGTCGTTTTCGGTAAAGTCGATGTCGTACAGCAAAGCCTGGATGTAGAATCCGGTGCCGCCGGCCACGATGGGAATATGGCCGCGGCCGAGGATCTCTCCCACTGTTTTTCGGGCCATTGTCTGAAAAATGACCACATTGAAATCTTCGGTGGGCTCCAGCACATCGATCAGATGATGGGGGACGCCATCCGTCTCCTCCGGCGTCACCTTGGCGGAGCCGATATCCATGTGGCGGTAGACCTGCATGGAATCGGCGCTGATGATCTCCCCTCCGACGGCCTTTGCCAGGCGGACGGAAAGATCGGTTTTTCCGGAAGCCGTAGGTCCGGTCACGATGATAAGCGGCGGCCTGTCCATGGAATCGGGTCTCCTCTCCTGTTTGGTGTATGCAGAAAGTTCACTGTCCGCGGCGTCCGCATCCGTATCCGCTGCTTCAGCCGCCATACAGTTCTTCGTAATCCTCCGCGGTGAATCGGTGATAGATCAGATGGTGTCCCTCATCGGTGATGCAGTACCGGTAGCTGTCGGGGACACCGTCTGCAAACCAGATCAGATAATCAAAGTCTCCGCCGGTCCTGCGTTCCACTCTTACATGGGAAGAGTGCTTCCGGAACTGTTCAAGCACCTGATCGATCGTGCATCCGTGGGTTCCGATAACCCGGATGAAATCCACGAGAAATTCATTTTCGGCAGTATTATCATGAACAAAGGCGGCGCCCTCCGGCGGAATAAGGAAGCAGAAGCGCGTGCCGCTGTGAGACACCCGGACGTCTCCGAGCTCCCCGGAAACCCGGCCGCAGAATTCTGTTTCAAGGACACGCTGCATCGCGCCGGCATCCGGATTGTCCGGAGAGACGCCCGCAACGCCGGCCCCCGCTTCTCTGCCGCCGGGTATCTGCTCGTCCCCTCTCAGAAGCTTTACAAGAGATTCAAGCGGATAATAAAGACGTATGGTTTCACTGCGGTAGCCCAGCTTGATCTGTTCTTCCTTGATCATGTCTATGATATGGTTTTTCAGCCTGTCAAAGTTCATTTCGGGACCGCCTCCCTTTATTGCTGGGCGGGATGCCCGACGGTATCTTCTTTCTTACGGCAGACCCACAGCGCATATCCGAGGACGGCCGCCGATGCGATAAGGAGAAGGATCTCCAGTACCGCTGTGGAAAGGGTACCGGCCGCTATCACCGTCAGGAAATCGACAAGAAAATGCGTCCCGAAGGCCAGAAGCAGGAAGCCCTTACGGCCCTCCTTTACGGCGCGGAACATAAAGAGGGACAATCCGATCTGCAGGGCCAGGGCCGAGAGACGTTCCAGTCCGCCCATATAGAACATATAGGAGGGCGACTGCCACAGCGCCGTCAGCTGTTCATAGGTCGTCCGGGCCGTCTCGGCATCCATCTGCGACATGACCTCCGAGATCCCGCCGTTATTGATCATCGCCGAGATGAGCAGATTGTTGACAGAGGCCATCCCCATGAGCAGGATCGCTTCGATCCCTCCGTGACCGACACCGTACATCAGGGCATTATCACGGTCCAGCGCATTCTTCATGAAGAAACGCATGGCGATATAGCGGCCCGCTTCTTCAAAGAGCGCCGCGGCCAGCCCGCCGTACAGCGCATAAAGAAAGACATTGGAGGTCAGCGCCGTTCCGGCTGCGGAAAAAACCAACGTGTGCAGAATCTGCTCCAGAACCATCGCAAAGCAAACGAATATACCCGCGCCGACGAACAGTGACTTCATCTGCGCCCCAAGCTTTTTGCGGATCATAACCGCCAGTATAACCGGCAGTCCCACCGACACAAGAAGTGAAAATATCATACCGGCCATACTGGCCGCCGAAACCGTTCCCCATTCCATAACCGTTCATTCCTCCTTTACAGAGCCGGGATCATTATGTTTATGTGTTAAATATAATATAGCACACAGCCGCGGGGATATCAATGTCCATATTTCCGAAGTTTGTGTCAAGTATTCGTTGGCACTTTTTCTGTTTTCTTTATGACCTCTTGCTTTTATCGCAATAAGTACTGCCA
>CANRGP010000096.1 GCA_947630085.1 uncultured Lachnospiraceae bacterium
CGCGATCATATCGGTCACGGCCTGTCTGGACGCCTCGCCGAAATGCTCCGCGCCGAACTTCTCATAAGGCGCTTTCTTATACGCCGCAATAATGCCGCGGGAAGAATTCACGATGGCTCCGAGGCCATCCTCGTTGAAGCAGTACCGCAGATCCTGGGCCGTACCGCCCTGGGCGCCGTATCCGGGCACCAGGAAGTAGGTGTGCGGCATCTGCCTGCGCAGGATCCTGCTCATCTCCGGATAAGTGGCTCCGACCACCGCGCCTACGTTGCTGTAGGTTCCGTCCATCGAAGCGCCGCCCCATTCCACTACTTTATCGGCCACCAGCTCGTACAGGGGCCTGCCGTCGATCAGGCGGTCCTGGAATTCGCCGCTGGACGGATTGGATGTCTTCACCAGCACGAAGATCCCCTTGTCCTCGGCGCCGCACACATCGACAAACGGCTTCACGCCGTCGGTTCCCAGGTACGGGTTCACGGTCAGGAAATCGGTATCAAACCCGGCCAGGACGGCCGAGCCCACTTTCACGCGGCCCAGGTGAGCCGCCGCGTAGGCGGCGGAGGTGGAACCGATGTCCCCGCGCTTGGCGTCGCCGATGACGATCAGTCCTTTGCTCCGGCAGTAATCCACGGTCTTCTTATATACAACGAGTCCCGGGATCCCGAACTGCTCGTACATGGCGATCTGCGGCTTCACCGCCGGGATCAGATCCCAGGTACTGTCCACGATCTCTTTGTTGAACTGCCAGATGGCTTCGGCCGCCCCCTCCAGGGTCTCGCCGAATTCGGCATAGGCTTTTTTCGTAATGTGTTCCGGAATGTAGCTGAGCATGGGGTCCAGCCCCACGCAGACAGGCGCTTTGGTCTTCTGAATCTTTTCGATCAGTTTCTGAATCATTTCATCCTCCTGGACATCATGATGCGGCGGTTCGCCGAACTCTCAGTTTACCATCATATCATAAAAGCGTGAGAGGCGCAAGCCGTCAAAAAACCGGACAGCAAAACGCAGAATCGGGAACCTCCCCGCTATATATCAGTCTTTCTGGACGATCCTTTCGAGAATGGATCTCCCGATGCACCCCTCCGGCATGGTCACGCCGAAATTGTCTGCCACCGTCGCGCCGATCACCGCGAAGGTATCCTGATCCGGCAGGGCTCCGCCGCCTGCCATAGACGGCGAATATGCCAGGAACGGCACCGTCTCCTTGGTGTGATCCGTCCCCGTGTGGGTCGGGTCGTTGCCGTGGTCGGCGGTGATGATCAGCAGATCGTCCGTCCGCAGCTTTGCCAGCAGCTCGCCCAGCTTCACATCGAACCGCTCCAGTTCCTGACCATAGCCGATGGGATCCCTTCTGTGCCCCCAGAGCGCGTCGAAGTCCACCAGATTCACAAAACACAGCCCGCGGAAATCCTTATCCGCGATCTCGATGGTCTGCTCCATGCCGTGAACGCTGCTCCTGGATTTATAAGCCTCCGTAATGCCTTCTCCGTCGAAGATGTCCCGGATCTTTCCCACGCTGATCACATCAAGCCCCGCCGCCTTCAGCGCATCCAGAACCGTCCTGCCGTAAGGCTTGAGCGCGTAGTCGTGACGGTTGGCGGTTCGCTTGAATTCGCCTTTCTTCCTGCCCACATAGGGCCTGGCAATGACGCGTCCCACCTTCCACTCGTCCTTCATCGTCAGCTCCCTGGCGATCTCGCAGCACCGGTACAGCTCCTGCAGCCCGAAGGTCTCCTCGTTGCCGCAGATCTGCAGCACCGAATCCGCCGAGGTGTAGACGATCATGTCGCCGGTGGCGATCTCGTGCTCGCCCAGCTCATCCAGGATCTCCGTGCCGCTGGCCGCCTTATTGCCCACGATCTTGTGGCCCGTGCGGCGGGTCAGCTCGTCCAGAAGCTCCTGCGGGAACCCGGTATCCGTAAATGTCTTGAAGGGCTTTGTGATATGAAGCCCCATCATCTCCCAGTGCCCGGTCATCGTGTCCTTGCCCACGCTGGCCTCGAAAAGCCTGGCGTAACGGCCGAGCGGCTCCCTGACAGGCGCAACATGGATCAGCGGATGGAGGTTTGCCATCCCCAGCTTCGCCAGATTCGGGATCGTAAAAGACTCCATCCTCTCGTCGATATGCCCCAGCGTATCCGTCCCGGCGTCGCCGTACTCGGCGGCGTTCGGCATGGCGCCGATGCCCAAAGAATCGATGACAACAAGAAATACTCTTTTAAAATTTTCCATCGTCCCTGCCTCCTTCTTCTTCCGATACCCCTGACAGCAAACCGGATTCCTTTTCGGAGATCCATGACTTGAACCGCTCCGGATCGTTGGTGATGACCCCGTCGCAGTCCCAATAATATAGTTTTTCCAGCTGCTCAAGATCATTGACGTTCCACACGTTCATCCCGATGCCCCTGCTTTTGCACTCGTCAACCAGCGTCTGGTCGATCCCATCAAATTCCGGATGCGCATATTCAAATCCGGAAGTCCTGCAGTAGTGCCCGATCCCTTTCTCCGTGCCGGATTCGATCAGCGCCCCGCACTTTACCCGGGGCATCAGTTTCTTCACCTTCGTCAGGGAGCCATGGTTAAATGAAGAAAAAACCACCCGCTCCTCCAGCCCGTATCTTTTCACCAGCTCCACGGCCTTTTCTTCAATCTGTTCATACGGATAATGATCGGTCTTGATCTCGATATTGGTGGTTACCGGATAGGCGGCCGCCCACCGGCAGTACTCCTCGAATGTCGGTATGGGCTCAAAATCCGTAATATGCCCGAATCCTTTCGCCGCGTTGAATTGTTTCAGTTCCTCATAGGTGTAGTCCCTGACCGGGCCCTCTCCGTCCGTGGTGCGATCCAGCGTTTCATCGTGAATGATCACCGTCACACCGTCCTTCGACACATGAATGTCCAGCTCGATGCCGTCGCATCCGGCTTCGACGGCCTTTTGAAATGACAGCATGGTGTTCTCCGGATATTTTCCGCTGTAGCCTCTGTGAGCGATTACTTTCATACTTCCCAATCCCTCTTTCTCAGTATACAGACGCAGATTCTTAAAAGAGCATTATACCTAATTTTTATCCATCAATCAAGTGAAAGTTCATAATAATTTAATGTTTATCTCATTAAAATTTGTTGACTTTTTTACTTAATATTGTTAAAATTATCATATACCAATTTGACCGAAGTGAAAGGACTGTCCATGAAAAAACCAACCATACGAGATATCGCGGAAAAGGCCGGAGTTTCCACGGCCTGTGTTTCCATGATTTTGAATGAAAAGGATATTTCCCGCTTCTCTGAAGAAACCATCCAGAGAGTTTTTGAAGCCAGCCGGGAAATCGGATATGTGCCCAAGAAATACAAGCTCTACAAGAATCCCAAAAAGCTGATTTTGATCATCTGCCCCTCTCTGATGAATCCCTACTACGCCACCCTGATCCAGAGTATGGAGCAGGAGGCGAGGATCCTGGGCTTTTCCACCGTACTTTATACCACATACTGGAGCCGGGAGGCCGAAAAGGAGGCCCTGGATCTGGCGCAAAGTCCCCTGGTCGCCGGGGTGATTTTTGCCATGATCCCCCAGCAGCCGGAAGTCGCCGAGGAGGCGAGCCTGCATATTCCCATGGTTGCCGTAGGGGACAAAAATGTAAACATCAAGATCGATACGGTAGACGTAAACAATTACGAAGCGGGCCGCATGATAGCGAAGCATCTGATCGGTCTGGGCCACAAACATATCGCGTATCTCTCCACCACATTAAACGACGAGCACTCTTCCCGTATGAACCGGTGCAGAGGCCTGCAGGACGAGTATCTCTGCTCCTGTCCCGGAGGCACGGTGACCGTGATCAGCCAGGATGTTTCTTCCGAGCAGGAACTTCACATGATCGATGTGGAGCATGAGGTCGGGTACCGTCTCTCCAAAAGGTGCCTGGAGGAGGCTCCGCAGGCCACGGCTATCGTGGCGATCAACGACATGGTCGCCTACGGCATCCGGGAGGGCCTCATAGAGGCCGGGAAGCGTCTCCCCGATGACATAAGCCTCTGCGGCTTTGACAATATCTATCCGTCCCGTTTTCACGGGATCAAGCTGACTACCATTGAGCACGCGATCGTCGAGCGGGGACGGAGCAGCATCCGCCTCCTCTCCGAGAAACTGAACCGCCGTTCCGAATCCGAGTCGGCAGGCGCCATCCGGCGTCTCGAATACCAGAGCGTCCTGGTCGCCGGAGAAAGCAGCGGTCCCGGCCCCCACGCCGCTCTCGACTTTCAGTAACACGTTCTTCTTTCACATGATCGAATAGAGGCGGCAATCAGCCGCCGTCCTCTCATACCGCCGCGCGTACCGTTCGGTACACGGCTGTTTCAACGGTTGACGTGCAGGATGTTCGCCTCCAGGGCGCACATCAAAAGCGAAGGCCGCCTCCGGCAGACCGATGATCTCCGGCAGGCGGCCCCTGTTTTTCTTCACGCGAATCGCTCCGCGTTCTTCTCTCGCGCGGATCACTCCGCGTCTTTTTTCTTCCCGGCGCCCAGCGCACCGAACACTCCCATCATCCCGAACGCGATCAGACCCAGGAACGCCACCGCTCCCGCCGGCCTGTCGTCTCCCGTCCCCGGGACCGCCGCCAGCGGCACTTCTCCGTCCTCTATGACCTCCTGACCGGGCACTCCCGAGAGCGGCGTCGGGTTATCCTCTATCAGCGCCACCGGCACCGGCGGCACTCCCGGCGATGTCGGATACGTCGGGTACGTCGGATAGGTCGGGCGCGTCGGCTCCGTAGGCTCCACCGGCTCTGTCGGCAGCGTCTCCTCGGGTTCCGGCTCCGTCGGCTTCGACGGCTCCGTCGGTTCCGACGGGTCGGTCGGCTTCGACGGCTCGGTCTCCTTGGAGGGATCTGTCTCCTTGGAAGGATCCGTCTCCGTTTCCGGCTCCGTCTCCACGTCCGACTTCGGGTACACGTCCGTCACCTGGACCCCGGCGCTGCTCCCCAGACCCACGCAGAACGTCTGCGGGGTGTAGGTCGTCCG
>CANRGP010000097.1 GCA_947630085.1 uncultured Lachnospiraceae bacterium
TCTTCCTGCCGTCGCTTAAGTCGTAGCGGGTGACTCCCTCCTCTGTGACGGTCAGGAATTCATTGCCGTCTATGTAACCGACGCTGGAATCCGAGACGGCCGGGAACCGCTCCATGCTGAAAAGCATCGCGCCGTCGGGGCGGTAGCAGTAGACGTAATCCATATCGTGAAGCAGGATCCTGCCGTCCGCGGCCACGTCGATCTGGCCGGGGATCATACCGTATTCCCGACCGGCCGGCGGGAGAAATGCGTCGGAGAGCAGTTCTGTCACGCTGCCGTCGCCGCCTGCCTGGTACAGATGGCACACATAGTCTTCCTCGTCTATGGCGGTAAAATAGTATTTGCCGTCCAGACCGTAGGTGATCTTATAGGGTTCGGAGCAGACCTCCCCGGAATCCACTTTGTCCCGGTACCATTTCATCCAGTCCTGATCCGGCTTCCAGGATTCGCCGTCGTAGAGATAGCGGACGGATTCGTGGGAATCGTAATCGCACATATAGAGCTCGAGACGGCCGTCCTCGCCTTTTAAGAGCGTGGTGTAAGTGTACTGGCTGACGCTGTCGGGGAGGGTAAATTCTTCCTCCACGTAGCGGCCCAGCGGGATCTCGCCGTCCACGGCGGATGGCTGGGAACCGCCGAAGAGGCCGGAGTCGGATGAACCGCTCCCGCTGCCGGTCTGACCGCTGTCTGAGGTCCCTTCGCTTCCGCCTCCGCTTTGTGTGTATGCTCCGCCGCCGGAACCGCCCCCGCAGCCGGCGAGAAACGCGGCCGTAAGCGCGGCGGCAAGAAACGCGGATAGTATTCGATGTTTGCGCATAGATCTTCGTCCTCCTTTTTGCTTTCTGTATACCGATTCTATCAGGGGATTCTCTAAAAATACTGGAAAGAGAAAGTTATTTTTAAAGATTTTTTAGAGATATATATGTTAAAATGTCCATATAGGCAATGAACGGTGCAAAAGTCAAAGCACATCTTTTGAACTCCTCTCTGCGGAATTGCCGCCGCATCGTCAGAAATACGGCCGTCGGAGGCCGCGGAGGGGAAACGGGAATATTTTATGCGCATATTAATGATTGAAGATGACAAAGATCTCTGCCGGAATATTAAACTGGCGCTTAACGCGGCGGGATACGAGACGGAATTCTGCCACAGCGGCGACGACGGGCTGCTCTACGCAGCGAACGGATCCTACGATGTGATCGTGCTGGACCGGATGCTGCCGAAGGTGGACGGACTGACCGTTCTTTTGAGTCTGCGGCGGCAGGGAGTGCAGACGCCGGTGATCCTGGCGACAGCCCTGGACGGGCTGGGAGAACGGATCGACGGACTGGACGCGGGGGCGGACGATTATCTGGTGAAGCCGTTCGCGGTAGAGGAACTGATGGCGCGGATCCGGGCCATCACCCGCAGGCCGGGACGGCTGCAGGATCTGAGCCGGCTGTCGGCTTTCGGGATCTGCCTGGAGCCGGAGCGGCGCATCCTGTCCTGCGGAGACGTCAGCATAAACCTGTCAAAAAGAGAATCGGCGCTCCTGGAATGCTTCCTGAAGCATCCGGGACAGACGCTTGCGCGGGCCCGGATCCTCTCCTATGTCTGGGGTTCCGCCGCCGAAGTAGAGGAAGGAAATCTCGACAATTACATCTATTTTCTCCGGCGTCGGCTGGCCGCGGCTGGCGCGCCGGCGAAGCTGACGACGGTTCACGGGGTCGGATATCTGCTGGAAGCGGCGGAGATTGGCAGCCGCACAGATGGCCCTCGCGCCTGATGCCGTAACCTGTAACCTTTTGAAACCTTTTAATGCTGCATCGTCGTCCGAAGAAAGGAACTGCTCCTATGGTACGTCTTCTCTCCCTGTCTGTCGGCGCCGGGGCCGGTCACACGTCCCGCCGCGCGTCCGGTTCCATGGCGATCCTCCGCCGTCGGCTGACGCTTCTCTACACAGTCACGACCTCCCTGATCCTGACGCTGGTCATGACGGCGTTTCTTATCATGCGCGTCCGCGAGACAAAGCAGGGACAGATGGAAGATTTCTATGATCTCTGGAACTCCCTGCAGTTCAGGCTTCAATCCGATACAACGATCGCCCAGGGATTCCTGGCGCAGACAGAAGCCGACCATAAAGTCGTCATCCATATAGAAGAAAACGGAACCGCCCTTCTGTTCAACGGTTCCTGGACGCCGCAGACGCCCCGGGAGGAGCTGATTGCGCGCGTGAAGGCTCTGGCGGAGGCGGAGGGCGTATTTACTACGGTGCGGCCGATCTCGGCCTCCTCCGTGGTCAGTTCCATTTTCACGTTTCAGGGGAAATCCGGAGAGGACTACTGCGCCCGGGTGCTTGTCTCGGCCTTTGGCAAATCTGTCCGCGCCCTGTGCCTGATCGCCTATGTACCGCCCGTGACGGATGCCCTCCGGAGGACCCTTGTCTGGCTGTGTGTGCTGGAACTTATGGGGATCGCCGGTCTGGCCGCGATCAGCTGGTATTTCGTCGGCTGGTCGCTGCGCCCGGTGGAAGAGAGCCAGCGCAAGCAGGCGGAATTTATCGCGGCCGCCTCACACGAGCTGCGTTCGCCGCTGGCGGTCCTGCAGTCCGGAGTCGCGGCTGTCCGAAGCGTTTTTTCCGCCGCAGACGATCCCGGAAGCGGAACAGGCAGCCCATCCTCCCCCGCTCCCAAAGCGCCGCTGCTGCCGCCGGAAGCCGCCCCGGTCCTCTCCGTTCTCGAAAACGAGTGCAGCCGGATGTCAAGACTGATCGATGATATGCTCCTTCTGGCGTCTGCCGATGCCAGAACCTGGAATCTGAAAATATCCGACATCGATACGGACACGCTCCTGATCGAAACCTATGACGCCTTTCTTCCTCTTTGCGGCCGGAAAGGGATCGGGCTCTCTCTGGAGGTCCCGGATCAGCCCCTTCCCCGCCTGCAGGGAGACGCGGAACGTATCCGCCAGATCCTGGCGATTCTTTTAGACAACGCTGTGACCTACACGCCTGCCGGCAAAAAGATCCGCATCTGCGCGGAAGCCGGCGAAGGCTCCTTTCTGACCCTGCGGGTCATCGACCAGGGTCCCGGCATCCCGGACAGTGAGAAGCCGCATATCTTTGACCGTTTTTACCGGGCCGACTCCGCCCGCAGCGACAAATCGCACTTTGGTCTTGGCCTGAGCATTGCCAGAGAGCTGACCGCGCTTCACGGCGGAACCATCGAAGTCTCCGACGCAAAAAGCGGAGGAAGCTGCTTTTCCGTCAGCTTCCCCCGAGCCAAAAACACTATTCGATCCATCTAGGCTCCCGAATACCGCATCAGAAATTGTTTCGTCCTCTCCTCACGGGGATTCCCGAACACCTCCCCCGGGTCCCCCTGCTCCACGACCATGCCGTCGTCCATAAATACCACTCGGTTCGCCACATCCCTCGCAAAAGCCATCTCGTGGGTCACAATGATCATCGTGGTATTCTGGTCCGCCAGCTCCCGGATCACCTTCAGCACCTCTCCGGTCAGCTCAGGATCCAGAGCCGAGGTCGGCTCATCAAAGCAGAGAATATCCGGCTGGAGAGCCAGTGCACGGGCAATGGCGACACGCTGGCACTGTCCTCCGGAAAGCTGGTGCGGATAATTCCCCATTCTGTTGGAAAGTCCCATCTGATCCAGAAGCTCCTCCGCCTGTTCTCTGATCTGTCCCAGGATTTCCTTCTTCCTGGCCTTATAATCCGGCTGCCCGGCGGCGAGAAGTTTCCTGGCCAGCATAACGTTTTCCAGCGCGGTATACTGGGGAAACAGGTTGAAGGACTGGAACACGAGTCCGAAATGCAGGCGTCTTCTGCGCACATCCGCCTCGCGCTGCGCCCCAAAGCGCCGGGAGAACGGAAAACCCGCCGTCTTTCCGGCAGCCTCCGCGTCAAAAAGCGTCTCTCCGTTCACCCGGATCACGCCGGCATCCGGCCTCTCCAGAAAATTCAGGCAGCGAAGAAGCGTGGTCTTTCCGCTTCCCGACGAACCGATGATTGAGAGGACCTGTCCCTTCTCCAGGGAAAGGCTGATGGATTTCAGCACGTCCGTATCTTCAAATGTCTTGCAGATATTTTCAACTTCCAGAACCGGCATCCTTCTTCTCCTCTCACCTGAAATAATCCAGTTTCTTTTCCAGCCGTCCCAGAAGAAGCGTCAGGACGCCGTTGAAGACCAGATAATAGAACGCGGTAAAAAACAGCGGCCAGATCGCTCCCGAAATGCCGTGGGAGCCCTTCAGGAAGGACTGCCCTGCAAAGATGATCTCCTGGAGCGCGATGATGCGGGCCAGCGCGGTATCCTTCACCAGAGTAATGATCTCATTGGACATGGGCGGCACGATGCGCTTGATCATCTGCAGAAGCTTGACCTTCCGGAAGATCTGGCCCCTGGTCATTCCCAGTACCAGGCCGGCCTCCTCCTGCCCTACAGGTACGCCCTGAATGCCTCCTCTGTATATCTCGGAAAAGTAGCAGGCGTAATTGATGATAAACGCCACGGAGGCCGCCAGAAAACGTCCGGCTTCTCCGCCTCCCCAGACAGGATTGTTCAGCACCAGTCCGGGGAAATAATAAATGATCAGAAGCTGGATCATAAGCGGCGTGCCGCGCACCACCCAGACCACCAGCTTTGTCACAAGGCTCAGGGGCTTAAACCGCGACATGGAGCCGAAAGCGATAAGCAGCCCCAGCGGGAACGCCCCTAAAAGCGTGACAAAAAACAGTTTTAACGTTTGTATGAAGCCGGTGTTGAGAGCTCCTATGACCACCGGCATCTGCTCCAGGATCAGTTTCATAGAAGATCCCGCGCGTTACTGCTCGACCAGAGCGGCCTGGACACCGTAGTTCTCCGCGCACGCCTCCATGCTTCCGTCCGCGTAGCTTGCTTTCAGGAAATCATTCAGAGCCGCCGCCAGATCCGAACCCTTGCGGAATCCCACGCCGTATTTCTCCTCGTTCAGGCCGATGGTGTAAGTCAGGTCCGTATAGCCGGTCCCCTCTCCC
>CANRGP010000098.1 GCA_947630085.1 uncultured Lachnospiraceae bacterium
GGTCACCTCACTCGGAGGGAGCCGGAAGGACATTCTTTTCAAGGTCCTGATCCCCTCCTCCGTCCCGCTGATCATCAGCAACATGAAGGTCAACGTGGGGCTCTGCCTGGTCGGCGTCATCATCGGAGAATTTCTCTCCGCCAAAGCCGGCCTGGGGTACCTCATCATCTATGCCAGCCAGGTCTTCAAAATGGATATGCTGGTCATGTCCATCGTGATCCTCTGCCTGGTATCCACCCTCCTGTATCAGGGCATATCCCTCCTCGAAAAGTACGCGAAAAGCCGCCGGTAAGGGCGGCTTTTCCTGAAAATGCCATATTGATTGCCTGCGCGGTTCCGTATCGGCTGTCCGCAGTGGCGCGGTTTTGCATCTATTGTCCGTCGGACCGCGCATCGAGCGCCTCGAGGGCGGCCGCAAGCTGATTGTCCTCGTCAAGCTCCACTACGGATTTGGTCTTCAGCTCCTCGTCCAGATCCACCTCCACGTCCGGCGTGATCCCCACTTCATGGATGCAGACGCCGCTGGGAAGAAAATAGCGGGATGTGGTGAGCTTGATGGCCGTCCCGTCCCCCAGGGGGACGAGGCTCTGCACGATGCCCTTGCCGAAGCTCTGCGTTCCGACAATGACCGCCGCCCCGTAATCCTGGAGCGCTCCGGCAAACAGCTCCGACGCGCTGGCGGAATTGCCGTTGATCAGGACCGCAATGGGAATGTCGAGCTGGTGGCCGTCCGGTTTGGGATACCCGAAATTCCCGCCGCCGTAATCGCTCTCCAGAACGATCTTCCCGCCGCGGCTCATGAACCGGTCGCCCAGGCCGTCCTTATCCTCCGTGTAGATCAGCATCCCGTCCATCTTATCCTCCGGGAGAAGATACGCCAGCATCTCCACCGCCGTATCCAGAACGCCTCCGGGATTGTCCCGCAGATCGATCACCAGCTTCTCCATGCCCTGGTCCATAAGATCGTCCACGGCCTGGGTAAACTGTTCGCCCGTGACGGAATCAAATTCCATCAGGTATATATATCCGACGTTGTCCTCCAGCATCTGGGGTTCCACGGTGGGGATCTCCACCTGGCGGCGCTCCACGTTGAGGACCACCTCTTCGCCGGAATCCCCGCGCAGCACGGTGATTTCCACGAAGGTCCCTTCCTCTCCCCGGATGTCTTCATTGACCAGAAGATTCAGGTCCTTCCCGGTGACGTACTCCTCACCCACCATATAGAGGATATCTCCCGGAAGCATCCCCGCTTCATAAGCGGGCGCATCCTTGAAAACGCGGGTCGCGGTAATGATGCCGGTATTCATATTCTGCTGCACGATGGCGCCGATCCCGCAGTATTCGCCCGTGGTATCCTCCTCGAAGGCTTTCAGCTCCTCCTCATTGTAATAAGCGGCATATGGGTCGTTGAGACCGTAAATCAGGCCCTTGTAAATCCCGTCCGCCACATCGTCCATGTCCTTGTCGTAAAGGAAATATTCATCCACGACCTCATCCAGATATTCCAGCTTCTCCCCGATCCGGTCATAGTCCGATCCGCCTCTTTCCGGTGCGGAAGCTTCCTCCTGAAGCGGCTCCCCGTCAATGACCGTCCTGCCGATCAGAAAGATCCCGGCGGAAAGCCCTACTACAATCAGGCAGACAAAAGCCATAATCAGCGCGCCTGTCAGTACGCCCTTCCAGAATTTATTTTTTGCTTCTCCGTTCTCCATCTCTGCCTCCTCAACCTCCCGCAGATCCGCAGGAGATTACAGCATATATCTATAGTATTTCACAACAACACACATTTATGCGAAAAAAAGAACCGTCCGGCTCTCTTTCCCGCATCCCGCCGCAGATGAGCAGGGCGCTCACACACGCAGGTGCTTGCGTATCGTAAAAAAGCTGGCGAAAAATCCGATCCCGAGTCCCAGAAGCATCGCCGTCCCCGCCATATAGGGGAAGATCTGCCGCAGGGGCAGGAACTGGAAGATCTGCGACAGGATCTGGAACCGCGTCTGCAGATACTCCATCGCCTGTCCGTACAGGAAAAACATCACGACGAGAGGGATCGCCGCACCGATCAGCCCGATAATGATCCCCTCCACGACAAAGGGCGCGCGGATCATGCCGTTGGTCGCGCCGATGTAGCGCATGATCTGATTCTCGTTCCTGCGGAACGCCGCGGCCACATTGATGGTGTTGCTGATCAGGAACACGGAAACGCCCAGCAGCACGCCGATGATCACCACCGAGAGGAGCCCGATCACCGTATTAAAGCTGGTCAGCCCCGCGGCCGCGCTGTTGGAATAATTGACCCGGCGCACCCCGTCCAGATTGTTCAGGTACGCCACAAACTGTCCCTGTTTGGAAATGTCCTTGAGGAAGATCTGATACGAGGCGGATCCCGCCATGGGATTGTCCTCCTCGAACCCCTCCGCCAGCTCCTCCAGCCCCTCGAAGTAGTCCTCCTTCATGATCTCCCATGCCTCCGCGGCCGAAACGAACTCCATGGAGCTGACTTCCGGCCTCTTGCCGATCTCGCTCCCCAGGGCCCGGATCTGGTTCTCCGTCATATCTTCGTCAAAGAATACCGTGATCCCCACGGTGGTCTCCGCGATCCGCACCACGTTCTGAACATTGACCATGATGCTGAAAAACATACAGAACAAGAAAATGCAGGCCGAAATGGTGGCAATGGAAGCCAGAGAAAACCAGATATTCCTGCATATGTTTTTGATACCCTGCTTCATGCAGTACCAAAACGTACTAATCCTCATATGAATAACCGTCCTCGATTCCGTCGCTTATTACGCAGCCCCGCTCCATCCGGATCACACGCTTGTTCATCTTCTCCACGATCTCGTGGCTGTGGGTGACCACTATCACCGTAGTCCCCATCTCATTGATCTCCTCAAGGAGCTTCATGATCCCCATGGCGTTGTAGCTGTCCAGGTTCCCCGTAGGCTCGTCGGCCAAAAGGACCTCCGGCCGGTTGATCAGCGCCCTGGCAATGGCCACGCGCTGCTGTTCGCCGCCCGAAAGCTGGTGGGGATACATCTTGTATTTGGCGGAAAGACCCACCATCTGCAGCATAGCCGGGACCGACTCCCGGATCCGCCTGGTACTGGCCCCTACCACCCGCTGGGCGAACGCCACGTTCTCATAGACGTTGCGGTCCCGCAAAAGCCGGAAGTCCTGGAACACCACTCCCAGCCTCCGGCGGTACTTGGGGACATAGCTGCGCGGCATCTTGCCCAGATTCATGTCGTTAACGATGATCTTGCCGGAGGTCAGCTCCTCCTCCTTCATCAGCAGCTTGAAGATCGTCGTCTTGCCGGAGCCGTTGCGCCCCATGATAAAGACGAACTCCCCGTCGTCGATGGTGATGCTGACATTCCGGAGGGCCTTGTTGCCTTCCACATATTCCTTAGTCACATTCGATATCTCAATCATCCGTCTTCCTCGTTAAAACCGAAATTTCCCATTTTTAAAACCGGATTTTACCATTCTAAAACCAGAGTCTCCCATTCTAAAAATCGGAATTTTCCATTCTAAAACCGGAATCTCCCATTCTAAAAATCGGAATTTTCCATATATTTCATATATTTGACGACCATGAGGGCGATCTTGAAGGTAATGGCGTCCTCAAAGACCCGCAGATCCAGCCCCGTGCTCTTCTGGAGCTTATCCAGCCGGTACACCAGCGTATTGCGGTGGATATACAGCTGCCGGGAGGTCTCGGATACATTCAGGCTGTTCTCAAAGAATTTGTTGATCGTCGTCAGCGTCTCGTCGTCAAATTCATCCGGCGATTTGCCGTCGAAGATCTCGCGGATGAACATCCTGCACAGAGGAAGCGGAAGCTGATAGATCAGCCGCCCGATCCCCAGCCTGCTGTAGGCGTTCACGTTGCGGTCGCTGTAAAAGATCTTCCCCACATCCAGGGCCATCTTGGCCTCCTTGTAGGAACGCGAAACCTCCTTGATCTCGTTCACCACCGTTCCAAACGCCACATGGACCTGGGCCATAGCCTCGGTATTCAGCATATCCAGGATCACATTGGCCGTCTTCTCCAGCTCCTCATACGTCTCGTTGGCTTTTACCTCGCGGACCAGGATGATATTCTTCTCATCCACCGCGGTAATAAAGTCCTTGGTCCTTCCGGCAAAAATGCTCCTGACCGTCTCCAGAGCGTTGGTATCCTTCTCATTCTTCGTCTCGATGATGTACACGACACGCCGCACGCTCGTCTCGATATGGAGCTTCTTGGCCCGGTTGTAGATATCCACAAGCAGAAGGTTGTCCAATAAGAGGTTCTTGATAAAGTTGTCCTTGTCGAAGCGCTCCTTGTAGGCCACCAGCAGGTTCTGAATCTGGAAAGCGGCCATCTTGCCTACCATGTATACGTCTTCGCTTCCTCCTCTGGCCAGCAGGACGTATTCCAGCTGGTGCTCGTCAAACACTTTAAAGAACTGGTATCCCTGGACCACCTGGCTGTCCGCCGGCGAATCGGCAAAGGCGAGGACAGCGCTCTCATCGATCTCCGTCTCCGAAAATGTAGTGGCGAGCGTCTTTCCCTCTGTATCACAAATACACAGGTCGATCCTGGTAATCCCTTTCAGGCCGTCGATCGTCGTTTGAAGTATCTGATTCGATATCATGGTGCCCTCTCTCCTTTTTCGTTTTATCCACTTTTTATCTTAAATCATAAAAGGCAAAAAAGCAAGCGCGTATGACAAGATGTTACAAAAGTTTAATAATCAAAACGAAGGCCGCCTCCGGCAGACCGATGATCTCCGGCAGGCGGCCCCTGTCTTTTTCTTCACGCGGATCACTCCGCGTCTTTTTTCTTCCCGGCGCCCAGCGCACCGAACACTCCCATCATCCCGAACGCGATCAGACCCGGGTGTTTGACACTTCTTTAAAACATCATAACGCAAAAATCCTTTGTCCAAGCCAATCATGGCTTATTTTTTTGT
>CANRGP010000099.1 GCA_947630085.1 uncultured Lachnospiraceae bacterium
ATAAGAGAAAACGTAGAGGGAGTCGAGACTTTCATTGCTATTTGTGCCGCCAACTGAAAGGCGGCGGAATGGAGATTAAAATGACTAGTAACTTTATCGCACAGTCTTTTGGAAGGTCCCTGAATTATACGGATATTCCCAACCCCCTGTTTAAGGAGTACAATGTGAAGAAGGGCCTCCGGAACGAAGACGGGACCGGAGTCCGCGTGGGACTGACCAAGGTTTCCGACGTAGTGGGATATGCGTTTCAGGACGGCAAAAAGGTGAGCGCTCCCGGCGAACTGTATTACCGGGGAATACGGCTTCACGATCTGGTTGCGGGAAAAGGAGATTCTCATTTCGGCTTTGAGGAGACGTGTTTCCTTCTGCTGTTCGGATATCTCCCCAAAAAAGCAGAACTTAACGCGTTCCGCAATATCCTTTCCGAAATGTACCAGCTTCCCGACGAGTTTCTGGAAATGCGGCTGATGCGGATGCCCAGCCGGAACCTGATGAACTGTCTGCAGCAGTCCGTCCTCAGCCTTTACGATTACGACAGCGATCCGGATGACGTGGATCCCTATCATACGGTCCTGAAGGGAATGAACATTCTGGCAAAGCTGCCGTCCATCATGTGCTATGCCTATCAGAGCAAGCAGCATTATTATAACCGGGACAGCCTTTTCATCCACTATGCAAAGAAAGAATACTCCATCGCGGAGAATATCCTGTATATGCTCCGGGAGGACAGAAGCTTTACGCCTCTGGAGGCATCCCTGCTGGATACGCTCCTGATCGTCCACGCGGACCACGGCGGCGGCAACAATTCTACGTTTACCAATGTGGTGATCTCGTCTACCGCTACCGATCTGTATTCCACCATGGTCGGCTCCATCGGGTCTTTAAAGGGGCCGAAGCACGGCGGAGCCAACATCCGGTGCGCGGAGATGATGGAGGCCGTCCGAAACGAGATCGGCCTGGAGGCCACGGAGAAGGAAATGGAGAAGGTCGTAAAGCGGATCCTGAACCGGGATTTCTATGACCGGTCCGGGCTGATCTACGGGCTGGGCCATGCGGTTTATACGATGTCGGATCCCCGCGCGGAGATCCTGCAGGAGTGCTGCCGTCAGCTGGCGCAGGAGGACGGCAGGATGGCCGAGTTTGAGTTCATGACCCGTTTTGAGAAGGTGGCCAGATCCACCTACACCAAGGTCACCGGGCGGGAAGTCTCGAATAATGTTGACTTTTACAGCGGATTCGCTTACGATATGCTTCAGATCCCCAGGGATCTTTACACGCCGCTTTTTACCGTGGCGCGCACCATAGGCTGGCTTGCCCACAACATCGAGAACAAGCTGTATGACGGGAGGATCATGCGTCCCGCCACCAAATATGTCGGGACGGTTCAGCAATATGAAAAACTGGAGGAGAGATGACGATGAGCAGAAAGATTACGGTTTTTAAGGGAGACGGCATCGGCCCGGAGATTACGGACGCCGTGCTGGAGATCCTGGACGCGGCGGGAGCCGGACTGGAATACGAGATCTACCGGGTAGGCAATCAGGAATACCTGGACAACGGAGCGCTGATCCCGGACGCGGCGTTCGCTTCGTTTGAGCGGACGAAGGTCCTTCTCAAATCCCCGATCACTACGCCTGTCGGGAAGGGATTCCGCTCACTGAATGTGACGCTCCGCGAGAAATACGATCTCTACGCCAACATCAGGCCCGCGAAATCCAATCCTGCCGTGAAGACGCCCTTTACGGATGTGGATATCGTCGTGTTCCGTGAGAACACGGAGGACCTGTACGTCGGTAAGGAAGAGAAGATCGACGAGGATACGGTCTATGCCACCAAGATCATCACGAGAAAGGCCAGTGAAAGGATCATCCGGGATGCCTTTGAATATGCCCTTGCCCATGGGCGCAGGACCGTGACCTGTGTACATAAAGCCAATATCCTGAAGATGAGCGACGGAATGTTCCTGGATATCTTCAACCGGATCAGCAGGGAATATCCCGGCCTTCAGGCCAATGACAAGATCGTGGACAACGTCTGTATGCAGCTGGTCATGAACCCGGGCCAGTTCGATGTGATGGTCATGCCGAATCTTTACGGCGACATTGTCTCCGATCTGACCAGCGGCCTGATCGGCGGACTGGGGCTCCTTCCCTCCAGCAATCTGGGAAGCGATTACGCCATGTTCGAGGCGGTTCACGGGAGCGCGCCGGATATTGCGGGGAAAGGGATCGCCAACCCGACGGCCCTTCTCTGGTCGGCCTGCATGATGCTGGAGTATCTTGGGCAGGATTCGTGTGCTTCCCGGATCCGCAGGGCGGTGGATGAGGTGCTTCCCGATCCCTCCGTCACTACTCCGGACATCCACGGGCACGGCGGCACGGAGAGCTACAAAAACGCCGTTATCGCCCGCCTGAAGTAGGAAAGAAGCCGTCATTGCACATCCGGAACAGGGAAAGACGTAAAAAGGAGAGAAAAATATGATCGAATTATGGAAAGGCGGCGCCTATCTGGTTGACAGGACGACACTGGTGGAGGAGGACCGCACGGAGGAGCTGGCCGCGCTTGTGAAAAAGCCGGTCGATAAGGAAGAGGCGAGAAAGGGAACCATCGCATGGTCCATCCTGGACAGGCACAACACCTCCGGCGACACGGAGAAACTGAAGCTGAGATTTGACGCCCTGGCATCCCACGATATCACCTTTGTGGGGATCATCCAGACGGCGAAGGCATCGGGAATGAAGGAATTCCCCCTGCCGTATGTGCTGACCAACTGCCACAATTCCCTCTGCGCCGTCGGAGGGACCATCAACGAAGACGACCATGTATTCGGCCTGACCGCGGCAAAGCATTACGGGGGGATCTTCGTTCCGCCCCACATCGCCGTGATCCACCAGTACATGAGAGAAATGATGGCCGGATGCGGCCGGATGATCCTGGGCTCCGACAGCCATACCCGATACGGGGCCCTGGGAACTATGGCTATCGGCGAGGGCGGAGGCGAGCTGGTCAAGCAGCTTCTGCGCGATACCTACGATGTGGCCCGTCCCCAGGTCGTGGCCGTCTATCTGGAAGGAAAGCCCGCTCCGGGGGTAGGGCCGCACGATGTGGCGCTCGCCATAGTGGGAGCCGTGTTCCGGAACGGGTATGTGAAGAATAAGGTCATGGAATTTGTGGGCCCCGGCGTGGCGTCCATGGATACGGACTACCGGAACGGCGTCGATGTGATGACCACGGAGACGACCTGCCTGTCCTCCATCTGGCAGACGGACGAGGACACCCGCCGCTATCTGAAGCTGCACGGGAGAGAAGACGCCTACCGGGAGCTGAAGCCGGCGTCTGTGGCATATTATGACGGGGTGGTGAAGGTGGACCTTTCCGCTGTCCGCCCGATGATCGCCATGCCGTTCCATCCCAGCAACACCTATGAGATCGATGAGCTGAAGGAAAACCCGGGAGATATTTTGCGGGAGATCGAAAAGGAAGCGGCGCGGATCAGCGGCCGGGAGGAATCCCTGTTCAGGCTGACAGACAAGCTCGAGAACGGAAAGCTCCGCGTGGATCAGGGGATCATCGCGGGATGCGCCGGAGGAAATTATTCCAGTGTGATGGCGGCCGCCCACATCCTGAAAGGGAGATCCTGCGGAAACGGCCTGTTCAGCCTTTCCGTTTATCCGTCCTCCCAGCCGGTTTATATGGATCTGGTGAAGAAGGGGGCGGTCACGGAGCTGATGGCGGCGGGAGCGGTTGTGAAGACGGCATTTTGCGGCCCCTGCTTCGGCGCGGGCGACACGCCTGCCAACAATACGCTCAGCATCCGTCATACCACCCGCAATTTCCCCAACCGGGAGGGCTCCAAGCCCGGAAACGGGCAGATGGCGGCGGTGGCTCTCATGGACGCCCGCTCTATCGCCGCTACGGCGGCGAACGGCGGATTTTTGACGGCGGCCACGGATTTCGCGGACGACTTCCGGATCCCGGATTACTGCTTTGACGATACGGTCTACCAAAGCCGCGTCTATATGGGCTACGGGAAGGCCTGTCCCCAGGATGAGGTTGTCTACGGCCCGAACATCAAGGACTGGCCGGAGATGAGTCCTCTGGCCGACAATATCCTCCTTCGGGTCTGCTCGAAGATCCTGGATGACGTTACCACCACAGACGAGCTGATCCCGTCCGGAGAGACGTCCTCCTACCGGTCTAATCCTCTGGGACTGGCGGAGTTTACGCTGTCCAGAAGAGACCCCGGATATGTAGGGAGAGCCAAGCTTGTAGGAGCGCTGGAAGCCTCCAGGAGAACAGGCGGGACGCCCTGGGAGGAAGATAAAGAC
>CANRGP010000100.1 GCA_947630085.1 uncultured Lachnospiraceae bacterium
GGCGGTCCGTAGAAATGATCACGCCCCGGTATCCGGCATCCGAGACCAGAAGGTTGCTCCCGTTTCCGATGCAGCAAAACGGTATGTTTTCCTCTCTGCATACCCTGACCGCACGCTTCAGCGAGGCGGCGTCCTTCGGTATGGCAAAATAATCCGCCGGTCCCCCGATCCGGAAAGTCGTATGGCGGCAAAGCGGTTCGTCCCGTCTCACATTTTCATCTCCGACCGCCGCGCACAGTCCGCGATACAATCCTTCCGTCATCTGTCTTCCTCCCCGTCAGGCCGCAGCATATTGGCCTGCGCGCGGCTCAGAAGCTCTCTGGCGGCGTTGTAGCCCATCGTCTTCTGTCTGTGGTTGATCGCCGCCGTCTCGATGATCAGAGCCAGGTTCCTTCCGGGGCGGATGGGGATCGAATAGCATACCACCCGGTTGCCCAGGATCTCCGTGTACTGGTCCTCCAGACCCATCCGGTCGTACTCCTTGTCCCGGTTCCACTCCTCCAGCTTGATCACCATATCGATCGACTGGGTATCCTCCACGCTCTCTACACCGAACAGGCTCTTCACGTCGATGATCCCGATCCCGCGGAGCTCGATAAAATGTTTGGTAATGGAAGGAGCCTTTCCGAACAGCGTCTCGGCGCTTACCTTCCGGATCTCAACCACGTCGTCAGTCACCAGCCGGTGGCCCCTCTTGATCAGCTCCAGAGCGGCCTCGCTTTTTCCGATCCCGCTCTCTCCCATAATGAGCACGCCCTCTCCGAAAACATCCACAAGGACTCCGTGTATGGTGATACAGGGGGCGAGCTTAACGTTCAGCCAGCGGAATGTCTCCGCCATCATCTCGGAAGTGGTCCTGGAGGAAACCAGACACGGCACCTCATAATATCCGCACAGCTCCAGCATATCCGTGTCGGGCATCAGGTTCCGGCAGTATACCACGCACGGAATCTTGTGAGAAAGAAATTTGTCATAAGTGACGCGGCGCTTCTCCGGCTCCATCTGATTGATAAACTCATACTCCACATTGCCGATGATCTGCACGCGTTCATTGTCAAAATGGTCAAAAAATCCGGCAAGCTGAAGCGCCGGTCTGTTCACGTCCGCATGGGGAAGGACGATCTTTTCCGCGTCGATCTCCGGCGTAAGGTTCTTGAGCTCCATCTTGTCGATCAGTTCCTGAATGGTCACACCGTACATGAGTCGTCTCCTTTCCGCTGTTCCTGTAGTGCTCAGGTCCTTCTAAAATAATATCACACCTCAGGCCGATTGTCACCATCAAAGATCAAACGGGCGCTCTGTCTTCAGCGGAAAAAGGCATAAACGCTCTCGGCCGCTTTCCGGTTCATTCCCGGGGCCTGGGACAGCTCCTCGACCGTCGCGCTCTTGACCGCCTCGATCGTTTTAAAATACCGCATCAGCGCTTTGCGGCGGACCGGGCCGATGTCAGGGATGTCGTCAAGCACCGACCTGACCTGGTCTTTTCCCCTCAGGCTCCTGTGATATTCAATGGCAAAGCGATGGGCCTCATCCTGGATCCGCGTGATCAGCTTGAACCCCTCCGAATGGGTGTCGATCGGCACCTCCCGGTTCTGATAATACAGTCCCCTCGTGCGGTGGCGGTCATCCTTGACCATGCCGCACACCGGGATCTCCAGTCCCAGCTGCCCGAGCACATCCAGAGCGACGTTGACCTGTCCGCGCCCTCCGTCCATCATCAGAAGGTCGGGAAATCTGGTAAAGCTCCCCAGAGAAAAGTCCCCTCCTTCATCCTCCATCTTCCTTGTCTCCTCGATTCCGTGGGCAAAGCGCCTCATCAGGACTTCTCGCATCGATGCGTAGTCATCCGGCCCTTTTACGGTCCGGATCCGAAACTTGCGGTAATCGCTTCGCCTGGGCCGTCCGTCCTCATAGACGATCATGGACCCCACCGATTCCGTGCCGCTGGTATTGGAGATATCATACGCCTCGATGCGGCGGATACCCTCAAGGCCGATCAGCTCCCCGATCTGCCGGACAGCCCCCAGGGTACGCACCTCCTCGAGCCTGATCTTTTCTTTATCCTGCGACAGCACCAGCTGAGCGTTTCGTTCGGCCAGTTCCACCAGTCTCTCCTTCTGGCCTTTCTGAGGGACGATGATCTTCACCTTCTGTCCCCTCATGGTTTCCAGCCACCGGGAGATGATATCCATATCGTCCAGCTCCGTCTGCACCCAGATCTCCCTGGGAATCAGCGGGGTCCCCGAATAAAACTGTTTTACAAAGCCGGTAAGGATCTGTCTCTGATCCTCGTCCGTCCCCACTCTCATATGAAAATGGTCCCTTCCGATCAGCTTGCCCTCCCTCACGAAAAAGACCTGCACCACCGCGTCCGTGTCGTCCTTGGCCATCGCGATGATATCCCTGTCGTCCGTATCGCCGCTGGTGATCTTCTGCTTCTGGGCAATCTGCCTGACGCTGGACAGCAGTTCCCTGTATTCGATGGCTTTCTCAAATTCCATCTTCTCCGAGGCATCCTTCATCTTCTCCTCAAGCATCTTCAGGATCCCCTCATAGTGCCCGTTCAGGAAATCCTGGGCCCGGGCGACGGACTCGGCATACTCGTCCCTGCCGATGTATCCCTGACACGGAGCCGCGCACTGATGGATGTGATAGTTGAGGCACGGCCGCTCTTTGCCGATATCCCTGGGCAGATTGCGGCTGCAGGTACGAATCTTGTAGAGCTTATGGATCAGCTCCAGCGTGTCCTTTACCGCCCCCGCACTGGTATACGGGCCGTAATATTTATTTTTATCCTTCTTTACGTTTCTTGAAAGCAGGATCCTGGGAAATTCCTCAGAAAGAGTCACTTTGATGTAGGGGTAAGTCTTGTCGTCCTTCAGCATGGTGTTGTACCTGGGCCTGTGCTCTTTGATCAGGTTGCACTCCAGCACCAGCGCCTCCATCTCCGAATCCGTGACGATATACTCAAACCATGCGATCTTCGACACCATCTGTTCGATCTTTGCTGTCTTGTTCCGGCTGCTCTGAAAATACTGCCTCACCCGGTTCTTCAGGCTGATGGCTTTTCCGACGTAAATGATCCTGTCCCGGGCATCATGCATGATATATACTCCCGGCTGGGACGGAAGCTTTTTAAGTTCCTCCTCGATGTCAAACATGATTCGTTCCCCCTTTGCTAAAAACCGCCGGAGCTGATAAGCCCCGGCGTCCGTCGTCTACCCCTGACTCTGCTGCGCCTCTTCCTTCTCGGAAAGAGTCTCCTGTTCCGGCGCCCCGGACTCCTGCGGGGCAGCCTCAGTCGTCTGCTCGCGGAGTCTTTCCGCCCTGGATTCGGCGATCCGCTCCGCCTCCTCCTCCGCTTCCTGCGGTGTCAGGAGACCCTCCCACGGGTATTTGCACGCGGCGCTCCAGAGCATCCATTCATCGTAGCCCGCGTCGTATACCGCCTGGATCTGCTGGCGGATCTGCTCGGGTCCATAGGTGATGTAGTTGGCCAGATAGGACGCGGTAAAGGACTGGAGCCACGGCCTGACGACAGCCTGATGCTCTCCGTTTCTTGTATAATTGCTGAGATCGGCCTTGGATCCCTGCAGCGCGGCCAGTATCGTATCATAGGGCTGTGTGTCGGGATGCTCGATCCCGAAATTCCCGTCCGCATAGTGAGACGGATAGATCATCGGGCAGATATAATCCAGGCTTGCCGCCATGTTTCCATAAGACTGTCCCACGGAATCGGAGTCAATTCCTCCCCCGATGATGGCGCCGAACACATCGGCAGCCATATAGACGCCTTCTTTGCTCAATTTTTCATAGGCATATTCCACAAATTCCGTAATGATCTGGGTCTTGGAAAGCCCTCCTGTATCCGCCTCGTCGTAAACCACCTGGTTGATCCCTCTCTCGGTGGAAAAACGGATGTAGTCGAACTGCACCTCGTCAAATCCGGCCTTGTGCGCCTCGATTGCCACCTCCACCAGGTAGTCCCACACCTCTCTCTTGTAGGGATTGACCCATGCCAGGCCGTTGTTGTCGCGGTAAAGGCTCCCATCCGCCAGAGTAAGCCCATATTCCGGCATCTGCTCCGGCAGAAACGGATCGCGGAAGGCCACGATCCTGGCAATGGTGTAAATATGATGCTCCTTGAGCTTGGTCATAAGCGCGCCGATGTCCGGGATCACCTTCAGGACCGAGCCCGTCTCCGTCACCTTTGGAGAATCCATGGAAAACGTGACTCTCCCGTCGTCATTCTTCACGTCGATGACCACCGCGTTGATCTCCGTCTCGTCGATATGAGCAATGATGTCGTCCATCATGC
>CANRGP010000101.1 GCA_947630085.1 uncultured Lachnospiraceae bacterium
GAGCCGAATACGGCGACGGACACGGCCGCCGCGACAATGGTTCTCATGCGGCTCCCCAGCCACACGATCAGCAGGGGGGCCATCGCGGATTTGGGCAGGCTGTTGAGCATGACCAGGTAGGGCTCCAGGATCTCCGACAGGCTCCGGCTGCTCCAGAGAAGGACGGCGGCGGTCACGGCGATTACCACGGTCAGGACAAAGCTGATCAGCGTTTCCAGCAGGGTGACGCCGGTGTGCATAAAGATGCTGCCGTCCGCGGCCATCCGGAGAAAGCAGGAGACAATGCGGGACGGGCTGCTGAAAATAAAGGCGTCGATGACGTCCCGCCCGGCGAGCAGCTCCCACAGGGCCAGAAACAGGACGAGGACCATGATCCGGACGGTAATGACCTGTGCGCGGTGGCGGGATTCCCGCTCCAGAAATTCTTTCTGTCCGGGGCTTACGGTGTCGGAACGGGCGGATGTCGGGCTATTCATCTTCCTTCAGCTCCTTCCATAATTGATTGAAATAGATCGGGAATTCGGGGGCGTTGCGGCGGGCCAGCGGCCGGTCGAATTCCGGGGCAAAACAGATTTCCATCGTGGCCTTTACCCGCCCCGGCCGCCTGGAGAGGATGAGGATCCGGTCTGCCGAGGAAATGGCCTCGGAGAGATCGTGGGTAATGAGGATCGCGGTCTTTTTCTGCTCCCGTATGATGGAGCTGATATCGTCGCAGACCTCCAGCCTTGTCTGATAATCGAGAGCGGAGAACGGTTCATCCAGCAGGAGGATATCCGGCTTGAGCGCCAGCGTCCGGATCAGCGCCGCCCTCTGGCGCATTCCGCCGGAAAGTTGGGAAGGGCGGGCGTCCTGAAAGGCGGAAAGCCCATACAGGCGAAGCATCCGAACCAGTTCGTCCCTGGACTCCCGGTCCAGGCGTTTTTGAATTTCCAGCCCGAGGGATACATTGGAGAGAACGGTGCGCCATTCAAACAGATGATCCCTCTGCAGCATATAGCCGATGACGGCTTTGCTCTGCGTCCGGGGGACACCGTCGATCAGGATCTGCCCCTCCTCCGGCTCGATCAGGCCGCACAGCAGGGAGAGAAGAGTGGATTTCCCGCAGCCTGACGGCCCTACGATCGCGAAGAATTCACCGTCTTTGACATCAAAACTTATATGGGAAAGGGCTCTTGTCTCGCCCGACAGTTCGTGATAGGAGTAGCTTACGTTTTGGATATGGAGTTTTGGTTTCATGTGGCACCTCCTTACCCTAATATTGTATGTGGCGGCCGCAAAATCGTGCCGCCGGGCTGTCCGGGAAAAGGAAGCGCAGAAAAAACTTTACAGTTTTTGTATCTTTCCTTATAATTAAGATATCGGTATCGGCGGCGCATACGTTTCCGGTGCAGAAAGAGCGAGAGAAACCATTTTGAAGGAGGTACGGCAGTTATGGGCAAGTTTAAGGACACTATGGAGGAATTCAAGAAGTTTGTTTTCCGGGGGAACGTCATTGATATGGCGGTCGGCGTTGTGGTCGGCGGCGCGTTCAGCACCATCGTAAATTCACTGGTCAACGACATCATCATGCCGCTGGTGGGAGCGATCGCGGGGTCCGAGACGTTTGCCGGATATAAGCTGGTCATCGGGAACGCGGAGGTCATGTACGGCAGCTTCATCCAGAGCATCGTGAATTTCCTGATCATTGCCGTGTGCGTGTTTGCGGCCATCAAGCTCGTCAACGGCGTTATGGACAAGTTTAAGGAGAAGGAGGAGCCGGCTCCGGAAGAGCCTGCCGGCCCCACTACGGAAGAACTTCTTGCGGAGATCCGCGATCTGCTGAAAACGCAGAATTCCTGAGATCCGCTGAAAATACCCGGCGATACGCGTGCCCGCACGCGACGCCGCCGGAAATACCCGGCGATGCGTGTGTCCGCACACGACGCCGGTCTGCACTCCGGGAAGCCGGGCGCGGAAGCCGCCATTTCAAGGCAGCCGCGCCCGGCTTCGGCGTGGGCGTAAGGGATTTTTAATGGGAATGTAATACCAATGTTATGGCATTTCCCGGAGATTTTCGGTATACTGTAAGAAAGAAATATGTGGAAAGGATTTTTGGGGACGGATGGAACCGGAGGAGAAAAAGCTCTCGGAGGGAGAAGCTGCGGAAGAGAAAACGGCGCCGGAGGAGGAGATTGTGGTGTTGGAGGAAGAGCCTGAGGCGTTGGACGAAGATACTGCGGCACCGGAGGAAGAGCCCGCGGCGCCGGAGGGGGAGTCTGCGGCGTTCGAAGAGTCCGCGGTGCCGGAGGAAGAGTTCGCGGCGCCGCAGAGGCCAAGACCCAGGAGCCGCCGGAGGAAGCCGAGAAAAGCGTTTCCGTGGAAGCGGGCGGCTGTCATATGCGCGGCGGTCCTTCTTGCGGCGGGTGGTCTTTTTGCGGCAGGCGCCGTGTATTATGTCCATGAGGGGGAACAGTACAAGACCGTATTCTTTCCCAATACATATGTGAACGGGATCGACGTTTCGAATATGACGGTCGATGAGGTGAAGGAGCTTGTGGCGTCCCGGATCGGAGACTATACGCTTACCATTACCGGAAGGGGCGGAGAAAGGGAGATCATTACCGGCGACCAGGTAGGGTACCGGTATGTATTTGACGGAAGCCTCGAGAAGTATCTGAGCGGGCAGGATCCCATGGACTGGTGGAATCACCGCAAAAAGACCACGGAGTATCAGATCGACACCCTGATCACGATTGATGAAGAGATGCTTGCCGCGAGGGTGGAGGAGCTGTCTTTTCTTGACGAGGAGAAATTTGTCGAGCCGCAGGATGCCAGACTGACTGAGTTCGTTCCGGGGCAGGGTGTTTCCATTATCCCGGAGCAGCTGGGCAGCGCTCTGGACTGCGACGCCGTCCGGGAAGCGGTCACGGAGGCGGTCCTGGCTCTCCGCACGGAGCTGTCCCTGGAGGATCTGGACGTTTACCGAAAACCGGCCGTCACATCGGACGATCCGCAGCTGAAGGCGGAGGCGGAGGCCATCAACAGGTTTCTGGATCTCTCCGTAACCTATCAGTTTGGCGATGTTACCCAGGTGCTGGACAGCGCGACGATCCTGTCGTGGATAACCTTTGGAGATGATGGACAGGTTACACTGGATCAAGAACAGGTTGCCGCATATGTGGCCGCGCTCGCCACGCTGTATGATACGGCGGGAAAGAGCAAAACGCTGAAAACCTCGTACGGTGATGTCGTGACGGTTCCGGGAGGCACCTATGGGTGGCGCATCGACCAGGCGGCCGAGACAGAGAGCCTTTGCGGGATTATCCTTTCGGGGGAGAGCCAGACGAGGGAGCCGATATACAGGCAAAGAGCCGCCAGCCATGGCGAGAATGACTACGGAAATACATATGTAGAGATCAACCTGAGCGCGCAGCGTCTGTTCTTTTATAAAGACGGGAAGCTGTATGTGGAGACGGATCTTGTTTCCGGCAACCACGCAAAGGGATATGATACGCCCGCCGGGGCATATTTTATCAATTATAAGCAGAAGGATGCGGTCCTCAGGGGAGAAAGGCGATCCAACGGATCGTATGAGTATGAAAGCCCCGTGAGCTTCTGGATGCCGTTCAACGGAGGGATCGGGCTGCATGACGCCAGCTGGAGGGCCTCTTTCGGAGGCAAGATCTATCTGACCAACGGCTCGCACGGCTGCGTGAACCTTCCGTATTCCGCCGCAAAAACGATCTTTGAGCAGATCAGTGCTCTGCTATCAGCTGGAGGTAGAGCCGGAGCCGGCGTCGGGAAGCGCATCGGGAGCGGCGCAGGGGGCCGGGGCGACTTCCGCAGAGAAGCCTTCCCAGGGGGCGGAGAACGAATCGTCCGCGGCGGATACGCAGCCGGATGTCAGTGCACAGCCTGACTCGGGACAGCCCGGACCGGAGGAGGAAACTCCCCACCCGGTTGAGGAACCGTCCCCCTCGGGAGGAACGGATTTTTCCGGCGGCCCGGGGGCCCAGGGCTCTTCATCGGGGCCGGGAGCAGCGGGAAATTCTCCGGCGGGACCGGGAAGTACGGATCTTTCCGGCGGTCCGGGAGCCCAGGGCTCTTCGTCGGGAACGGGCGGTCCGGGAGGATCTTCATCGGGACCGGGAGGTTCCCCGGGAGGCCCGGGGAACGCGGATTTTTCCGGCGGTCCGGGAGTCCAGGGCTCTTCGTCGGGATCAGGTGGTCCTGGAGTCTGGGGCTCTTCGTCGGAGCCAGATGGTCCGGGAATC
>CANRGP010000102.1 GCA_947630085.1 uncultured Lachnospiraceae bacterium
AGCTGGATCCCGAAATTCAGCGTGATCAGCCATGTGATCTTATCCAGAGAGATTCCGTATTGGGACTGAAAGGTCAGAAATAAAAGAGGCGACAGGTTATTGACGATCGCCTGGGTCACATATCCCAGATAACTTGCCCATATCGTATGCTGGTAATTCAGAGTTCTGTTTTTCATCTTTTATCTTCTCCGGCAGGTCTATTCTCTTTATCATATGCTCATTATAACAGACATTTCGGATTCGTCCACCGGTTTTTGCCCATAGGAAAGCATAAAAAGGTCCCGCCCGGTATTCTCCCGGCCCGTTCCCGATAAGCAAAAACCGCTTTCCGAAAACAGACGCTAAAAGACCTGACAGGACCTCTTCTAAATTTTATATGCCGCGGTTTTCTACTCGAACCGCACGATCTCGCGGCGCAGCCGCTTCATGATCTTCTTTTCCAGCCTGGAAATATAGGACTGGGATATCCCCAGCAGGTCCGCCACCTCTTTCTGGGTCATTTCCTCCCCATCCGCCGTCGTCAGACCATATCGCAGCTCCACGATCTTCTTCTCCCTCGGACTCAAACGGCTGATCGCCGTATTGAGAAGATCCCGCTCCGTCTCCTGTTCCAGGTTCCTGTAGATCTCGTCCTCATCAGTTCCCAGGATATCCGACAGAAGCAGTTCATTGCCGTCCCAGTCTACATTCAGGGGCTCGTCGATGGACACCTCCAGTTTGGTCTTGTTATTTCTCCGCAGATACATGAGGATCTCATTTTCAATACATCTGGAAGCGTAGGTAGCCAGCTTGATGTTCTTGTCCCTGTTATATGTATTGATCGCCTTGATCAGTCCTATGGTTCCAATGGATATCAGATCTTCCACGCCTACGCTCGTATTGTCGAATTTCTTCGCGATATAGACGACCAGCCTCAGATTATGCTCGATCAGGGTCTGACGCGCTTCCTTGTCCCTCTCGCTCCCAAGAAGCTGGATCATGCGGTTCTCCTCCTCGCTTCCGAGAGGCGACGGCAGGATGTCCGCGCCTCCGATATAATGGATCTCTCCCTCCTTCTGAAACAGCATTTTCTTGAAACTCGGCACCGCCTTAAAATGAAAACGGTTTGGAATTGATACCTTGACCACCATGGGTGATTCCTCCTTTTGATGTGAAATTATAAGTCTCTGTGGAGCAGCATCTCATAACTGCCCTCCCCCGACAGGGGAAACGGAGCCCGGGCGATCCAGGGAAGAAGTTCCCGTTCTGTCCCTGCAGCAGAGGATTCCGGATCCGGCGGCAGATGTTCGTCCGCTCCCGGCCTTAAGTATAACTCTAAGGAATCGATCTGTGCGGCTTCCATTACTCCTAAAGGGCTTCCTATTGTCCGATATCGGATATGTATGACCCGCATCTCCTTATTCTGCGCTTCCGCCGCACGGATCACTTCAAGCCATACCCTCTCGGATACGATGCTGACAGGCCGTCCGCTTTCGGGCTCCGTAAGCATATTCCCGCTGTCACGGTACGCTGTCACCTGCAGGCTTCTGTCCCCGACGGACAGCGTCACCGGACAGAGCGCCTCCCTCTCCCGGCGCGTTTCCGTCACGGTCATCCACAGATACCGGAACAGAAATACGCTTCCGCATACCAGGAATACCCACATGAAAAAGGAAAGTCCCGCGGACGCTTCCCCTCTCAGAAGCATCGCCGCCAGGTATCCCGCGCCTGTATACTCCAGCAGAAATTCCATAAACCCGCCGGCCGCTCCGGCCAGAAAAAAGAGCAGGAGCATCTCCTTCAGAAGTTCTCTGACGCTGCGCGGTGCAAATGCCGCGGCGCACAGGATCGCCGCCGGCCCCGCTATGGATACAGGCCCGCCCAGATGCCTGAAGACGGCATTCTCCGGCAGAAGTATCCGGATCCATAGGACCGCGCAGGCCGCGGCGGCGCCGGCCGCTCCGGCCGCCGCAGTACGCCGGGGACTTACTTTCTTTTTCAGGATCCCGGCAGACAAACGCAGCAGCAGAAAATCCATCACGAAGTTCACAAAGAAGAATACGTCGATGTACAACTCAACCCGCAATGGCCGGCCCCCCTGTCTCACATCGTCCATTATAGACAGTTTCACTTTCGGATTTTGTCAAACGGTGGGAGTAAAATCGATTTTTTTCTCGTCGGAAATCGAGGGTTTTCACAAAGAAAGATCAGGAATCGACACGCAAAAAGGCGCCCCCTTCGGGGACGCCTTATAATGTCCGTAATGATAAACTGATTATCTCTTATTCTTCAGGAAATCCGGAATCGTGATATCCTTCATGTTCGCGGCAGGACGATAACCCTGGCTGGTCTGGCCGCTCATACCGCCCATGGGAACAGGACGTGTTCCGAAGGAAGAGGGAGACGCCGGAGAAGTCGCCGCGGCCTCAGCGGCTCCCGCTGTCTTGGACGGACGGAAGGAAGCGAAGCCGGTTCCGGCACTGCTCATGGTCTTGGCCACGGAGCCGCCGTTCTGCTGCTCGTCCAGTCCGGTAGCGATAACGGTGATCGTCGCCTCATCCTGGGCGTTCTCGTCGTACATGGCGCCGAAGATGATATTGGCATCCTCGCCGGCCAGTTCCTGTACATAGCTTGCGGCTTCATTGGCCTCGATCAGGCTGATGTCGCCGGAGATATTGATGATAACGTGGGAAGCGCCCTCACAGCCTCCAGAGCCTTCTCGTCGCCCTTGGCGCGGCCGATGCCGATATGGGCGATGCCCTTGTCGATCATGACGGTCTGCACGTCGGCGAAGTCCAGATTGATCAGTCCCGGAACATTGATCAGGTCCGTGATACCCTGAACGGCCTGCTGGAGAACCTCGTCAGCCTTCTTAAGCGCATCCGGCATCGTCGTCCGGCGGTCCACGATCTCAAGAAGCTTGTCGTTGGGGATCACGATCAGCGTATCCACGCTGTCCCTTAAGCGCTCGATGCCCTGAGCGGCATTGGTCATGCGGGTCCTGGCCTCGAACTTGAAGGGCTTGGTCACCACGCCGACGGTCAGGATGCCCATATCCTTGGCGATCCTCGCGATCACGGGAGCCGCGCCGGTGCCGGTGCCGCCGCCCATACCGCAGGTGACAAACACCATGTCCGCGCCGCGCAGAGCCTGCGCCAGTTCCTCGGAGCTCTCTTCAGCGGCCTTCTCGCCTACCTCCGGACGGGCGCCCGCGCCCAGTCCCTTGGTCAGCTTCTCGCCGATCTGCATCGCGGTCGGAGCCTTGCAGAACTGCAGGGCCTGCTTGTCCGTATTAATGCCGATGAACTCAACTCCGGCTATATTCTCATCGATCATGCGGTTCACCGCGTTGTTCCCTGCTCCGCCTACGCCTACAACTATGATCCGCGCGGAACTCTCCGCTTCATTTATCTTAATCTCCAGCAAGATAATGTCCTCCTTTTTTTACGTGTACCCCCACGCATATTTCTCTGTACTTTCCGTATAACTAGCCTAACTAATATCATATTTGATTTTATACAAAATATCAACCATTTTTTTTAGAAATTTTACACTAATCCGAAAAATTCTTCTTGAATGTCGAGACCAGATCCTCCTTATTCTCATCGTAATTGTCCAGATACAGCGTTCCGTCCAGATCCTGGATCTGCGGCATCATATTGGCCAGCAGGGAAATTTTGCCATCCATCTGCGAGCCGTCTCCCAGCACCACCTCTACTTTATTGATATATAAGCTTGCCTCTCCTTTGGAATTATACCGGATCCCGTCCACCGCAAGCTTTCGCAGGGACAATAACTGCGTCAGGTTCAGGATCTCCTCGAAGATCCGGCTGTCTTCCACCGGAAGCGCCTGATACAGAACGATCTGACCGAACTGCAGGCCGGAGATCTCGGGAATCCCCGGAAGCGCCGTATCCGTGCTCTCCACCACGATCCCGTCCTTATCAAAATACATATAGCTTCCCATATAGGAGACGTAGCCCACGACGCTCTTCTCATGGACGATCACCTCCACATGGGTGGGACCGGTAAATTCGACCTGATAATCCTCGACGAACGGAATGCGGATATGCTCCTGCGTCTTTTCCTTCAGAAAGAAATAAGCGCTGTTCCAGTCCAGGTTCTTCTGAAAGAGCATGTTTACGATCTCATTCTCCGTATAGCGGCTGTTGCCGACAACGGTCACCTGGGTCACATTGACGGACAGGATCACCACCGCGGCGGAAACGACGGCAACGATGA
>CANRGP010000103.1 GCA_947630085.1 uncultured Lachnospiraceae bacterium
AAATCATGCCGCACTCCGAAAACAATCTGAACTTGTTTTATTGGACGCCCCCTTGACGCATCTTTTTTATTTCAGTAAATGTAGTAGGAGACGGATTCTGTCTCCTGAAATCCTGTCTGCTTATAGAGCTTCCGGGCGATGTAGTTGAGTCCGGATACCTGGAGAGAGACGGTGCCGGGAGCCGCCGGTTCCCGGCCGTCCCCGTTCATCGCCGCGCCGGCGAGCAGGGCCAGCATTCCGCGGAGGAAGTCCTTTCCGTATCCCTGACTCCGATATGCTTCTTTGATCTGGAACGCGTAGAGACAGACTTCGCGGGCAGACGGCAAAAGGGCGCAGCTTCCGATGATCGTTCCGTCCAACAGAGCGCTGTAGAGCCCGGAGCCCTCCTCACGGATCCGTACACGGGAAATATAGCCGATGTCGCTTTCCCGAAGACTGCGG
Organism: uncultured Lachnospiraceae bacterium; assembly: GCA_947630085.1. Taxonomy (GTDB): domain Bacteria; phylum Bacillota; class Clostridia; order Lachnospirales; family Lachnospiraceae; genus UBA3402. The sequence continues at coordinate 442 of CANRGP010000103.1, forward strand.
ACCATTTTATATTCGGAATACCAGTATTCCGCGTCGATGGCCGTAAGTACGGCGGAAGCGGCGGGAGATCGCTCGTCGGTCAGGAAGCAGAAGTCAACGGTGCAGTCATGCTCCTGTTCAAAATGTTCGACATTTTTTAATGCTTCATTCAACAGTCTGGAAAAGCAGCCGCGCCGGCGGTACTGCGGGTGGACGAAGGCGCCGCATTCACAGGTATAGACAGGCCGGCTCCCTTCATCCTCCTGCGGGACGTAAAAAAGAAAGGCATAGCCGATGAGAGGCCCGTCTTCAGGGGATTGTTCATATGCAAGATAGTAGTCCAGGCCGTCTTCAAGCGGAGCGGACAGGGTGATCGGTTCCGCCGCCCGGCACTGCTCCGTGAGCCCGAGAACGGCTTTTTTCTGTATTTCCGTCAGTGCGTCAGTGTGAACGATGGTCATGAGGATATTCTCCCATCATTGACTGAGATCTTCATTGCGCGTTTTCTCCTTGTACATAGATTACGCCCGGCTGCAGACGGCAGCGGAGCAAAATGATTATAACACGGGAATGAAAATAAATCTACAGATAAAGTTTTGACCGGAGGGTATTGACAAATACGAAAAACGTGTTAATATAAACATATGAATGATTGTTCATATGATAGAAAGGAGAGTTGACATGACGGATCGTGAGCGGATCGAGCGGGAGATTTCAGAAGGGATCTGCGAATTTATCCATGTGCATGATGAAATTGTACAGAAGGTGCAGAAGGCAATGCCGGACGAGCAGCAGCTTCTTGACCTTTCTGAATTTTTTAAGATATTTGGAGATTCTACGCGGATTAAGATTCTGTATGTTCTGAGCCAGTCGGAGATGTGCGTCTGTGATATCGCGTCGCTCCTGATGATGGGGCAGTCGGCCATCTCGCACCAGCTGCGGGTTCTGAAGCAGATGCGTCTGGTCAAATACAGGAGAGAAGGCAAGACCGTGTTTTATTCTCTGTCAGACGGGCATATCCAGACGATCCTGGCTCAGGGAATGGAGCACATCAGCGAGTGATAAGGACCGAAAAGAACAGGAAAGGCGAGGATAATATCATGACAAAAAAACAAAAAAAAATGATCGTGCGTCTGACCGTCAGCGCGGTCTTCCTGATCGCGGGCGTTCTTCTTGAAAAGAATCATCCGGCAGATTACATCTGCTTTGCCGCGGCGTATCTTGCGGCGGGATACGACATACCGATCAGGGCCTTCCGGACTATTTGCAGCGGTCAGGTTTTTGATGAGAACTTTCTCATGACCATCGCTACGGCAGGCGCGATCCTGGTAGGGGCGTATGAAGAGGCGGTCGCGGTCATGCTTTTCTATCAGGTGGGGGAATTTTTCAACGATTATGCGGTAAATAAATCACGCAGATCCATTTCCGAGCTGATGGATATCAATCCGGAGTTCGCCAATGTGGTACGAAACGGAAAAGAAGAACAGGTGGATCCGGATGAAGTTGAGGTCGGTGAAACCATAGTGGTCCGCCCCGGAGAGCGGGTCCCTCTGGACGGTGTGGTGGTAAGGGGAACGTCAAGCCTCGACACCAAGGCCCTGACCGGCGAGTCCATGCCCGCGCAGATCGGGGAGGGCGGGAGCATCGTCAGCGGATCCATCAACCTGAGCGGTCTTCTGGAGGTAGAGGTAACAAAGCGCTATGATGATTCCACCGTGGCGAAGATCCTGGAGCTGGTGGAGAACGCCAGCTCGCGAAAAGCCCGTGCGGAGAATTTCATTACCCGGTTCGCAAGGATTTATACGCCTGCCGTCGTGTTTCTTGCTCTTGCGCTTGCCCTTGTACCGCCGCTTCTTGCAGGACAGCCCTGGTCTGTTTGGGTGTACCGGGCCTGCAGCTTTCTTGTAGTGTCATGCCCCTGCGCTCTGGTGATCTCCGTCCCGCTGAGCTTTTTCGGAGGACTGGGAGCGGCGTCAAAGCAGGGCATCCTGATGAAAGGCAGCAATTACCTGGAGGCGATGGGAAGCCTCCGGACGGTGGTATTCGACAAGACGGGAACGCTGACTACCGGACATTTTTCCGTGACGGATGTCGCCCCGGTCCGGATCAGCAGGGAGGAGCTGCTTGAGCTTGCGGCATATGGCGAGAGCCATTCGACCCACCCCATCGCGCAGTCGGTGCTGGAAGCATTTGCGGCGCAGGGGAAGGAGATCGATCAAAGCCGCATCCTTTCCGTGGAGGAGATAGCAGGCCACGGCATTCATGCCGTCCTGCAGGGGGGAAAAACCGGCGAAAAGGACGAGGCATTTGACCTCTATATCGGCAATGAGAAGCTGATGAAGAATCGGGACATTGCGTTCCGCGCGGCTTCCGGGGCGGCGGGGACGACGCTTTATCTGGCGAAAAACCAGGAGTATCTGGGAAGCATCACCATTTCCGATACGGTCCGCGACGATGTGCCGGAGGCTCTGGCTGCTTTGCGGCGTGAAGGAGTCGCCAGTCTCGTTATGCTGACCGGAGATAAGGAATCCGTCGGACAGGAGGTGGGGAAGCGCCTTGGGCTTGACCGGGTGTACGGCGGACTTCTGCCTGCCGATAAGGTGGATCGGGTGGAGGAGCTGCTGAAGGAGAGGCCGGAGGGCGGTACGCTGGCCTTTGTAGGGGACGGCATCAACGACGCTCCCGTGCTTTCCCGCGCGGACGTGGGGATCGCTATGGGCGGGATCGGTTCGGACGCCGCAGTGGAGGCGGCGGATGTGGTCATCATGACCGACGAACCTTCCAGGATCGTGGACGGTATCCGGATTGCGAGAAAGACCATGGGGATCGTCCGCCAGAACATTGTATTTGCCATTGGAGTGAAGATCCTGATATTGCTCCTGGTGGCGCTGGGAGCCGCGGGAATGTGGATGGCGGTATTCGGAGACGTAGGAGTTTCCGTCCTGGCGATCCTGAATGCGGTGAGGGCCCTGGGGTATCAGCGAGAAAATCAGTGAACCGAATGTGGCGCCTTATTCGAGAACAGTCTTGTATGATCGGCGATTTTGTGGTATAAATATATGTCAGGATTGGAAATTCCGTTTTTTTCCCGAATCGTGCGGCGCGTATGACTGAAAACGCCGGCGGGCGGCGGAATCATTTCCGGAATTATTAAAGAGACAGGCAGGAAAAAACGATGAAATATCAGTATAAGAAGATTGAAAAGAAGTGGCAGAAGAAGTGGGAGGACGCTCAGATCTTCAGGGCATCCGACGACTTTACGAAGAAAAAATTCTACGGTCTGGTGGAATTTCCGTATCCCAGCGGCGCGGGTATGCACGTAGGCCATATCAAGGCATACACCGGCCTGGAGGTGATCAGCCGCAAACGCCGTATGCAGGGCTATAATGTCCTTTTCCCCATCGGCTTCGATGCTTTCGGGCTTCCGGCGGAGAATTACGCGATCAAGACAAAGACCCATCCGCGGATCATTACCGATCAGAATATACGTCATTTTTCAGAGCAGTTAAAGAGCGTGGGATATTCGTTTGACTGGAGCCGTGTGGTGGATACCACCGACGAGGATTTCTACCGCTGGACCCAGTGGATCTTTCTGAAGATGTTTGAGCACGGCCTGGTGTTCCGCGACAAGGCGCTGGTCAATTACTGCCCGTCCTGCAAGGTGGTTCTCTCCAATGAGGACAGCCAGGGCGGCAAATGCGATATCTGCCAC
>CANRGP010000104.1 GCA_947630085.1 uncultured Lachnospiraceae bacterium
CCCGTCTGCTTTCGGGTTGGTCGCTTGAGCCCGGCGGCGACGCCGGGCCTAGACAGATGATCACCCGCGACATAACCCGGCTTATCGTCCTGCTCGGACATTTTCCCATCCGGCACACCGCATGGAGGGCAGAAGCTTTTTGCCTGTGCGGGACGCCGGGACTATGCCCGGAATCCTCCGACTGTCCGGCTCAGCGGCCGTATTTTTCGTCGCAGTACAGACAGCGGTAGGTTTCTTTTTTTTCGTCGGCCAGATAGAATATGTCCGGAAGCTCCTGCTCGATGGAGGTAATGCAGCGGGGATTCCTGCAGTGGATCACATTGGTGATGCGCTCGGGCAGTTTCAGACGCTTCTTTTCCACGATCACGCTGTCCCGGATAATGTTGATGGTGATATTGTGATCGATATAGCCGAGGACATCCAGATCCAGATTTTCCAGGGGCCCCTCTACTTTGATGATATCCTTGCGCCCCATCAGATTGCTCCGGGCGTTTTTGATGATCGCCACCGGGCATTCCATCTTATCCAGTCCCAGATGGTAATAGATCTCCATACTTCTTCCCGCCTGGATGTGATCCAGGACGATCCCTTCGCTGATCCCGCTGATATTTAACATGGCTTTTTCACCTCCAGTAAGGTCATAATCAGTGCCATCCGCACATAAACTCCGTACTGTACCTGCCGGAAATAGGCGGCCCGGGGATCCCGGTCCACTTCCACGGAGATCTCGTTGACGCGGGGGAGCGGATGCAGGACGAACATATCCGGTCTGGCCAGCTTCATTTTGGCGTTTGTGAGGATGTAGGAGTCCTTCAGGCGGATATAATCCTCTTCGTTGAAGAACCTTTCCCGCTGAACGCGGGTCATATAGAGGATATCCAGATCCGGTATGGCCTCGTCCAGGTTCTGGACCTCTTTGAAGTCGATGTGGTTGGCGGCCAGGACATCCTTGCGGATGTAACCCGGAACACGCAGCTCCGGCGGGGAGATCAGGACGAACCGGATCCCCGGATAGCGGACCATGGCCTCGATGAGCGAGTGGACCGTGCGCCCGAATTTCAGGTCGCCGCACAGACCGACGGTCATATGGTCCAGGCGGCCTTTCAGGGCGCGGATGGTCATCAGATCCGTCAGCGTCTGAGTGGGGTGCTGGTGCCCTCCGTCCCCGGCGTTGATGACCGGAATGGAGGAATTGAGGGCGGCTACCAGAGGGGCGCCCTCCTTCGGATGGCGTATGGCGCAGATGTCGGCATAGCAGGAGATGATGCGGATGGTGTCGGCCACGCTTTCTCCCTTCGCCGCGGAGCTGGAATCGGCAGAAGAAAAGCCAAGGACACTTCCGCCCAGAGACAGCATGGCGGATTCAAAACTCAATCGGGTTCTGGTGCTTGGCTCGTAAAATAATGTCGCGATTTTTTTGCCGTCGCAGACATGGGCGTATTTGGGAAGATCGCGCTCGATGTCGGCGGCCAGATCCAGCAGGCGTTCGGTCTCCTCTACGGAGAAATCCAGCGGATTCAGCAGATGTCTCATAGGGCTCTCCTTCGGTATCCGGTTTGGGACGAAGGATCCCGCGCCGGATAGTGATGTTTTTCTCATTATAGCGGATAATGTGTGCGATTACCAGTGCTTTTTGAAAAAAACGGAGTACAGGGAGACGGTAAAACGGATTATTAAGGAAATTGTAAGCAAGATAAAGAAGAAAGCTATTGGAAAACCCGGAAAATATGTGTAAACTATAGGAGAAAGGTATTTGAGGCCGGCCGCGGGCGGCGAGGGGAGGCGGAGAATGTCAGACGACAGGGTTCCGATTATCCAGGTGAAGGATCTGTATAAAATCTATAAGGTGGGAGATACGCGGGTCCATGCGCTGGACGGAGTGGATTTTACCGTATACCGGGGAGAGTTCTGCGCCATCGTGGGTCCGTCCGGGTCAGGCAAGTCTACGCTTCTGAATATGCTGGCAGGTCTGGAGAAACCCACCAAGGGGCAGATCGTCATTGACAGGATACATATAGAAAACATGACGGAGAATCAGCTGGTGGAGTTCCGGCGCAAGAGGGTAGGCTTCATTTTTCAGTCCTACAACCTACTTCAGACGCTGAACGCGGTGGAGAATGTGGCCCTTCCGCTTTCCTTCCGGGGCGTAGCCAGGAAAAAGAGGATCGAGACGGCGAAGAAATATTTAAAGCTGGTCGGACTCGAGAAGCAGATGAACCATATGGCGAACGCCATGTCCGGCGGACAGCAGCAGAGGGTAGGCATCGCAAGGGCGCTCGCGGTGAATCCGAAGATCATATTTGCGGACGAGCCTACGGGAAATCTGGATTCCAGGACCACCATGGAGATCCTGCGGCTGATGCAGCAGATCGTCCGGGAACAGAACCAGACGCTGATCATGGTTACCCATGACAACAACATTGCCTCCTACGCGGACAGGCAGTTCCATATTGTAGACGGCAGGATCATCAAGATCGTGGACAGGACGGAGATATCCGGAGATGGGACCGGCGCGGATGCCGGGACGGGGGAGACAGAAAAGCTGTCGGAGAAAGAGATAAACAGTCGGGAGGAAAGCGATGAGCAGGTTATATAAGCGGTTTCGGAAATACATATTGGCGTCTGCGCTGATATTCGGCATTTTGTCTGCGGAGGGAATGAGAGCGTCCGCCGCTCCCGGGATATATGACGTGTCAAGCAATGATGTGGCAAAGCAGAACTCCATACCGCGGGGAGCGATCGGCAAAAGCATGGATGTGCCCGTCACGATCTCCAATAATTCGGGAGCGAACTGGAACGATGTGTTCATCCAGATCGTGAACTACGATGATCCCGATCTGGATCCGCTGGCATTTCCCTTTGAAAAGGAGAGCGGCGTCAGGGCGGGGACCATAGAAGCGGGCCATACCAAAGCGGTATCCATTCCGGTCAAGGTGAGAGCCGATCTGTCGGAAGGCTATTATCAGTTCGCGGTTGTGGTATACAAAAACTGGAATGAAAAAGAGCAGTTCGGAGAAAAGGTGAACGGCAGCGATGAGCGGATTAATATTTACGCATTTAAATCCGGATCGGAGGACCCCACCCAGGAATCGGCCAAGCAGATCACATTTGCTATCGGCGAGAACCAGTCCACCCCTTACGGCGTGTACCCCAACGTGATGAATTACTCCATCAATATGCGCAACTCCGGCCTCTCCGATGCCCTGGATGTGACGGTGGAGATGGTGCTGGATAAGGACACGGAGAACTTCCCCTTCGATATCAACGACGGAAGCTACGACAGGGGATTCGAGAGAGTGGCGGTGGGGGAGACCGTGCAGCTCCCGTACAGTATGGCCATACGTTCCGACGCGTACAGCGGCTTCTATCCCATCGGCCTGGTGATCACCTACCGCGAATCCGCCACAGGGGAACTGAAAAAGCAGGAGGATACCTTCTGGGTGCGGATCAAGAACAAGGAAAAGGAGGACGAGAAGCCGAGCCAGAGCGCGGACGAGCACAACCGCTCCGTGGCCAGGATCGTGGTGGACAGCTTTGAGACGGTTCCGGAAAACATCATTGCCGGGGAGCCGTTCCGCCTGCTTCTCAGGATGAAGAACGCCTCCACCGACATATCCGCGAGCAATATCCTGCTGGATCTTGAATCGGAATCTCCCGCGTCGGGCGGAGGGGCGGTATTCACAACGGTTTCCGGTTCCTCCTCCTATGTGGTGAACAGCCTGGCCCCGGGGGAGGTCGCGGAGCTCGCGCTGGATATGCAGGCGCTTGCCGGTATCGACCAGCGCTCGTATTACCTGAAGATCAAGGAGACATACGACAGCCCCGAATATAAGAACGCCAAGGCGGAGA
>CANRGP010000105.1 GCA_947630085.1 uncultured Lachnospiraceae bacterium
CCGAATATATGGGCATTTGAAAGAAATGTATATAGGATTTACTCCTAAAAAATATGGCGTTAACTACCAAAGACGGGTCTTCAGAGGCGGCATCTCAGGCGCCGGCCGAGGAGCCTTCTCAGGCAGAGACGGATGCGGCGCAGGAGACCGGGGCTTCATCGGGAGTCCTTTCCACCGTCCTTATTGTCCTGGGAGTGCTCCTGCTCGCGGGCGGAGCGGCTGCATATTTCTTCTTCAAGAAGAAAAAGGGCGGAGAAGCTAAGAAATAATTTATAAAAAATGCTTGCAATCGTAAGATTTCGGTGCTATAATCCTCATGACAGTGTAATAGGGTATTGATAAGGAGTGGGCGAGAGCCCACTCCTTAGTTCTCTCAAAGGAGACTGTGCTCCGCTGCATCCGATTTCATGATAAGGAGAGAAGGAATGACAAAACGGGAAACGTACGAGTCCAGAACAGAGGCGTATCTGCTCCCCCTGCTGGATCAGCACCACTTTGAACTGGTGGATGTGGAATATGTACGGGAGGGAGGAAACTGGTATCTCAGAGCCTATATCGACAAGGAAGGCGGGGTGACCGTGGATGACTGCGAGATGATCAGCAGACCCTTGAGCGATTGGCTGGACCAGGAAGATTTCATTGAGGACAGTTATATTTTGGAGGTCAGCTCTCCCGGCCTCGGAAGGCCCCTGAAGAAGGACAAGGACTTTGCCCGCAGCCTGGGAAAAGACGTGGAGATCCGGCTGTTCCAGGCCATTGACAGGCAGAAGGAATTTACCGGGACTCTGACCGGGTATGACAGGGAGACCGTCACGGTAACGGATGGGGAAGGAAAAGAAAGAACATTTAACCGCTCGGGCATCGCCCTGATCCGCCTGGCGTTTGACTTTTAAAAAATAGTTTTGGAGGATAAAAAAATGAACAAAGAACTGATGGAAGCACTGGAGATTCTGGAGAAGGAAAAGAATATAAGCAAGGCCACCATGCTGGAGGCCATCGAGAATTCTCTGATTACCGCGTGCAAGAACCATTTCGGAAGAGCCGACAACATCCGGGTCAACATCGATCCCGATACCGGTGATTTTTCGGTGTTTGCCGATAAGGAAGTGGTGGAGCAGGCAGAGGAGCCCGCTGTGCAGATAAGCCTGGCCGACGCCAGGATGATCGATCCGAAATATGAGCTGGGGGATGTTGTGCAGATCCCGGTAGAGTCCAAATCCTTCGGAAGGATCGCGACGCAGAACGCCAAAAATGTGATCCTGCAGAAGATCCGTGAGGAAGAGCGCAAGGTCCTCTACAACGATTGGTACGCCCTGGAAAAGGATATTGTACCCGGAGTGGTACAGCGCTATCTGGGCCGCAATATCAGCATCAATCTGGGCAAGGTCGACGCGATCCTGAGCGAGTCGGAGCAGGTGCGCGGAGAGGTCTTTAAGCCCACGGAACGCATCCGCGTCTACGTGCTCGAGGTGAAGGACACCACAAAGGGACCCCGGATCTCCGTATCCAGGACGCATCCGGATCTGGTAAAGCGGCTGTTTGAGCTGGAGGTCGCGGAGGTGCGCGACGGTACGGTGGAGATCAAGGCGATCGCCCGTGAGGCAGGTTCCCGAACCAAGATCGCCGTGAAATCCAATGATCCCAATGTGGATCCCGTGGGCGCCTGCGTGGGCATCAACGGCGCCAGGGTCAACTCGGTGGTGCGCGAGCTGCGGGGAGAGAAAATCGACATCATCAACTGGGATGACAATGCGGCCTTCCTGATCGAGAATGCGCTGAGCCCGGCCAAGGTCATTTTCGTTATTGCCGACGAGGAGGCAAAGGAGGCCCAGGTCATCGTTCCCGATTATCAGCTGTCGCTGGCCATCGGCAAGGAAGGACAGAACGCCAGGCTCGCGGCGAAGCTGACCGGATATAAGATCGATATCAAGAGCGAGACGCAGGCCAGGGAGATGGGCCTGTTCGAGGAGCTTGGCCTGGAGAGCCAGATGGAAGAGGGCGTTTATGAAAGCTATGAGGATTACCCGGAGGAATATGCGGATGATCCGGACGGCGCCCAGTACGAAGATTATGATTACCAGGAGGATGTTACTGCGGAAAAATAATCCGATGACAGGAGGCAGATGGTGAGTACGCGAAAGGTTCCGCTCCGCCAGTGCATTGGCTGCGGGGAGATGAAGAGCAAAAAAGAGATGGTGCGCATTCTGAGGACGGAATCGGGAGAGATCGTCCTTGACGCCACGGGGAAAAAAAACGGGCGGGGCGCCTATCTTTGCCCCAGGATGGACTGCCTGCGAAGGGCCGCGAAGAGCAAGGGGATCGAGAGATCCTTTAAGATGCCGGTCCCGCAGGAGGTATACGCCGCTCTGGAAAAGGAGATGGAGCAGATTGGACAATGACCGGAAAATATTGAATCTGATCGGGCTGGCTACGAAGGCGGGAAGAGCCGTAAGCGGCGAGTTTTCTACGGAAAAGGCCGTTAAAGGAAAAAGGGCGCGCCTGGTGATCGTGTCGGAGGAGGCTTCCGACAATACCAGGGAAAGGTTTTCCAATATGTGTACCTATTATCGGGTTCCCATCTGTTTTTATGGCAGGAAAGACGAGCTGGGCCACGCCATGGGAAAGGAAGAAAGAGCATCCCTGGCAATTCTGGACGACGGGCTCGCCGACGCTTTGGTAAGACAAATGAATATGAACGGAGGCAGTAAGTATGAGGGTAAGTGAGTTGGCGAAGGAATTGGGCAAGTCCAACAAAGAGGTTTTAGATATTCTGGCGGAGAAAGGGATGGGAGCGAAGACACATTCCTCGAATGTCAGCGAGGAGGAGGCTTCGGCAGTGAGGTCTGCCTTTGCTCCCGCCGGGAAAGAGCCGGAAAAGGCGGACGCCGCCAAATCCAAGCAGGCGGCTCCCGCTCCGAAGAAGAAGCTGATCGCGGTCTACAGGCCGCAGAATTCCGAGACGATGAAAAATGCCAGATCCGGGCCGCAGGGGCAGAGGCATGACGGTGCGCGGCCTCAGAGCCCTCTGCGTCCGCAGGGATCGGGACAGCAGGTGCTGCGTCCGCAGGGATCGGGACAGCAGGCACTGCGCCCGCAGGGATCGGGACAGCAGGTGCTGCGCCCGCAGGGATCGGGGCAGCAGGTGCTGCGCCCGCAGGGATCCGGACAGCAGGGAGCAAGGCCCCAGGGGGCGCCGGCCCCGGCAGGGCAGAGCGTTTCCCATTCCCAGCCGGCCGCTGAGATCAGGAAGCCGGAAAATATAGCGGAAAAGCCCCAGGGACAGATGCCCGCGGCAAACCAGGGAGCTCACGGAACGTCCGCGGCGGATCAGACGCCCCGGACGCCGGCCGCGGCAGAGAACACCCGTCCGGATAATGTCCAGAATGCCGGAAAGGAGCCGGTGAGGATCCAGAATGTGGATTCCCCGGCAGCGGCATCCAATATGCAGACAAGAGACGGGGGCCGTCCGCAGGGCCAGAGTGTCGCCGGAAGCCGCGACGGACGGAGTGCCGGCGGATACGGGAACCGCGACGGACGGAGCGCCGGCGGGTACGGGAACCGCGACGGAAACCGTGACGGACGGAGCGCCGGCGGGTACGGGAACCGCGACGGAAACCGTGACGGACGGAGCGCCGGCGGATACGGGAACCGCGACGGAAACCGTGACGGACGGAACACCGGCGGATATGGGAACCGCGAGGGAAATCGCGACGGACGGAGCGCCGGCGGGTACGGGAACCGCGACGGAAACCGTGACGGACGGAACACCGGCGGATATGGGAACCGCGAGGGAAATCGCGACGGACG
>CANRGP010000106.1 GCA_947630085.1 uncultured Lachnospiraceae bacterium
CCGGGAGGATGTGCTGCTGGCTGTGCCGGGCCGCTGGCCCATCAATGGCCGCCTTTCCGCTTTCCAGCTGACGCCTGCCGACATTCTTTCCGACAGGCACCGCACGGAGCAGATCCCGGTGGTGCCGCTGGAGGAGTTCAAGGACCTTCCGTTCATGCTGCTGCGGGCCGGAAACGACACGCGCCAGCGGGCAGATCAGCTCTTTTTCCATTATAATATCACTCCCCCGGTGGTGCTGAAGGTTGACCAGCAGCCCACCGCCCATACTCTGGTCAGCCACGGAGTCGCCGCCGCTTTTATCAGCGACTGTGTAGCCCGTTCCGTCCAAACCGGCGACGAGGTGAAATATTACCGGCTCCTTCCGGAATTTGCCCGGCGGAGCGTCAGTATGTTCTACAAAAAGAACCAGCTTCGCACCCGGAGTATAGAGGAATTCTTAAATATCACCCGGAGCACTCCGTTCTGATTCCAGGCGGGTTCCCCGCAGAAGGACCTCCTCAAGCGGCCGCTTGGGCACATAATGAATCTGATTCCCGTCGCGGTAATAGGTCGTCCTCCCATCAGGCCCTGTCTCCGTAAGCCGCACGTCTTCTTTGGGCTTTCCGAGGGCGATCACCAATTCGACCGCATACCGTTCAGGATCCAGTCCCAGGGATGCCATCAGCTCCTTCTTTCTCACGTTGGCCAGCATACATCCGCCATATCCCTGTTCCACTGCGCCCAGAAGGATCGTCTGCGCTGCGATTCCCGCGTCGCAGCTTCTGTTTTGAGCGATCGTCAAGTCATCCAGCATGATAATGTAAGCGGCCGGACGCTCTCCGGGGGCGGGTCCGCCCCAGTCCTTCAGGGCCGCCGCCCAGGCAAGTGTGCCAAAAACCTGTGCTTTTTCCTTCTCCTCCCGCACGATCCGATATCTCAGGGGCTGTGAATTGGCCGCGGAGGCTGTCACTCTGGCCAGATCCACCAGGCCGATCAGTACATCCTCCGGGATTTCCTCACTCTCATAGAAACGCCGGTACGAACGGCATTTCAGCACCAGATCTCTCAGCATCTTATCATCTCTCCTTTCGCCGCAATACGTCTTCCCTTCACTCCGCCAAAACGCAAAGTCCACAATGCGCGTGATCTTCCCTTTGAAATGAATCTACACGCAGCACACACTTTTCCGATAAAAAACAGCGGGAATCCCTCTGTCTGAAGGACTCCCGCGTGATCCCGAGAGCAGGTGATGGGAATCGAACCCACGTATCCAGCTTGGAAGGCTAGTGTTCTACCATTGAACCACACCTGCATATGCCTTGGACCGGAATCGAACCAGTGACACGAGGATTTTCAGTCCTCTGCTCTACCAACTGAGCTACCAAGGCGCGCATCGGACGGATTGCCGCCGCAACACCGGCCAGAATGTATTTTACAATATTTACGGAAATGTGTCAATCCTTTTTTGCATCAAGCGCCTCGTGTTCCTTTTTCAGCTCCGCATACAGCCTGCGGAAGGTCCAGCGGCTGTTCTCCTCCGTAACCACCGCTTTCAGCGCGATCCGGGGAACCCCGGCCCGGCGCATCCCCAGAAGAAGCTCGTCGATCCGCCGGCTGGAGAAATTATACATGACAAGCACCTGCTCCGTGATCACCTCCGCGAGATCCGCCGACGCCGCCCCGGACCCAGTTCCGGAAGCCGACGCAGTCCCGGACTCAGATGCAGCCGTGGACTCAGATGCGGCCGCGTATTCTTCTCCGGGGGTATCTGCAGGATCCGGAACTTCTTTTCTCTCAAGACCAACCAGGCGTCCGACCGTCTGCCCGGTCTGATCCGGCGTTATATTTTTGATCCGAACGCCCATCCGCACCAAAACGCCTTTCAGCTTCGCCACATCGGGCGTGTTCTCCGGCGTATAATAAAGAACCATTTCCCTGTTCACAAAGCAGTCCTCCTTCCGTCTGATCCCCGGTCAGTCTCTTTCCCCTTCCGAAAGCGCCGCACCCGTCAGGCGCTCCGCCAGGGCCCTGCAGCCCTCCAGCACATCCGTATAGGTTGTCTCAAAATCCCCAGTGTACCACGGGTCCGCGATATCCCGCGGATGATCCGTGAAATCCAGCAATTTAAAAATTTTCCCATCCGGATCGCCCCCCGTGATCCGCAGCATATTGCGGATGTTCCACCGATCCATTCCGATCAGATAGTCATACTCCTGATAATCCTGCCGCGTCATCTGCCGCGCGTACTTACCCGCGGTGGAAATGCCCTTCCGCCGGAGCAAGTCGCGGGTCCCGTGGTGGACCGGATTGCCGATCTCCTCGGTGCTGGTGGCCGCGGACGCGATCTCAAACTGGGCCGAGCGGTGGAGGCGGTCGATGATGTCTTTGAAGACGAACTCGGCCATCGGGCTGCGGCAGATGTTTCCGTGGCAAATGAATAGTATTTTTATCATTTTTCTATAACTCCTTATAAGTCCTGTATTTCTTCTCAAATGCCCGATATTGCAGGATCTTTCGCCATTTTCGCTTTCCTGCGCTTCCGGGATACCTTCTCAAATCTTCCCGTATTTTCTCAGGTTTTCTCCTGCAATATTGGTAAAATCGTTGGTAAAAATCAGCTCTTTACCAATGGGGCTTTCAGGCCTCCGCCACACGGAGCAGTTCTTCCTTCGCATCATCGAACTGCACGTGGGTATAGGTGTTCAGCGTCACGCTGATGTCCGAATGCCCCATGATGTACTGTAAAGTCTTAGGGCTCATTCCGGACTTTGCCATGTTGGAACAGAACGTGTGTCTGCATACATGAGGAGTAACCTTCGGCATCTGGACACGGTAAATCTTGTTGTACTTCTCGATGATATGCTCCGTATATTTCTCCCAGTGCAGGGCTACCATGGGCATATCATTCTTGTCCAGAAACAGGAATCCAACATAGCCATCCACCATCGGCTCCGCTCTGGGTGCTGTCCGCTTGTCGATGATATGTCGGAAGCAAGCGGCCACTTCCTCAGTCATCGGCACATAGCGGATACCGCTTTCGGTTTTCGGCTCCAGAATCACATATTCCATCTGCGACGTGCGCTGTAACTGATGGTCAACCTTGATTCGCATATTGCCAAAATCAATGTCAGGAATCGTTAGACCGCAGAACTCCGAGATACGCAGTCCCGTATGAAAGAGGATATAAATCGCCTCGTAGTATCTGCTGAAATGCCTGTCCTCCTGAATGAATTTCAGCAAATCCCGCTCCTGCTTTCTGGTAATCGCCTCTCTGGTCACAGAATCATTGACGATTACAGATGCCAGTTCAAACTCAAACGGATTCTTGCGAATCAAATCGTCATCTACGGCCATGCGGAATGCCGGTCGGAGTACGCCCCTGATAGAATGAATGGAACTGTACCCTCTGCCGTCCACCTGCTGAAGTTTGATAAGCCAGGCCTTCGCGTCCGACAGGCGAACCTTGTCTATTCTCTGTCGGCCAAATGCGTCTTTCTTCAGAATGTTGGTGACCGTTTTGTATCCGACAGCAGTATTATGTCGCACTCCGGTTTTCAGAGATACATACTTCTCTACCAGTTCCAATACCGTATAGTTTCCGCCGTTTGTGACAATGTGGTCAAACAAATCAGCCTCAATTTGCTTTTCCTTTTCCCTCAGAGATGGCTCCCGCTTCTTGCCTTTTGGCGTTGGGTCGTTTTTGTCCAACCGCCAACTGTAAACATTCTTCTCATTGCCGTCCTCATCAATATAGCGAAACCGATACCTCCCATCCGTGCGCTGGTATTCCCCTTCACGCAAAATTCTGTTCCGATT
>CANRGP010000107.1 GCA_947630085.1 uncultured Lachnospiraceae bacterium
CAGGATGTGGTGGACAGCTTCCTTGAGAATTACATTACCGAAGATATGTCGGAATTCGAGAAGGAAATGCAGATCATTCAGTATATCGTGGAGAACTGTACCTATGATCTGAAGGCCCCAAGAGCTTACAGCGCCGAAGGAGCTCTGGTAGACGGCGCGGCAGTCTGCGACGGATATTCCAAAGCATTTGGCGTACTTGCGGATGCCTGCGGCCTGCAGAACAGGCGGGTGACCGGAACGGCTAACGGCGCCTGGGGATGGGACGGACACGCATGGAACAAGGTGCAGATCGACGGGAAATGGTACAATGTGGACGTGACCTGGGAGGATCCTATTGGATCGAAAGATAACGGATACAAATTCGGCAATCTGCGGAATATGTATATCAACCTGACGGATGCGCAGCTTGCATACGATCATAAATGGACGCGGACATTGCCGCCGTACTGCACCAATGATGAATATGGCCCCACGGTCGTGGAGTACTATATGATGACAGAACCGCATCAGGTAAACACCGATATGAGAGGCGACGCCTGGAGAAAGTACCTGATCCTCAACGATAAGAGCAGCAAACTCCATGGCCTGATGCCCTACGGACTTTCGGCGGAGGAATACGATCGGTTCCAGGTGGGAGCCAAAATGGACGACGGAAGCAATTATTTTACGCAGACGGATCCGGCGGAGCTTAAGGAAGCGGTCCTTGATTACCTGGATCAGTGGTTCCAGGGAGGAGCAAAAACCGCGTATGTAACATTCCCGAAGAATACGGACATATCATGGTTTACGCAGAAGTGGGTCTACAGCCAGCTGGGAGGCAAGGATTCCTGGGACTGGAGACAGATGTATTTTACCTGGGATGCGGATCACCTGAATTACAAGCAGGCCCGTGTGATCTATGAAGGCGCGGATGAGCGGAAGTACGTTTCCAGGGAGGAAGCGAGAAAGATATATGATGCCGCGCTGGTGAAGGACGGGCAGACAGGAGAATATCGGAATCTCGTGCTGGAAAAAGAGTACATTGACGGTGAAGCGTTCTGCAATTATATTACGGAACTGCGGGACAGTTATGTCGAGAGCTTCCAGGTCGTGTTTGCACCGGAGCTGGAGGACGCAGTCCACTCCAAGATCGTAACGCTGTTCTCGGAACGCGGCGGCTTCTCGACACCGGAATATCAGCGCGTTGCGGTGGATGGGCAGGCGTATGTTGTGGCATCCTATAAACCGGGCTATCGTCCGCTTGACGCATTCTTCTCTATGCTGAAGAACGGCGAATCCCGCCAGTTTGAAGGCGCCGATGATCCGGAACTGGAAGAATATGTGGTGGAGAAGTATAATGAGGCGATTCAGAGAACCGGCCTGCGGAGTGCTACGTTCAGCTTTGTGATCAAGACAAAGGCGAAGGATAAGGAGGGAGCGATAGCGGAGATAAAGGAGAAGCTGATCGAGTGGATCCCGGACGGCTACGGGGTGGACGGAGACAACTTCATTCTGGACCTGGTAACCCCGCGCGGGGTAAAGACCGATATCCTTGAGAATTACCGGGGGGATAATTATGCCGGCTTCACCGCTCTTGTGTCGCTGCGGCGTACGACCGCTACACCGGCAGGCCCCATGATGATGAAGCAGCAGATCCCGGTGGCGACGGCCCCGGACGCAAGTCCCGCGGATTCTGACCTCGAGTAAGCGGAAGCGGCGGTGCGTATTTTGTCCTCTCCATGTCTGCAGACTCTTGATATATGAGAGAAATCTGGTATAATTAACAAAGAGAGCCCCGAACCGGCGGGATCGGGGCGGAAGCAGAAAAGGAGCAGCAGTCAGCAGGGGACAGGATCCGCACCGCCGCGGCTGCGGAAAAAGGGGGTTACCATGGAGATAAAAAAAGCGTTGGCAATGCTGGAGTCGGGGGCGGCCGCACCGTTTTTCGCGGAGCTTTACGGCCCTGACGCCGCAGAGGAGAATGTCAGACGTTACCAGACGCTGATCCGTGATTTTGAGGCGCGGTTCGGGCAGGAGGATGTGCGGCTGTTCAGCTCTCCGGGACGGACGGAGATAAGCGGAAACCATACGGATCACAATCACGGAAAGGTTCTGGCGGGAAGCATCAACCTGGACTGCGTGGGAGTGGCCGCAGACAACCGTTCCAACCTGGTCCGGATCGTCAGCCAGACCTTCGGACAGGATTTTATCGTTGATATAAACGACCTTGCGCCGAGTCCGTCCATGGCCGGCACGGAGGATCTGGTGAAGGGCCTTCTCAGAGGATTTCAGGATTCCGGATATGAGATAGGCGGTTTTGACGCCGTGATTACCAGCAATGTGATCAGCTCCGCGGGAGTCAGCTCCTCCGCTTCATTTGAGATGCTGCTCTGCTCCATCCTGAATACCTTTTTTAACGACGGCAGGATGAATGCGGTATCGTATGCCCATATCGGCAAGTATGCGGAGAACCATTACTGGAATAAGGCATCGGGGCTCCTGGATCAGATGGCCTGCGCTGTAGGCGGCCTTATCACCATTGATTTTTATGAACCGCAGTCTCCGAAGGTAGAAAAGATCGATTTCGATTTTGCCGCTCATGATCACTGCCTTATCATTGTGAATACGGGAAAGGGGCACGCGGATCTGAGCGCGGATTATTCTTCGGTTCCCAACGAGATGAAGAAGGTGGCGGAATTTTTCGGCAGGGAAGTCTGCGCGCAGATCTCGGAGGAGGATGTGATCGGACACCTGAAGGAGGTTCGGGCCTATGCGGGGGACCGTTCGGTTCTGCGTGCGCTGCATTTCTTCGAGGAGAACAAGCGGGTGGAGGCGGAGGTGGAAGCCCTGAAGGAAGGACGCTTCGATGATTTTCTCGCCAATATTACCGCTTCCGGGAATTCCTCGTGGAAGTGGCTCCAGAACTGCTACACGGATTCGAGCGTGCAGGAGCAGGGGATCACGGTTGCCCTGGCGCTGACCGAGCTGTTTATTGCCGAAAAGCGGCGCGGCGCCTGCCGTGTCCACGGAGGAGGCTTTGCCGGGGTGATCATGGCTATGCTTCCCAACGATCTGGCGGATGAATATATAGAGATGATCGGGCGCACCCTGGGAGAGGGCAATGCGTACCGGATGAGCATCCGGCCGTACGGGGCGATCTGTGTGGACGGATATCTGCCGGAGAGGTAAAGAAGAAGAAGGCAGAAAAGAGAGAATACGAAAAAGAAGACGGCGGCGGAAACAGAGCAACGCGTGTTTGCCCGGAGCCCGGCTGGATCGGTGAAGATCAGCCGGGTTCCGGGTTTTTGCTTGTGTGAGCTGCGGCATCCTGCCGGAGGGCCTTCCGCCGTGTGCAGGCGGTGAAAAACATTTTTGAAAAAAGAAAGAAAAATGAAAACGCATAAAACCGTTTGCGGATCACGGTCGTCATGTAGGTGAAAGGAAGGAGATCTTCAGAATGATCTTTTCCGGTATCTGCTTTGCCGGGGGCGTTATGGACGAGGATACGGTCCGGAGGACGGATCGGAGCTGTGCAAGCCCGGCAGGAAAATGAAAATAAAGAACGGGAGGTCAGCATAATGAGAAAACGAAGATTATGGATCGGAGGGCTTGCCGCGGCATTGGCCCTGACTCAGCCGGGGTTTTCCTATCTGCCGGGTGTGATGGGAGGCTTTGCGGCCGAGGCACAGGCAGCGGTCACGTATTCGCA
>CANRGP010000108.1 GCA_947630085.1 uncultured Lachnospiraceae bacterium
GCAGATCTCCGAGACTCACCCGTCCCGGGCACTGACCGGAAAGAGAGTCCTTCTGGCGGAGGACAACGAGCTGAACTGGGAGATCGCCCAGGAGCTTCTGTCCGGGCTGGGGCTGCTCCTTGAGAGGGCGGAGAACGGAAAGGTCTGCGTGGATATGTTCTGCGCTTCCCCGGCCGGATGGTACAGCGCGATCCTGATGGATATCCGGATGCCGCTTATGACCGGCTATGAAGCGGCCCGGCAGATCCGGGCGCTCGGACGGGAGGATGCACGGACGGTTCCCATTATTGCAATGAGCGCCGACGCGTTTTCCGATGATGTGAAGAAATGCCTGGAATCCGGTATGAACGCCCATACAGCCAAGCCCATCGATCTGGATGAAGTGGCCGGCCTGCTTGAGAAGTATATCGGCGCGGATCCGGCGTCTGCCGATGAACCCCGATGATTTTTGGAAGAAAGGATGACCGTCTATGAAACGTATGTTTACGAAACTGGCTGCTTTTTCTCTGGCCCTGGCGCTGACAGGCTGCCAGGGAAGCACGGAGACTTTACAGTCTGAAAGCCTTCCGCCGGGGAGCTCGAGCGCGAAGGCTCCGGTAGAGCTTACCCTTTGGACCTACCCGGTAGGAGGATGGGGAAACAGCGGGATCCTTTCTTCTCTTCTTTCCTCCTTCCACCGGGACCATCCCGACATCCGCATATCCGTACATCCCGTCACTTACGACACCGGCGATGCGGAACTGGAAGACGCCATCAGCCGGGGCGAGAGTCCCGACATCGTCCTGGAGGGGCCGGAACGGCTGGTAGCCAACTGGGGCGCCCGCGGGCTGATGACCGACCTGAGAGATCTGTGGGAGGAAGAGGCTTCCGCCGATATCTACGATTCCGTGAGAGAAGCCTGCGTGGACCGAAACGGCTGCTATTATATTTATCCGTTATGTATGACTACTCACTGTATGGCCATCAACCGGGATCTCTTTGAGGCATCCGGCGCCTGGCAGTACATAGACGAGGAAACCCACACATGGTCCACCGACGGTTTTATTGACGCGGTCGCCGCCCTCCGGGCGTACGGCATGGAAAATGTCGCCGCCGTCTACTGCGGCGGTCAGGGCGGAGATCAGGGAACGCGTGCGCTGGTTAACAACCTTTACAGCGGAACCTTTACCGACCCGGATCACACCCGCTACACCCTTGACAGCCCGGAAAACATCCGGGCACTGGAGCTTCTGGCCGGAATGGACGGCATCGTCTTTGATCCTTCCATAGCGGGCGCCGACGAGGCCGCCGCTTTCTGCAGGGGAGATCTGGCTATGGCGTTCTGCTGGAACGTGTTCATGGAGGTCAACCAGACGGTCGCCAATCCCGACCTGGATTTTGACATCTTTCCCATGGCGTTTCCCACCGACGACGGAGATGTGAATCTTCAGGGAGGGATCTACGGCTTCGGGATCTTTGACAGCGGGGATCCTGCCCGCACGGAGGCCGCCAAGACCTTTATACGGTTCATGACCGAAGACGACGACAGCTATACCCGCGCGGTGCTGGCCTCCACCTTCTGGCCCGTCCGCGATATGCCGGATATCTACGTCAACGACCGGCTGATGATGGAATACAGTATTTTCCAGCAGTATCTGGGCGACTACTATCAGGTGACGCCGGGCTGGACCGACGCCAGGACCGCCTGGTGGGGTATGCTGCAGCGCATCGGGGAGGGCGAAGATGTGCCGCTCGCCGTCAAAGAATTTGAAGAAACGGCCAATGCCGCCGCGGGATCGTGAAAACGGAACACGATGGTGATCTCGTTGTTTTCATGGACGCGGATCTCCTTTACCAGCGCGGCCAGTATCCCCCTTGTCAGATGCCGGATGCTGCCTTCCAGCAGGAAGTCTTCCACGGACGGATCACCGTCCGCCGCTTCCTGCTTTTTTGCGCCCTTCTCCCTCTCCGAAGCTTCGGCCTCTTTCTTCGCGGCCTCCGCGGCCTTCCGGATCCGCTCCCCGCGCCGCGTCAGCTCCTCCTTGTAATTTCTGTATTCTTCTCTCGTGATATCTCCGTTTTTCCAGTCTGTATACAGCTCCTTCGCCATCTCCTCCGTCTTTTTGAGTTCGCCGGTCCGGAGCTCAAAGGCCGCCCAAAGGGTCTGCGCGCGCATCTGCGACTCCCGCGGACCTGCCGCTTCCTTTTGCAGTCTTTCGATATCCGGGATCCCGGAAATTTCTCTCCGGACAGCGGCAAGCACCGCCTCCTCCAGTACGTCCAGGCGGATCGTATGCGGCGTGCACCTGGCCTTCGATTTGCGCCTGTATGTCGAGCAGATATAATATACGTGGTTCCCCGACGGCTTCCTGGTCATGGCCTTCCGGCAGTCCGCACATTTCAGGAGCCCGGAAAACAGATGGTTCTGCCGCTGACCGGGGGCGCTCCTTGTATCCGTCAGCTGCCGCTGCCGCGCCAGTTCAAACAGATTCCGGCCGATGACCGGCTCGTGGGTATCCGGCACGCGGTACCACTGCTCCCGGGGCACGGCCTCCCGCTCGTGGATCTTATAGCTCACAACCCGCTGCTTTCCCTGAACCATGGTACCCGTATAGATCTCGTTTCCGAGAACGGCCGCGACTCCCGTCCCCTGCCAGAGCCCATCGTTCTCCGCCGACTGCGGATTTCTGTACTTCATCCCCCGGCTCCGCTTATAGGCGGCCGGGTTGGGGATCCCCAGATCGTTCAGCCTTCTGGCTATGCCCTCCTTGCTCATGGAATCGTAGACATACCACCGGAAAATGTCCTTTACCACCGCCGCCGCGTCCGGATCGACCAGGAGGCGGTTTTTGTTGTCCGGATCCTTTATATAGCCGTAAGGCGCGAAGGCGCCGATGAAATCTCCCCGCCGGCGTTTGGCGTCCAGCGTTCTCCGTATATCGCTCGACGTTTTATATGCGTATCTGTCGTTCATCAGTCCGCTGATGGGGATCTCCATTCCGGTCACCGATTCCGGATCGGCATACGTATCCACCTTCGGATCCCCCAGCGTGATAAACCGCGTGCCGAACCGCGGGAAAAAGCTTTCCAGAAAATAGCCCTGATCCGAATAATTGCGGAACGCCCGTGACAGGTTCTTGCAGATAATGCAGTTTATCCTGCCCGACTCCACATCCCGGAGCATCCTCTGAAATCCCGGCCGCCCGTCGTCCGTGCCGCTCTGTCCGTCGTCTAAGTAGTATCCCAAAGCGATACAATTACATTTTGCCCTTATACCTTTTGATTTTGCCTTGAACCTTTT
>CANRGP010000109.1 GCA_947630085.1 uncultured Lachnospiraceae bacterium
CATATCTCCACATAGGTCAGCATCCTCCTTCCCAGGGCCATGGCCCCTGAATCCAGCTCCAGTAACCGCTGGCTGAATTTACGCCGTCCACCATAAGCGGACCGCAGCTTGACTGATAGGCGTCCATTGCCTCCCGGCGGGCGCGGGCCATCGCCTGGTAGTAGCTGAGCGCCTGCTGATCGCAGGGATGGGTGTCAAGGAACAGAAGAACATCGTCCATGGCAAAGCTGGTCTGGTCGATGATGTTCAGAAGCTGACAGCAGTTCTCGTTCATGCGCCGCACCTCCCCATTACAAACGGCAGGTCAAGCGCCGGGAAAATCGTCCCGCGGTTTAAAGCCTGTTCCATCGTGTACGTCTGGCCCCACTGCTGCCACGGCACATACCCCATACCGGCCGGAAACTGGTCGATACTGCCGGATACCATGTTCGGGCAGCTGATCGCCGACGGCGACGGATTCATGCAGGAACAATCCATAGATATGATTTCTCCTCTCTGATTGAATGTCTGATAGTAGTAATTTATGAGCGGGAGAGCATTTCGTGAATTTTTCAAAGACAGCAGTTTTTTACATAACGACATAGAAAAAGGGACAGCTCCTGCTGCCCCTCGTCCTGTTTCTCCGTTCTCAGCTTTCCTCTCCGTCCGTGCTCCCGGTCTCCGTCCGCAGATTCATCAGCTTATTATAGCAGTACCGGATGATATCTCTCCGGCGGATGATCCCGATGAAACTCTTCTGGTCGTCCACTACCGGTACGAAGTTCTGATTCAGCGCCTTCTCGATCAGATCCTCCATACTCGCGTCCACGTGGACGGGCTGGTAGTCCATCCTGCGCGGGATAGTGCCGACCCGGATATGCTCCGCATTCTTCAGATTCAGGTTATACTGATTCTTGATGCCCCAGAGCATGTCCCCCTCGGTGATGGAACCTACATAACCGCCCTGCCTGTTTAAGACCGGAACCGCGGTAAACTTGCGGTTCTCCATCTTCTCAAGCGCCTGCCGCACGGTCTCATCGTCGAAGATAAAGGCCACCTCGCTCTTCGGTGTCAGAAAAAAAAGAATATTCATTATGTACCCCCAATGCCGGCTTTTCTTACAAAATTATCATACCATATGTCTCTGAATGAGGTGTGAACAATTTCTTACTTTTTTGTAAAGATAATGACCCGCCACAGTCCGGCAGGCAGTTCCCCGCGGCGCTTCCGTCCGCGCAGAACTGCCTGCCGTCCGTCTCTTCCGGTTATTCGAAATAATCCAGAGGATCCACGGTTTCTTCACCGTGACGCAGTTCAAAGTATACGTTGTTTCCTTCAATGGAATAGTATTTCGTGGGCTCGGCCACGTAACCGAGGATCTGCCCGGCCTCCAGGTATTCATTTTCCACTACCTGGATCTCCTTTAACTGGCCGCAGGTAGCCACATAGTCATTGCCAAGCTCCAGCATCACATAATTGCCGATCTCCTCGTTGGCGCCGACAGCCATGACGCGGGCATTGGCGGGAGCCGCGACCGGGTCGCTGACCTCACCCTGGATGATCACGGCCGGATTGCACTGATACTGGGCAAGGGTCGGGAAATAGATCGTGGAATCCATGCTGTAATCCAGCAGGATATTGCCGCGGATGGGCCAGGCCATACGGCTGGCGTCGGAGAAATCCAGCACCAGCGGCGTTGCCGCCTCGATCCCGGTTCCGGCCGGAGCGGCCGGGGCCTCCGTCGCTTCGGGTTCCTTTTCTTCCGCGAACGCATATGCGCGGGTCTCCCTTACGGCCGGTTTCGTCTCTTCTTCAGACGGAGCGGCGGTCTGGGCCGTTACATTTTCCGTGGCGTTGGCATCGCCGGCCAGCTGCGTGCCGGCCACGCCCCGCGTCTCCTCCGCGATCAGAGAACCGGGATCCTCCATCTGGATGTACGGATTCTCCTCCCCCGGAAGATTTCCTCTCTGGATGGTGACGACGCCTGCCGCGGCAACGATAGTCAGCAGGCCCAGCACCAGCATGACAAGGAACAGCTTGTCTTTGAATAATTGGTTCAGTTTCGTTTTCATTGTTATCACCTCGGTAGTAGTTTTGCCAGAGGTGATGGAGTTATTCATTGGATTCGGAAATATTTTCACCGCGCCGGCGTTCGTTCAGTCCGCAGAAGTTTCTTCCTGAACTTCCACAGTCACGCCGTGATAATAATATTTCAAAATTTCTTCGGCGCTTAAGCCCTCCAGGGCAAGATGATTGGCGCCGTACTGGCTCAAGCCGAGCGCGTGGCCCTGTCCTTTGCAGACAGCCTGGATATTTCCTTCATGGTTCTTGAAAACAAAATCCAAAGAAGGCAGACCGAAGATTTCCCGAACCTCGTCGCCGGTGTATATATGGCTCCCGATCTGATATTCGGCCACATAGCCGGAGGAATCCCGCGAGACCAGCTGGAGCGTCTGCATGATCTGATCTGCGGCGCTGCTGCCGGCGGCGGCCTGGCCGATTCCTCCCTCGACACCTGATGAGGTCTGACCGTTATTCTTGCCGATGTTTCCCGCAGCGATCCAAGCGGCTCCCTTGCCGCCCGCGTCTCCGCTCTCTGCCGTTTCCGCTCCCGCCGCGGCCAGCGCGGCAAATTCCTGTGGTGTCCATTCCAGCACCGTAAGATACCCTTCCGCCTCTACATCAAAGCTGCTGTCCACCGGCTGCAGATACGGATAGCCCGCTCCGCCGCTGCGCGTCTTTCCGGCGCTGGCCCGGTGGAACAGCGGCTCAATCAGCTTTCCGTCATAACAGATCACCTGCCCCGCCGTCTCCGACGCGGCCGTCTTTGCTTTCTCATAATATTCCAGAAAATGTTCTTCCTCCGGATATTCCGGATCCGCCGCGGAGAACGCACCGCCAGAACCATTTCCGGCATTCCGGCGTAACTCCGGCACGGATACCTGTCCGCCGTCGTCCATCTGGCGGTAAAGCCAGGTGCGGGCGATGACCGCCTGAGC
>CANRGP010000110.1 GCA_947630085.1 uncultured Lachnospiraceae bacterium
TCCGTCCGAAGACGTCCATCTGGTAAACGTATGGGACTGGTACTCGTCCCTGGCGCCGCAGTCGGCGCACACCTTCCAGTGCCGCGTGCTGTCATAGCTCCATCCGCTTTTGAAGTTGTGTCCCGTCCGGGACATTCGGGATCCGGACTTGACCACCGCGCCGCAGACCGTACACACGCTGTCCCCCGTATATCCGTCCTCCGTGCAGGTGGGCGTCCTCCTGTTTTTCCGCTCTGTCTTTGTGTGCGGGCAGGCATATTTGCAGATGCTGCAGACTCCGGACGAGGTCCACACATGAACAGACTCATCAAGACGGCTTCCGCAGCCGTTTTTGCATTTATGATAATGCCGCCCGTCCTCCAGCGTCCACTCCGTATCCGGAGAATGTTCCTTCCACCTGGCGGTCAAAGTCATGGACGACTGTACGGGAGAAGAAAAATTCCACTTTTGCCCGGCCTGAGTATACCATCCGTCAAAGACGCATTTCCCCGCCGGCGGAACCAGGGCTGCCTGCGGCTCCGCCGCATTCTCCCCTGCCTGTACCTTCTGTGCCTCCGGTTTTTTATCCGCGGTTCCCCCGTTGAGATCGAAAGTGACCGTACAGTCCTCTTTCTTTTTATACAGAGCCTCTATGCGGACGGCCTCCTGAGGCATGACAAACCGGTCGTTATCGATCCGGAGCCCGGAGGGAGTACATTTCCATCCGGAAAAGACCATATCCGCTGCCGCCGGTTTGTCGGGAACAAGCTTGATCTCCGTGTTCGGACACGCATAGTTTCCGTTCTCTATGTCCCCGCTGGCCCTGGCCCCGACCAGCGTAAGCCGGACCCGGGTATCATCGCATATGACCTTCCCGACAAGCTTCCCGTTCACGCGAAGCCTGCCCCTGACCTTCAGGGAGGAGCTTCCGACCGTGAGCGTTGTACCCTCCGGAATCGTAAGCGTCACATCCTCGGGGAGCTCCGCATCATAATGAAGAGAGACGGACGATCCATATACCTTTCCTTCCTTTCCCTCAACAATGACGCCGGACCAGCCGGACTGTCCGCTGTGGTCGCCGATCTTATCTGCAGCGATATAGGCGTTCCCCGGGCGTCCGGAAGCATCTGTGGTCTTGAGCGGCCCCAGGATCCCCGCCTGTCCGTACTGCGCGTTCCCGCTTCCATGTACGCTCACCTTTCCTCCGCTGATCGTCACTGTATGCACCGAATCGCCGATCCCGGGAGCCATATCTCCTCCCGCGGCCTCCACGATCCCGCCCCGGACCGCAATGTTCTCGGCCGAGCCGTTATGGGGGCTGAGAAGGCTTCCCGCGCCTATCCCCGCTCCTCTGGTCACGCTTACGGCCCTGATGCTGCCGCCGCTGATAACAATATTCTTCGTCTTATACGCGCTGTTCGGATCCTGCGAGCTGCCGCCGCCTATCCCTGCTCCCCAGATACCCGTGGCCGAAAGCGAACCGCAGCTGCCGCCGCAATAATGCGCCGAGCTTCCCCCGCGGACGCACCGTATCGTGAGCGTGCCGACAGCGCCTGTACCGTTCTTCTGCAGACCGGCACAGTAGTATCCGCCCTGCAGCACATTTTTACTCCCGTCCGCCAGGATAACGGTCACGTTGCCCTGGCTGCCGTCCGCGATCTGAAATGCGGGAACGTGAACCGATTGGGGGATCCGGATCTCGACCCCGGAAAGCGTCACATTGGCGCTGACCCCGCTTTCAACATAAATACGGTCCTGCGTAGTGGCCCCTGATATGGCAAGCGGCGTGCCGGTCAGGATCCTCAAAATATGGTCCTCATAGCGGTAATCAACGCCCGCCGTCCCGCCGACGACGACAAAATCTCCCGTCTCCGCCGATCCGTCTCCCGGAGTGGCAATATCCGCGATCCTTCCGTTTCCTGCCTCCGCAATAATAATGCAGGGCCGGCTCAGAACCGCAAGACACAAAGCCACCAACAGGCATATGTTCTTCCTTCCCAGCATGGCGATATCCTCCTCCCCGCAGCATTCGTCGTCCGGTTTCCAAATATATCCTCGTGTCATCATCTTACCATATTCCGCGTCAAAAATCTCTTTACAGACTATTATGATTTGCTTACGTTTTTATGTCACGCAAAAAACAGCCCCCCATGCGTACATGAGGCGGCTGTTTTTGCGCTTTATTGCTGATTTCTGATTATATTACTCGATGATGGAAACAACTCTTCCGGAACCAACGGTACGTCCGCCCTCGCGGATAGCGAAGCGAAGTCCCTGCTCCATGGCTACCGGATGGATCAGCTCAACGGTCATCTCTACGTTGTCTCCCGGCATACACATCTCAACGCCTGCCGGCAGTTCGCAGACACCGGTCACATCGGTGGTGCGGAAATAGAACTGCGGACGGTAGTTGTTGAAGAACGGAGTATGGCGGCCGCCCTCGTCCTTGGTCAGGACGTAAACCTGAGCGGTAAACTTGTGATGGCACTTAACGGATCCGGGCTTTACAAGGCACTGGCCTCTCTCGATCTCGGTTCTCTGAACACCACGGAGCAGAGCGCCGATGTTGTCGCCGGCCTGAGCCATATCAAGCAGCTTACGGAACATCTCGATACCGGTTACAACGGTCTTGCGGGTCTCGTCGCTGATGCCGACGATCTCAACTTCCTCATTCAGCTTCAGGGTTCCGCGCTCTACACGGCCGGTAGCAACGGTACCGCGGCCGGTGATGGTGAACACATCCTCAACAGGCATAAGGAAGGGCTTGTCGGTCTCACGCTGCGGATCCGGGATCCAGCTGTCGACAGCATCCATCAGCTCCATGATCTTGTCG
>CANRGP010000111.1 GCA_947630085.1 uncultured Lachnospiraceae bacterium
TCCGCCATGGCCACCTGCCCCGCGCCGCCGTCCATCAGCAGGCTGTATTCGGTATGGACATGAAGGTGGGTGAATGCCATAACGGCTCCTCCTTTCTTATAGGATCCGGCAGGGCGTTTCTTCTCCTGTCGGATAAAAAGGAGTCTGCGGACCGCAAACTCCTTCCCTGTCTATCTGCTTTTATCCTTCTGTCAGATATGTCTCGATCTGCTCAATGGCGTTCTCCTCATCGGCGCCATCCGCCGTAACGACTACCTTTTCGCCGGGCATCAGGCCCAGGGTCATCATTCCCATGATGCTTTTTGCATTCACCCTTCTGGACTCGGATTCCATATAGATGCTGCTCGCATACCGGCTCGCCATCTGCACGAGCATTGCCACGGGCCTCGCTTCCAGGCCGTTCTCCAGCTTAATCGTAACGGTTTTTTTCAACATAATCCTCTTTCCCTCCTGATTTCACGGGCGGATCCGTCCGCCGCCCGCTCCATGATCCTCCCTTAGCTGTCCCGCCAGGCTGCATAGTTTTCTCAGCCGATGGTTTACCCCTGATTTTCCCACCGGCGGATCCAGTGTCTCCCCCAATTCCTTCAGAGTTGCCTCCGGTCTGGCAAGCCTCTCCTCGGCGATTCTCGCAAGATTCTCGGGCAGGCTGTCAAATCCGACTGTGTCTCTTATGTACTCGATGTCCTCAAGCTGCTTCACGGCCGCGGAAACGGTCTTGTTGATATTGGCCGTCTCGCAGTTGACCTTTCGGTTGACGCTTCCGCGCATCTCTTTAAGAATACGGATATTCTCAAAGTCCATCAGTGCCTGCGGCGCTTCCATGACGTTCAGCAGATCAGCGATCTGGCTGCTTTCCTTCACGTAAACCACATGGTACTTTTTTCTGAGTACAATCCGCGCGTCCATACCGAAAGATGCGATGATCTCCCGGATCTGAGACGCTTTCTCTCCGGACGGACAGGCAATCTCAAAATGATAAAACTTCTCCGGATCGCTGACAGAACCGGCGGCAAGAAACGCTCCCCTGAGGAAAGCTCGGCGACAGCAGGTGCTCTGGATCACGCGGCCTTTCACCGCCGACATATCCTCTCCGATCCGGCCGTCCGGATCCATAAGCTTCGTCGCCAGAAGAATTTTCCGGGCCTCGTGGTCTGACGAGACCAGCACCATACTGGAGCCCGCGCTCTGCGGGTGCGTACCCCGCCGGGTAATCATATCAGCTTTTATATTAAATGTTTTTTCCAACAATGTAAAGTACTTTCTTGCAACTGCTTCATTTTCCATCGACATTTTGATGACGCAGCGGTCATTTTCATCGATGCTCACATGACCGCAGAGGCAGAGAATCGACGCGATTTCGGCGATCCTGCAGTGCCTGGCAGGACTGATCTGCCGGGAAAGTTCCTCTTTGACTCCTGACGAAAACGACATTTTTTTCTCCTGTCCGCAGGCTATTCCGTCTGCTGCCGTTTTTTATCCATATCCCGATTCTCCAATTTCAGCCCGAGCGGCCGGATCTGTCTGAGATGCTCGTAAAGAGCCCTGGCGACAGTCACCGAGCGGTGGCGGCCGCCGGTGCATCCCACCGCGATCAGGAGGCGGGTCTTTCCCTCCTGGACGTAATTGGGCACAAGAAAATCAACCATATCAAAGAGCTTCGTCAAAAAAATCTCCGCGGTGTTTCCCTTCATCACGTAATCCCGCACTCCCGGATCCTCGCCGGTCAGCGGCCTGAGGGACTCCTCGTAAAACGGGTTGGGAAGAAAGCGCACGTCGAACACCAGGTCCGCGTCCGTGGGGATCCCGTATTTAAATCCGAAGGAGAGGACGGTGATAAACAGGTTGTCATAGACGGGATCCTCCGTAAACAGCTTTTCGATCTCTTTTCTCAGATCCCTGGTCAGGAGTTTGCTGGTATCGAAAATGTAATCCGCCTCTTCTTTCAGGAAGGAAAGCTGCTCCCGCTCTCTTGCGATCCCCTGGCCGATACGGCCGGTTCCGGCCAGAGGATGGCTTCTCCTCGTCTCCTTATACCGCTTGATGAGCGTCTCATCGCTGGCATCCAGGAAAAGCACCTTACAGTTAAAGCCGTCCCTGCGCCAGTCGCTCAGCACCTGGTCAAGCTGAGGGAGCTCCAGGCCGCTCCGGATATCGATCCCCAGCGCCACATTTTCCGACGATTTATCCGGATTACCCGAAATCAGCGACGCAAATTCCCTCATCAGGGGAATGGGAAGATTATCCACACAGTAGTACCCCATATCTTCCAGAATCTTTAATGCTACGGTTTTTCCGGCTCCCGACATTCCGGTAACAATCACCAATCTCATGATCCATCACTCCAGATATTTCACTTCACGTTCCAGCCTGACGCCGAACTTCCCGTAAACCACATCGCTGACATGGCGGCAGAGGTCGAGCACATTCTCCGCCGTCGCCCCGCCCCGGTTGACCACGAAGCCGCAGTGCTTCTCGGAAATCTGGGCGCCTCCGACAGCATATCCCCGAAGTCCCGCGTCGTCGATCAGCTTCCCCGCAAAATATCCCTCCGGGCGTTTGAACATACTTCCCGCACTGGGGTATTCAAGCGGCTGCTTCGTTCTGCGCAAAACCGCGAGCTCATCCATCTTCGCCTGGATCTGCTCCCGCTCTCCGGCAGACAGCTCAAGGACCGCCTCCAAAACCAGATAACCGTTCTTCGGAATGCAGCTGGTCCGGTATCCCAGCTCAAGCTCCTCCGCCGCAAGCGTCTTCTCCTCCCCGGCCTCCGTCAGGACCGACGCCTCCCGG